>CAZXVT010000086.1:0-18753 GCA_964644015.1 uncultured Maribellus sp.
AACCAATATCATGAAACTAATCTTTGATGAATCATCGTGCAAAACAGAAAATGATTTGCTCTGGAAATTTGAATCAATTTATGAAAATGGATTTCCTGACAGTAATGAAAGAGAATTATTTCAGGATATAATAAACCGGGTAGTTGGCGATAAAAAGCCTGATGAACCCCATTCAATTATCGTTTTAAAAAATGCTGATGAAAACAACGGTGAAGTGTACGGTGGTTTAATTGCCGACTGGTATGAAAAAAGCAAGGCCATCCACTTAACGTACCTTATTATCGACAACCAGTTCAGAGGTAAAGGCATCGCCAACATTTTAATTAACGATGGCGTCAACATGATTAAAGACTGGATAAAAAATGACAGACAAATTGAAATCCGTAACGTCTTTTTTGAATCGAATAACCCAGAGCTGACTGAAAACGACAATTTCAATCCTTACAAAAGACTGGAAATATTCTCGAAACTTGGAGCCAAATGGATCAATATCCCGTATATTCAACCAGCTCTTGACTCCAAAAAAGATGATGTCAATAACCTGTTATTACTGACTTTTCCGCAATTTAATGCTGATAAATCCAAAATACCGGTCAGTGAAATTACAGCGTTTTTAACCGAGTTTTATGCCGGACTCGGCGGTAAAAGAGAAAGCCTTAACAAAATGATTGATTCACTGCACCAGGTTGAAAACAGGGATGGATTTATTGAACCTGAATCAATTTTGGAATCAAATCATTATAAATATTCAAATGCAGCGGTAACCATGCATTTTATTGAAGAGAATTCAGAATGGATTGGTTCACAACAAGATGATAAATACAATTATCTTGCTTCATTTGAATCCGACATGCTAAACTTCAGAAATCAAATTTTACAGAAAAAGGATTTTATCAGTTCTTATGCCGGAAATCATAAAGCCACATTGCTATTTCCTCAAGCTTATGAATACTGGTCTGAAGGAATCAGGCATTACAAAATAACCGATTCGGACAGGATAAAAGTACCTGTTATTCTATCGGTTAATAAAACCTTCGTGGAGAAATCAAAAATTACTGTCTGGCATTTGTCGATTACTCCTGATAATAACAGCACACTTACCGAAAATGATTTGATAAAGCTGGCACACAAATTTGGCAGCGATCAGGAAAAAGCAAAATTTTATACGGATCTCTCCCTTGAGATCAATAACGAAAAGGAACCAAACGAAATGGTGGAGCGGGTTACTAAACTTTTCAATTCAGAAAAAAGCCATGAAAAATCAGGGATAATCCAGATTGACTCCTCACAGTTTTTCAATAGTAAAGCAGAATGGCTCGATTTTCTGGATTTGTTTTTAAAGGAAAGAAACGCAATTGAAAATAAAGATTTTAAGAAGATTTCGAAAACTTTATGCGGAATCATCCTGGGAATTTTTGATTTCGAAAGAATGAATGAGGATGAAATCTTTGACACCATTCAACCCGTTTCAACAAAAAGTGAAACGCTGATTATCTCTTGTCGGGGTACCCTTTTGAAGATAAAATACAACGAAGAAGTTTGTAACGCCATCAACAACCATATCATTGCAGACCCCTATTTACTGGTACCGAATATGGTCTTAATTCATAACACTCATATTCTGAATCAGATTTTCAAAAAAATTAGTGATACCATGGATCCCCGGCAGAAATATAAACTTGATTTTCTGGAAAAAAGTCAGCGGGAAATCAGAAATACATTAAGTGTAAAATTAATACATGATGTTTTTCAATATCCCAGCGAAAAAGAGATCATAAAAACGGGTGAAGTACAGAGAGGAATTATTAGTCTGAATTACGAGATCAACAAACTGCTGAATGACCTTTCGGAACTGATTCTGATAAAGAGAGGAAATAAAAGTATCAACTCTGATGCAATTGTTTCCGCATTCCTGGCATTTATATCGCTGTTTCAGTTAACAGGAATAATTACTGAATTTGATTCGGTTTCGCTCCCTATATTGATCATTTTTGGGTGTGAACTACTATTGGCATTTGGAATTTACTGGAAACTAAGCTCAAAAAGGATCAGGGGTTCCTGATCAACTTAAATCACAAAATTTTCATAAATAGTGAATAATTAAAACTAATGTTAACCTGAGCGTTTTTAAAAATTTAATGCTGAAATTCCTAATACTTTTAATCAGCTAAAACACACTTTCATTATCAAAATTCAACTGTTCACTGAAGTTTTAAGCCATTGTATCCCAATTTCGCCTTATTTTTGCGCCACAATTCAACAGAAAACAGAACAGCCATGACCTTTTTCAAAAAGTATTTTTCCAATTATCACGAGCCCGGTGGCATCAAAGAGGTGCTGATACTGGCGCTGCCAATGATTATTTCCACCGCCTGCGACGGCGTAATGACTTTCACCGACCGCCTTTTCCTGGCGCGTGTGGGTTCGGAACAAATGAATGCTGCGATGGGCGGCGGCGTTACCATGCAGATGCTCATGTTTTTCTTTGTCGGGTTGACCGGCTACTCCACTGCTTTGGTAGCACAATATTTCGGGGCCGGAGCAAAACAGAACGCCACAAAAGCAGCCTACCAGGCTATTTTGGTTACACTACTGGCATGGCCTGTTATTCTGCTTGTAAAACCACTGGCTTTTGTGTTTTTCGATTTTATGAAATTCCCCGAATCGCAGTTGGGCTACCAGGTTGAATACATGAATATTCTTGCCTGGGGCTCGGTTTTCAGTATGATGCGATACACACTGGGCTGCTATTTTTCGGGCATCGGTAAAACAAAAATTGTGATGAGCGCCACACTGGTGGCCATGGTTGTAAACGTTATTCTCGATTACATCCTCATTTTCGGCAAACTCGGATTCCCTGCGATGGGTGTTCAGGGAGCCGCCATTGCCACTGTTGCCGGAGGTTTTGCGGCAACACTTATTTTGCTGGGGGTCTATCTAAACAAAACCAACCGCACCGAATTTGCTGTAATGAAATCGTTCAGGTTTAACTTCGATATTATGAAGAAGCTGATTTATTACGGGTCACCTGCCGGTTTTGAAATGTTTCTCAACTTCCTGGCTTTTACCACCATGATTGCCATGTTTCATTCACAAGGTGACTCGGTTGCCACTGCCACCACCATCATGTTTAACTGGGATTTGGTCTCATTTATCCCGCTGCTCGGAATTGAAATTGCGGTGACAAGTCTGGCCGGTCGTTACATGGGGGCCGGAAAACCCGACATTGCCCAGCACGCCGCCATTTCAGCCATCAAAACCGGAATATTTTATTCGATTATCATTCTCGCGCTTTTTGTATTTATTCCTGAACAGTTGGTACAGGTTTTTCACCCCGAAACGCCAACGGCCGTTTTTGACGAAGCTGTTCCGATTGCAGTTTCCATGATTCGCATTGCAGCGCTGTATGTGCTGGTGGAAGCAGTGATTGTTGCCCTTGTTGGTGCATTGCGGGGTGCCGGCGACACGCATTTCACGATGCTTGTTTCGGTAACAGCCCATTGGATGTTTATCCCGATTTTGTATGTTTCGATATATGTTTTGAAACTTTCTGTACCCTTCAGTTGGTTTTTATTAGTGATGTTTTTCCTGGTTTTCTCCACAATTCTTATTTTCAGGTTCCGCAGCGGAAAGTGGAAAAAAATCAGGGTGATTCAATCATAAAATTTCACAGTCGTCCGAAGACAAATTTTCTTAATGACTGAGATTCTTTCCCTGCCCGTCTCTGTCCGAACTGTTCGTCCAGGCGGGCGGTCAGGCGGGGCTTCATTTCATTTCGCTCAGAAAGACACTAAGTCAGGTAGAGTGATAGTTGGCAGGGGGCTGTGCGAATAAAATTTTCTTTCAACCTGCAACCTTTTTATAGTTTTAACGACTAATCAGAAAATAAAAAACTTAAACGATGAAAAAGCTTTTTTTACCCATCCTGATTCTTGCAATTTCAGTATTCCAGGGATTTGCCCAGCAATTCGACAAAGCCAAACTCGATGCTTATTTCGAAAATCTTGAAAAAAACGACAAATTTATGGGAAGCGTTGCCGTGTCGCGCAACGGCGAGATTATTTACACACGGTCGGTGGGTTTTGCCGATGTTGAAAACAAACTGAAAGCCAACGAAAACTCGAAATACAGAATCGGTTCGATTTCAAAAACTTTTACCACCGTTTTGGTGATGAAAGCCGTGGAAGAAAAGAAACTGGAACTGAATCAAACCATCAACAAGTTTTTTCCGGCCATCAAAAACGCTGAAAAAATAACGGTTGCCAATTTGCTGTACCACCGCAGCGGTATCCACAGTTTTACCGACGACAAAGAATACCTCACCTGGAACACGCAATCCAAAACCGAAAAAGAACTGCTCGACATTATTATAAAAGGAGGCAGCGACTTTGAACCCGACAGCAAATCGGCTTACAGCAACTCCAATTTTGTATTGCTCACTTTTATTGTTGAGAAAAGCTTTGGCAAACCCTACAAAGTTCTGGTTGATGAACTCATTGCCAAACCTGCCGGACTCAAAAACACGGCACTGGGAGGAAAAATCGAAACCGGCAAAAACGAATGTAAATCATACAAATATTTGGGTCAGTGGAATGTTGAACCCGAAACCGATATTTCGGTTCCGCTGGGAGCCGGCGGTATTGTTTCCACCCCTTCAAATCTGGTAAATTTCAGTGATGCTTTGTTTGGCGGGAAACTGGTTTCAAAAGAGAGTCTTGAACAAATGCAAACTGTTAACGGACAATATGGAATGGGTTTGTTTAAAATACCTTTTTACGACAAAACAGGTTTTGGGCACACGGGAGGAATCGATGGTTTTAGCTCAGTTTTTATCCATTTTACTGATGAAAATATATCATACGCCATGATTTCGAATGGTTCAAACTTCAACAACAACAATATTTCAATTGCTGTTTTAAGCGCCGTTTTCGGTAAAGATTATGAAATTCCCGAATTCAATACTTTCAAAGTGGATGCTGAAACACTCGAAAAATATGTGGGTGTTTATGGATCGACCCAAATTCAACTGAAAATTACGATTACCAGAAACAACGAAACCCTTGTGGCCCAGGCAACCGGGCAATCTGCCTTTCCGCTTGAAGCCACCGCTGCCGACAAATTCAAATTTGAGCAGGCAGGTGTGGTTCTGGAATTTAATGCTGCGGAAAATTCAATGGTTTTGAAACAGGGCGGCGGCGTTTTTAACTACAAAAAAGAATAAGTCCGAAATCCAATTGATTCGTCAGTTGTTATAAATAACGAGAGAATTTATGAAATTTTAGTTCGCTCACCCCGCATCGTCAGGGTAGCTCAGCCCCTCTTTTGCGAAGAGAGGGGCAGCGTTTTCCGGATTTACATCCGGAAAACACGGGGTGAGTGAAAACATGAAAAAGACATTTTGTCGTTTCCCATGTTCAATAATAAACTTCGGAATACATGACTACTTACATCGCACTTTTGCGGGGCATCAACGTCAGCGGGGCAAAAACCATAAAAATGGAGGCGCTCCGCCTTACCTTTCAAAAGCTGGGTTTTGTCAACGTTGCCACGTATATTCAAAGCGGGAACGTGGTTTTTAATGCCGGTGAAACCAACACAATGCAACTGGTTGACAAAATTGCAGCAGCCATTCAAACTGATTTCGGATTCGATGTTCCCGTCATTGTTTTGTCAGCCGCTGAATTGCGGACAATCATTGGCAGTAACCTGCTGAACAACGGTACAAACGACACAGCTTTTCTGCACATCACCTTTTTGTCTGAAAAGCCGGCCGCTTTCAATCTCAGCGATATAGAGGCAAAAAAACAGGAAAACGAGGAAATCATAATTTCAGGGAAGGTGGTTTATCTGTATTGTCCGCACGGTTATGGCAAAACAAAGCTGAACAACACTTTTCTCGAATCGAAACTGAAAGTGGCTGCCACCACCCGCAACTGGAAAACCACCTGCGAACTGTTGTGGATGGCTGGTCAGTAATATCTTCCGGTGCATCAACCGGTACAAGCATCATTCTGTCCGGTTCAGCCGGATAGCACTGTTTCAACATTTGCCCGCAATCATTGTTTTATATTCTGCTGACAAATCAATAAAACTGTAAAAACATGGACAAGGCAACACAAACAATGGTTGATAACCTATCCAAAAACACAGGTAAAACACTGGAGCAATGGATTGAAATTGTCAATCAGCAAAACCTGCAGAAACATGGCGAAATACTTAGCTATCTGAAAGAAAAACATGGGTTCACACACGGGTTTGCCAACCTGGTGGCTCACAAAGCCAAAGGCTCCGACGCCGGATCGGCTGAAAACACCGATGATCTGATATCGAAACAATACGCCGGGAAAGAGCATCTCAAACCCATTTATGAGAAACTGATGGCCGAAATCGCAAAGTTTGGCGATGACATTGAAACCGCACCCAAAAATGCGTATGTAAGTCTTCGAAGGAAAACGCAGTTCGCGCTTTTACAACCCGCCACCAAAACGCGTTTCGAAATCGGGCTGATCATCAAAGGTCAGGATGCAGCCGGAAAACTGGAAGCCATAAAAACGGCCAATGCCATGTGCACCCACAAAATCAGCATCGCCGATATCGGAGAAATCGACAACGAAGTTTTAAACTGGATAAAAACTGCTTACAACAATTCAAAATAACCTGAAAATGATTACATCGAAGATAAAAATTAAGGAATCTGTCTCAAAAGTATGGCAGGCCCTGACCGACAAAAACCAGATGAAGGAATGGTATTTCGACATCCCTGATTTCGAACTGAAAACCGGTGCTGTGTTTAACTTTTACGAACCGGGCGAAGCAAAACAATTTCATCATCGTTGCAGGATTCTGGAAATTGTGCCTGAGAAAAAGTTCTCGCATACCTGGACACACCCCGGTCTCAGCAAAGGTGAAAGCGTGGTGACCTGGCTGCTGAACCACGAAAACGGAGTAACCGAAGTAACACTGCAACACGAGGGGACCGAAAATTTTGCTGATGCCGGTGAAGCGTTTGCACCCGAAAACTACCAGATGGGCTGGAATGGTTTTATGGCCATTTTAAAGAATTATGTTTTTGGTATCCGCAAACACACTTACAAAACCGAAATCAACGCACCGGCTGAAAAAGTCTGGAATATCCTGTTAAACGACGATACCTACCGCCAGTGGACCACTGTTTTCTGTGAAGGTTCGTACTACAAAGGAGAATTAAAACAAGGCGGCCGGATTCATTTTTTATCCCCCGACGGACGTGGCATGTATTCAGATATTATTTTTTACACACCGCCTTATAACATTCTTTTTCAGCACATCGGTGAACTGAATGATTTTAAGGAGCAGCCATTGGATGAAGCCACCGAAAAATGGACAGGCTGCTTTGAAAATTACACCATCACTGAAAACGAAGGCAAAACCACGCTCACGGCTGAAGTGGATTTATCACCGGAACATGCCGTCAGTTTCGATGTTGTTTTCCCAAAAGGGCTGGCTAAAATCAAAGAAATGGCAGAATAAATGAGAAACAATCTCTTTTAATCAGGAAAAGAAATATAAACAGCGGGAATTCGCCCCGCCCTTCGACTACACTCTCGCCAAAGGTGAGACAGTCAGACTGAGCGTCCCGAAACTTCGGGAGAAGTCTGGATTCATTAGTTGAACAACAATAAAATAAGAACATTAAAACAGAACAAAATGGCAACAACAAATGTGTATTTAAATTTTAACGGGAACTGCGAAGAAGCTTTTAACTTTTACAAATCGGTTTTTGGTGGTGATTTCGGTTACCTGGGCCGGTTTGGCGAGATGCCTGAAAGCGAAGAATATAAAGTATCCGAAGCCGATAAAAACAAAATTATGCATGTTTCGCTGGCAATCGGGAATTCGATATTAATGGGAAGCGATACAGGCGAAGAGTATGGAAAAAGTTTTGTGCAGGGCAACAATTTTTCGGTTTCGGTAACTGCCGCAAGTAAAAAGGAAGCCGACGAACTTTTTGCCGGTCTTGCCGTGGGCGGGCAGGTGACAATGCCAATGAACGATACTTTCTGGGGCGATTATTTCGGTATGCTCACAGACAAATTCGGTATCAACTGGATGATTGGTTTTAACGAGCAATACAAGCCGTAACCGCCATAGTTAATAGCGGGCAAAGGCACCGTCTCCCCCTCGTTTGCAACGAGGGGGAAGTTGTTCAGGGTTTGCAACCCAAAAAATTGCCTGAATAAAAACTACATTGCACCGATACAACCGGACAAAAGGAACCGTCCTTTTTGAAAGGACGGTTCCTTCGTTTAAACAAAGCCAACCTGCCACCAAGGTTAGTGAAGAAAAATAAGGTTGGAAATATGTCAGGGCGAACTGCGCAAAGGAATAAACCCAATCTTTGCTATTTTTAGCCCTGAAAAATAAAAACCGACCATGGAAGTACGCATCGACGAAAGCTGGAAAGCTGTTTTAAGCGGAGAATTTGAGCAACCCTATTTTAACCAGTTAACCGAATTTGTAAGAAGTGAGTACAAAACCCACAAAATTTACCCGCCGGCCAAACTTATTTTCAATGCTTTCGATCAATGCAATTTCGACAACCTGAAAGTGGTGATTTTAGGACAGGACCCTTACCACGGGCCGGGACAGGCACACGGCCTCTGTTTTTCGGTTAACGATGGCATTCCATTTCCACCCAGTTTGCGCAATATTTTTACCGAATTAATAAGCGATGTGGGGAAACCCATTCCGCAAAGCGGGAATTTAACAGGCTGGGCACAGCAGGGTGTTTTGCTGCTCAACGCCACATTAACCGTTCGCGAAAATCTGGCCGGCTCGCACCAGAAAAAAGGCTGGGAACAGTTTACCGATGCTGTGATTGAAATCGTCAGCGCCCGGAAAGAACACGTGGTTTTTATTTTGTGGGGCAACTATGCCATCAGCAAAAATGTGCTGATCGACAAAACCAAACACCTTGTTTTAACGTCAGTGCACCCTTCGCCACTCTCGGCCAGCCGTGGTTTTTTTGGCAACCATCATTTCAGCCGGGCTAACCAGTTCCTGGAGCAGAATGGTCTGGAACCGGTGAGGTGGTAAGTTGGTGAATGAGTGAATGAGTGATTGGGTTATTGAGTGATTGAGGGAATGAGGGAATGAGGAAGAAATGCATGAATGCTATAATGCGTGAATGAAAAAACTCCATAAAGGAAATGGTCATTAGTAAATCAAAAAATTGACGATTTACCATTTAATATGTACAATTTTAAAGGAACACAAATGTTTAGCGGATAAATGGTAAATAGTAAATCCGTACCCCGAAGTTTCGGGGGTAAATTTCTCAATATTTTACCTGTTGTTTTAGCAGGCCGAAGGTGCCTTCCTTCCTCAATAACCCAATAACACATTTACCCAATTACTTTTAAAACTGCCTTAATGCAGCAATAGCAGAATCAATAGTAAATGGTAAATCAATAAATCGTAAATAACATAAACTGTAACCCCAGCCCGAATGAATTCGTTCAGGCGGGCGCAACCCGGTTTACCACTTATATATAATCGAGTTGATGTTCATTCCGGCACCTACCGAACAAAGTATGATATAATCTCCTTTCTCAACATGGTGGCCATTCATTTTGCCTTTTACCACGAGGTCGAGTAGTGTGGGAACCGTTGCGGTTGAAGAGTTCCCGAGTTTACTGATGCTCATGGGCATAATGTCCATCACATTGCCGGTTTCGCCATACAATTTGAAAACATTGCTGAGGATCACCTCATCCATTTTTTCATTGGCCTGGTGAATAAACACTTTTTTGATATCGGTAAGATGAAGACCTGCTTTGTCGAGGCTTTCCTTTACCACTTTCGGAACGGTACTGATGGCATACACATACAATTTGTGCCCTGTCATTTTAATATATAACTCGTTACCCGGAAAATCGGGATGATAGGAACTGCCCAAAGTAAGTAACGATCCATTCTGAGCAGAATCAGAACGGCTCGAATGACAAAGAATACCTGTAGGTTCTTCGCTTTCAACGGCTTCAAGAATCGTTACTCCGGCGCCATCGGCATAAATCATTGAGTCGCGGTCGTGTGGGTCTGAAATGCGCGACAAAACATCGGCACCCACAACCACGCCACGTTTTGCAAAACCACTTTTAATATAGGCATCGGCAATAATCATTCCCTGCGTCCAGCCCGGACAACCAGAAATAACATCGTGACAGAAACAGGCCGGATTGTTGATTTTAAGTTTCATTTTTACCCGGTTGGCAAGCGAAGGCACTGCATCCATCCGCACATTTCCGGGCAGAATATCACCAAAATTGTGACCCAAAATTATAAAATCAAGACTTTCCTTGTCGATTCCGGCAGAGTCACAGGCATCCTGCACTGCGAGTGCAGCAATATCAGATGTGAGTTGATTTTCATTCACATACCTTCTTTCAGCAATATTTGTGATCTCGTAAAATTTCTGAATGATCTCTTCATTCGTTTTATCAGTAATTTTTTTACCCGTAGGTTCATAAAACTCATGATTCAGAAAGTAGTCATTTTTTATCACAACCGGCGGAAGGTAACTTCCGGTTCCTATGATTCTTGTGTACAATTCTTTTCTCATTTCTGTCTGTAAATTATCTGCTTTGTCCTTCAAAATCTATCTTTTTCAATTCAAATTTTTCACCATCAAATACCCCATACGAAAAGTTTCTGATCCAGTCGCCCAAAAGGATAAATTTTGAGTTGCTGCCGATCTCTTCGTTCGCCATTTGATGACGGTGGCCAAAAATAAAATAATCTATCTGCTCTTTTTCCAGATAGCTTTGAGCAAACTGGTACATTCCCTCACTTTTAACCTTAAATTCTTTTTCGGTCACAGGTTTTGCGTTCCTGCTTTCTTTTGACCAGTTGTGTGCCAGGTGCAATGCAAAATTGGGGTGAAGCCGCGAATACAACCACTGTAAACGCTTGCTGGTGAATATCTTTTTCAGCATTAAATAACCTTTGTCGTTGGCATCGAGCCCGTCGCCGTGTGCCAGAAAAAACTTTTTGCCATTCAGGGTAGTGATCAATTCGTTGTGATGAACCACAACTCCTGCTTCCTGTGGCAGGTAATCAAAAACCCAGAGATCGTGGTTTCCGGTAAAAAAATGCACCGGTATTCCGCTATCTGTCAGGTTGGCAATCCGGCCAATAATCCGCGTAAACCCACGGGGAACCACCTTTTTATATTCCCACCAGAAATCGAAAATATCGCCCATCAGGTAAAGTTCCTTCACATCATGGCTGATATCGTCGAGCCATTTTGCAAAAAGCAATTCCCGCTGATGGTTATTTTTGAGTGCCGGCGCTCCCAGGTGCACATCGGATACAAAGTATATTTTATTTTTTTCTGCCAAACTTTTAACTCAGATTGCTGACTGAAAAATCTTTACTATTTCAGGAGTTTTGCAAGTGCGCTATCGAGGTTTGGTCCCGAAAGATTTTTGGAAACAATTGATCCATCTTTGTCCAAAAGATAATTGGCGGGAATTGTCTGAATATTGTAACTCATCCGTGCTTTCACGCTGCCGTTTAAATCGCCCACGTTAATCCACGTCAACTCATCTTCCTTGATGGCATTCAGCCATTCAGTGCGGCTTGTTCCCAGGTTGACCTGGTAAATTTCAAATCCTTTAGCGTGGTATTTTTCGTAAGCATCCACCAAAAGCGGATTTAACACCCGTGAACCGGCATCTTCCGCCGCCCAGAAATGCACAAGCACCACTTTCCCTCTCAGCGACGAAAGTATGATTTTTTGATTATTGGCATCGGGCAATTCAATATCGGGGCTGTTGATTCCGCTTTCAGAAATTAATTGCTGTACCTGCGACGCTTTTTGCTCGCGCAACAACTGCAGTGTATTATCATACAATGCTTTTACCATGGCCGACTGTGGATAAATGGCGTTGAGTGCCGAAGCCGCAGTTCGCATGGTCTGAAAATCCTTGATTACATAACTTCCGTCTTTGTATTTCTGGTAAAGCGCATAAACACTGGCCATCGAGAACGGGTTCTTCATTACAAAATCAACCGAATATTTATCCTGATCGATAATCAGTTTTTCTGCTTCGTTATTCCACTGAAGCAGCAAACGCTCGTAATCTGGATTTCCTTTTGACAGGGTAATTAATGATCTCAGCGAATCAAGACGATATTCAGTGCGGTTCAGTGTTTCGTTCAATTCTTTCACCTGAACCGATCCCAACGATCCTTGAATACTGTATTCTTTGCTGAAATTGGCAGCATCGGCTTCAATGAAAATCTGGTCCACCGAATCGACAAGCAGCGTTATAAAATTATTGTTTGAAAGCCGTAACAGGTAAAATGTGGGAATGGAAGTTTTACCTTCCAGTTCAAACTCACCCTCTTCACCGATCTTCACTTTTGCCACCGGTTTACTGGTCGAAACCTGCAATTCATCCAGGTAAATTGTATCACCTCCGGCATGTGAAATTCTGCCTTTTATGGTAAAATGATTTTCTTTTTTACATCCCGAAACAATCAAAAGAATGGCAAAAAGCCAGAATATTATTTGTCTGAAAATCATACTTTATTTTTTTAAGCGGGCGTAAAATTAACATTTTCCACATGAGTTAAAAAGGTATCAGGGAAAATAACAAAATTTAAGAATAGGGCTATTGGGTGATTTTTATATTTTTACACCGGTGAACGAATCACAAAACCTGAAAATTCGCTGATTAGTGAAAGTTTATACCGATTTAAATGAATTCAAAGTCCGTAAACCAGTGGTTACCATTGGTACTTTCGACGGAGTTCACCTGGGACACCAGAAGGTGATTTCGCAGTTGAAAACCTTTGCCAGTCAACATGATGGAGAAACCGTGATTTTTACTTTCCACACACACCCGCGACTGGTAACTTCGCCCGGAGAAACCAACCTCCGCCTGCTTACCACCCTGAATGAAAAAATTGCCCTGCTTGAAAAATATGGCATCGACCACCTGATTATCTATACTTTCAACCGCGAATTTTCGCAGCTTACATACAACGAATTCGTTGAAAAAATACTGGTTAACAAGCTGAAAACACATTGTCTTGTAATCGGGTACGATCATAAATTCGGTAAAAACCGCGAAGGTGGTTTTGAATACCTGAAACAGTGTGCCGAAAAACACCAGTTTTTAATCGAGCGGCTTGATGCACTGGAAGTGGAGGAAGAAAGTGTCAGTTCAACAAAAATCAGGAACGCCCTGCAAGCCGGCGAAATTGAAAAGGCCAACCAGTTTCTTGGCTATCCGTTCACCTTGCACGGAACGGTGGTGAAAGGCAAACAATTGGGTCGCACCATGGGTTTTCCTACGGCCAATATTGAAGCTTCGGATAAAAACAAGATTATTCCGGGTTATGGCGTTTATGCGGTAAAAGTATCGGTGAACGGGGGGAAATACAACGGAATGCTCAACATAGGCACCCGCCCCACTTTTAACAATAACGCCGACAACCGCAGCATTGAAGTGAATATTTTTGATTTCGACAAAGATATTTACGGTAAAACCGTAACACTTGAGTTTTTGGGTAAAATCCGTGATGAACAAAAATTTGCCGGAATTTCAGAATTGGCACAACAACTTGAGAGAGATCGTGATAAGGCGCTCTTTCTTCTTAAATAATCTTTACTTCATAACCAGCGTGCACGAAATGGGCAAATGATCCGACATTCTGAAACCGGAGGAAGTTTTGAAATTATAGGACTTAAAATCATCGCTATAAAAAATATTATCGATTCTGAAAGAAGGAAGTTTTCCGATATAAGTTCTTCCCATTCCCCTGCCCGATTTTACAAAGGCATCGTTCCTGTCGCCTAATAAACGCTGGTAAGCATACGAAACCGGTGTATCGTTAAAATCTCCGCAAATGATAACCGGATAGGGAGTTTCCTCGATACATTTTCTGATTTCGCGTGCCTGCCCGGCCCTGAATTGAAATCCGCGTTTCAGTTTGCCGCCAATCTCACGTAATTCGCGCAGATCTTCCTCTTCGGTAATTCCGGGTGAGTCGATTATGGCATATTTCCGGGGATCGATTTTATACGATTGCATGTGGATATTAAAAATCCTTACTGTGTCTTTTCCAATCAGCACGTCGGTATAAATAGCCATGTTGTTGGAGTTCTTTGTTCTGATTTCGCCCATTTTCAATATCGGGTACCGGGTAAAAGTCACCACGCCAAAAGTAACGCTGGCACGTCCGAAATGGTAATGTTCTATCGTTTTCAGTTGTTTAACGGCATTTGCGGCATTAAAGGCGTTGTTTCTGCCCAATTGTGCATCCTGCAAACAAATAATATCGGCATTTTGCTGGTTCAGAAAACCAATAATCCGGTCGGCATTTGCCCGCTGATTAGAACCTTTCTCACCACCGAAAAGCATTACATTGTACGAAACCACTTTTATACCATCCTTGTCTGTTGAATCGCCAAAAAGCTGAAAATACCTTTTCAAAAACCCGAAACCTAACAACAAAGCAAATAATGAAAACAGGAGGTTGCGGGGTTTTACAAAAATCCAGAAGGCAATAAACAGAATATTTGCCAAAGCCAGAAACGGGTAGGCAAGTCCGAAAATGGCGGTTGGCCAGAATTTATCCGGAGGAATAAAGATGGCGAGATAGCTGAACAAAAGTGCCGCTATTGCCATAATATTCAGAAACAAAACAAAGGTAATGAAGGCTTTCTTCACGTTATGCAATTCTGTTTTCTAATGGTTGGCAATATAAAAAAAATCGCCCGATCAGTTGTAATTTCATTTTTGCAAATTTTTCATGAATCATGTCTGATTATTTCTAAGGTTTCCGCGCAGCAACCATCCTGTTCTTCCCCTGTAAATCAGTTTTAAGCTGAAGCTCTGTAAATCCGCAATCACGTAACATGCTAACTGTTTCCGGGCCAAAGTTTTCGTTAATTTCGAAATAAAGAAAACCTCCCTTTTTGAGGTATTTTGAAGCAAACGCAGTAATGAGCCGGTAAAAGACCAAAGGATTTTCATCATCCACAAAAAGCGCAGTTTCCGGCTCAAATTCCAGCACATTCCGTTGCATTTGTTTTTTTTCTGAAACGGTAACATAAGGCGGATTGCTGACAATCACATCAAAAAACGGCCACTCGCGGGTATTCCAGTTTAAAATATCGGCCTGAAAAAATTCAACATCAAGTTTGTTGCTGATGCTGTTTTCTTTGGCTACTTCCAATGCCTCAGGCGAAATATCGCAGGCGGAAACATTTGCTTCCGGGAAACGGCTTTTCAAAGCCAGGGCAAGGCAACCACTGCCGGTACCAATATCCAGGATGCGGCTTCCGGCAGGCAATTCAACTTTCGAAACCAGGTCAGCAAGTTCTTCTGTTTCAGGGCGTGGAATTAAAACAGCCGGTGTAACCCTGAGTTTCAACCCGAAAAAAAAGGCTTCTTCCAGAATGTATTGCAGAGGTTCGTGATTTTTTAACCGCTGCACAACCGATTTTACTTTTTCTGATTGTTCCCGGGTGAAGGTTTCATTTCGGTTCATCAACTGTTGCGTGAAATCCCAGCCTGTAATCCATTGTATAATCTGCCAGGCCATGCTCTCCACTTCGCTGGCAGGATAAAGCACGCTCAATTCGGTTTTTATATATTGAATGGTGTTTTGCATTTATTACTTTTGACTCAGCAAATTTATACTTTTCGGTTAATGGAACAGCACGACTTTTTTATGGAACGATGCATCAGCCTGGCTAAAAAAGGAGCCGGACACGTTTCTCCCAACCCAATGGTGGGATGCGTAATCGTTCACAAAGAAGTGGTGATTGGTGAAGGGTTTCACGAAAAACACGGACAGGCACACGCCGAAGTCAATGCCATCAATTCGGTTCAGAACAAAGAACTGTTGAAAGAAAGCACTTTGTATGTTTCGCTCGAACCCTGCGCCCATTTTGGGTTCACACCACCTTGTTCCGACCTGATCATCAAAATGGGAATTCCCCGGGTGGTGATTGGCTCAGGAGATCCGAATGAAAAAGTAGCAGGAAAAGGAATTGAACGGCTGAAAAATGCCGGGATTGAAGTCACCCAGGGAATTCTCGAAAACCAGTGCCGTGAGTTGAACAAGCGTTTCTTTACATTCCAGGAACAAAAGCGCCCTTTTATTATCCTGAAGTGGGCAGAAACCAAAGATGGATTTATCGATTATCCCAGAACCAGCCGTGAATTCGGACAACCCTCGTGGATTACCGGTGAAAAAGCACTCCTGAAAGTTCACGAAATGCGGGCGGAAGAAGATGCCATTCTGGTAGGAACAAACACGGCACTAAAAGACAATCCGTCGCTCACAGTGAGGCTCTGCGAAGGCAGAAACCCGTTGAGAATTGTGATCGACAACCGGCTGCAACTCCCCGCCAGTCTGAATCTTTTCGACCGAAAAACGCAAACACTGGTTTTTAACTCGCTGAAAAACCAGCCCGATGGAAATCCGGCTTACCTGAAAATCGATTTTGAAAAGGAAGTTGTTCCGCAAATACTGAGTTACCTGCACAACCGGAATATTCTTTCGCTGATTGTTGAGGGTGGCCGGAAAACACTGGAAAGTTTTATTTTTCCGGGTTTGTGGGACGAAGCCTTCAGATTTGTGGGCAATAAAAAATTTATGAATGGAATAAAAGCACCTGAAATTTCAGGTGTAATCGTTCAAAAAGAGAAGTTCGACTCCGACAAATTATTTGTTTACAGAAACCTGCGTTAAAAAATAACCGCTTTCGGGCCAGCGGGCAAAATCTTAATTTTCAACACATTTTCCACATATTGAAAATAGTAAAACAACTTGTGGTTCAGCTCAAACCCGTAATCAACAGTTGGGTCGTAGCCATGAATGTATTCAAAGAAGTTGCTTTTGCCAGCCTGGGTCGAGTTATAATTCCATGCGTTTACATATTGATGGTTCCAGTTTTCATAATATTGCTGCGAACGAAATCGCGAAGGAACATCCTGCATAATATACCAGCTTTCAAATTTTCCATCAAAAGTCACCAGTTCATATTCCAAACTGTCACTGGCTGTAACTTCTTCCGATTTTTCAACCCTGACAATCCCTTTCGGAGTTGAACATGCCCAAATAAGGGCTGTCATCAAAATCATCAATAATACCTGCTTTTTCATTCTACTTGTTTTCTGACCCGCATTTTTTCGTACGAAAACAACTTCAGAATTGTTTATGTTTTATTTTTTCGTGAAATTTGAATTTCAGTCAAGCGTCGGCAAGTATGAATTGGAGTGTCTTTTGGCAAATATTCTCACTCGTTTTTCTGGTTACTGCCATTCCGGTGGCAATCATGGTCATTCTTGAAAAAAGATCGCCGTTTAAAACCATTGCATGGATCCTGGTTCTGATATTAATTCCACTTTTCGGCCTGATTTTTTACCTCTTTTTCGGGCAGGAGTACCGGAAACAAAAGCTCTTTTCACGCCGTGGAATTAAAAGCCTGAGTAAAATCCGGAAACTTACCACCCGACAGTTGCGCGAAATCGAACATGAGCATTTTCCACTTGAACCTGATGTACAAGACTATAAAAAACTTATCAGGCTTTTGCTGAACAACTCTGATTCGCTGCTTACCACAGGCAACCAATGCAAAATTCTGAACAACGGCACCGAAACTTTTGAGGCCATTTTTAAAGCCATCAAAAATGCGCGTCATCATATTCACCTTGAATATTATATTATTGAGAACGATAAAATCGGACAGAAAACCATCGAACTGCTGAAGGCAAAAAGCCGCGAAGGCGTTGAAGTGCGCGTAATTGTAGATGATGTGGGAAGCTGGAGCCTGAAATCGTGGTTTTTTGAAGATTTGCGTGCCAGCGGCATCGAAGTTTATCCTTTTATGGAAGTGCGTTTCCCCAGGCTGACCTCGCGGGTGAATTTCAGAAACCACCGTAAAATATTGATTGTTGACGGGAAAGTGGGATTCACAGGGGGTATTAACATTGCCGACCGGTACATAGATGGCGTTCAGGACATTGGCCCCTGGCGCGACACGCACCTGCAAATTACCGGCGATGCAGTGGCTGCACTCCAGGTTGTTTTTGCTGCCGACTGGTACCTGGTAATCAACGAAAATCTTTCGGGGAAAGAGTACTTCCCTCCACTTTCAGAAGCAGAAGGCACACCGGTACAAATTACAGCAAGCGGCCCCGACTCCGATTGGGAAAGTATTGAACAGGCTTTCTTTTCGGCAATCGCCAGTGCTAAAAAATACGTTTATCTCACCTCTCCTTATCTCATGCCGCCTGCATCCATACTTTCCGCGTTAAAAACAGCAGCGTTGAGTGGCATTGATTTGCGCATTATCATCCCTGAAAAATCGGATGCCGTGATTCCCAAATGGTGTTCGTTTGCTTATGTTGAACAGTTGCTGGAAGCCGGTGTGAAAATTTATTTTTACCAGAAAGGCTTTATCCACAGCAAAACACTGATTGTTGACGATGTTTTTTCATCGGTGGGAACCACCAACCTCGATTTCAGAAGTCTTGAAACCAATTTCGAAATCAACGCTTTTATGTATGAAAGAAAATTCACGCGGTCGCTGCTCCGCCATTTTATTGCCGACCTGCGCGACAGCCGCGAAATAAAATTACATGAATGGGAAAAACGTGTCTGGCACTTTAAATTACGCGAGTCATTGGCGCATATTGTGAGCCCGATGTTGTAGCTAAGAGCCTTTTTCAATATGGAAAGAATCTAAAA
>CAZXVT010000087.1:0-12286 GCA_964644015.1 uncultured Maribellus sp.
ATAGATAAAAGATCAAAAGATTTTTGGGAAAATAAAATAACCTTTAATGGTATTATTCAAAATGTCATTCATTTTAAACACGAAAAAGGATCTTTTTTTAAGATTAATGATAAATGGTATAATCTTTCATATTACAAAGACTATGAAGAAAAAAATTTTATTGGATTGAAAATTGAGAAAAGAATTAAAGAAGAAGGTATTTGGATAGAAAAGAGTCAAGGTTCAGATAGTTTAGTATTTTATTGGTCTAGAGGAGGTATTGTAAAAGACTCCAACACACTTATGAAATTGAATTCTGAAAAATAGAATCCCCATCTGCCTCGCGATTTTTAATCGCATGAATTGCAGAGCAAAATAAAAAAGGCAGGCGCTAACTCAAAAACAGCGCCTGTTTTTTAAAATTTACGATTATGAATGGGTTATGGCAAACAACAGCAACTTGCAGCAGGTGGGGCTTTCCCCCTGCGGGGAAAGGGAAGAAAGTTTTGCTTAAGAATATTTGAAAAGCCCGAAAGTGCCGGGCTTTTTTGTTTTACCGCGAAGTACTTTGTAAAGGTAATACCACCCCGCTCCAGCGCGATTGCATCGCGTTGTTATTGAAACCCCGCCTGCCCCTTGTTTATTGGAAGAGGAATAGTTTGTCAGTCAATTGTATAGACATTCTGAGCCAGTTATTTTTTAAAACAATGAAAAGCACTTTTAGCCTTTCGCGCCCGAAGTTAGAGAACAGGAAGAGAACTGCTGGAATATCAGAAATGATGATCCAAACTTTCTTCCAGATAGGGATGGTTTTTGGGTACCAGACTGGCTTTTGACAACCAGGTTGCCACCACCAACGCAAATATTCCGGCAAACCCGATAAAAGTGCCGATTTCGAGTAACCCGAATTTAGCATCGTGTACCACCGCCGGCCAGATGATGTAATATAATTCGGTGTATTGACCAATCATGAGCAAGACCACCACCGGGAAAATAAACATTTTACTCCGCGAGGTTTTCCGTGGCATCAGCACAATAAACGGGATAAACCAGTTGAGAATAATATTGACAAAGAACAGAACTTTGTAAGCGCCCTCCCACCGGTGAACAAACCAGGCGGTTTCCTCGGGAATATTGCCGTACCAGATGAGCATAAATTCGGCAAAATTGAAATATCCCCAAACAATGCTGCTCATAAAAATATAACGGGTGAAATCGTGCAGGTGACTGCGGTTCAGAAATGGGAGTTTGCCCTGTCTGAAAAGCACTATAACAATGAGTGCAATAATAGAACTGCCATGCATAAAAGCCGCAATAAAACTTTTGGCGGCAAAAATGGTGCTGTACCAGTGTGGTTCAAGGCTCATCAGCAAATCGACAGCAAAAAGTGTAAACGAAAGGGCAATTACAAAAATAAAAATGCGGGAATAAAGTTCCGATTTCAGAAAATACTCCATGCTGCCGGTTTCGTCTTCTTTGAGTGAAAATTTGCGGAGCAGTTTCGAAAAAACAATCCAGGCTCCGAAAAATATAACCAGGCGCGCAAAAAAGAACGGGATATTCAGGTACGCCGATTTGTGCTGCAACAACTGATCTTCGGCAACCACATCCTCGTGTGTCCATTCGTAAATGGAATGCATTCCGAAAAAGAGGATCAGAAAAAACACAGCCGCAAACGGAATGTAGGCAACCATTGCCTCCGGAATTCTTTTAAAGGCTGCCGACCAGCCCGATTGTGTAATGTACTGAATGGCCCCGAAAAAGGCGGCACCGATTGCCAGCGACAAAAAATAATAATTCACAAGCAGGTAGTTGGCCCAGGTTCTTTTGGCATCGAATGCAAAACCCAATGCAAACGAAACAACCCCGATACCAATGAGTATCATGGCAATTGTCTTAAACTTCTTTGATATAGTCAGCCGGTGTTCCATACTTCCAGTTATTTTGCATTAGCCGTCAATTCGGTTTTTTGCAGTTCGTGTTTTATATACATCGCAATTTTCCAGCGGTCATCCGGTGAAAGCATCGACCCGTGTTCACCCATAATTCCCCAGCCCACCGTAATTACGTGGTAAATATCGGCCTCGGGGTTTGCCCTCATTTTTTCACTCAACAGGTTACCGGGAGGATAGTTATATTTTTTACTGACGAACAAACGACCCTGCCCGTCGCCTTTTTCACCATGACATTGTGCACAATAAATATTATAAGCCACCTTTCCACGTTCAAGATTGTCCGCCGTTTTTTCAACCGGGTTCACCAGGTTTTGTGCAGCCAGAGCGCGGTCTTCATCGGTTTTTTTGTATTGATAGGGTATTGTGCCACGCGGAATGGTTCCCGGAACCGGCGGCTGCATGGTTCTTCCATTGGCAAAATTCGGGTTGGGCGAATAGGTTTCGTAGGCATTCGAGTTGATCATGTCGCCGGCAAAATCCCAGCCGGTTGTTTTCCGGTTGTAATCGCAGGACACTAATAATGTTCCGGCCAAAATCGACACCAGAAAAAACACGGTTTTCACTGAATACTTCCGATCTGTTTTCAATTCCTTCTTAGTCTCAATACTCATATCTGAAAATCGAATGGTCTGTTTATTATTCAATTTCGCCATGTTCAGTAATAATTTGATGAATTGAATCGGCATTTTCGCCCAGTTTATTTTTATCGAGAACCATCACAAAACGGTCGTTGGTGGCCCGTTCGTGAACGATTTCAGGAACTTTCCCCGGAAAAATTTTCGCCCTTGCCGAAAAGGTAAAAAGCGTGAGCAGCGTGATCGAAAGAATGGTTGCCACAATGGTAACCACAATAAACGACGGGAAAGAATTGGTGGGTTTTCCGCCATAATTCAGCGGCCAGCTGATGGTGGCAGCCCAGGTTAAAAAAGTGAGGATACCGGCTGCCGAAAACAATCCGAAAAAGAATGCCGCATGAGAAATACGTGTTTTGTTGCCCATTCCTTCGAGGATTTCATGCACCGGGTAAGGTGTATAAACTTCCAAAGGTAAAATTCCCTTTTGTTTCACTTTTTCAAAAGCCTCAACCAGACTTTCCTCATCTTTAAAAACACCCAGTATGTATTCTTTATTCATGATTTGCGTGTTTTTTATTTTTCAACTGTTTATCGAATTTTGCCACACTTTTTAATTCCGAGATGGCAATCATCGGGATAAAGCGGAAGAACAACAGCACACCGGTTACAAACAAACCGATAGTTCCTAAAAAGAATCCGATTTCAATAATTGTGGGCGAATACGATACCCAGCTTGATGGCAGATAGTCGCGGCTCAGCGAGGTAACAATGATATTGTACCTTTCGAACCACATTCCGATGTTAACGATGATGGAAACAATAAATACCACCAACATGCTGCGACGCATCTTCTTAAACCAGAACAACTGTGGTACAATGGCATTCGAAATAAACATGATCCAGAATTCAACGGCGTACTCTCCTGTGAGACGATTTTTAAAGAACATGTACATTTCGTATGGATTGCCGGAATACCAGGCCACAAAAATCTCGGTGATATAAGCGGTTCCCATGATGAGCGAGATAAAAATCAACACCCGGCAAACCGCATCAATATGCGAATCGGTAATAAAATCGTTCATTTTGTAAAACCTGCGCATGATCACAACCAGCGTGAGTACCATGGCAAAACCCGAGAAAATGGCGCCCACTACAAAATAAGGCGGGAAAATGGTGGTGTGCCAGCCCACTTCCACCGAAACGGCAAAGTCGGTGGATACGATGGAATGCACCGAAACCACCAGCACTGCAGCAATTCCACCCAAGACAAAACTCAATCCTTCAAAACGCATCCATTCTCGACTGGAGCCTGTCCAGCCAAAAGCCATGATTCCGTAAACCGTTTTTTTGATTTTCGACTTTGCTGTATCACGCAGTGTTGCCAGGTCGGGCAGCATTCCGAAATACCAGAAACTGGCCGAAATCAGCAGGTACGCCGAAATGGCTACAAAGTCCCAGAACAACGGGGAATTGAAATTCACCCATAACGGACCACGGGTATTCGGATACGGGAAAATATAAAAGAACAGCCAGGGACGACCCATGTGCAACAGCGGGAACAGAGCTGCTGCCAAAACGGCCACTACTGTCATGGCTTCGGCAGCACGGTTAATGGCTGTACGCCACTTCTGCCGGAGAATCAGCAAAAAGATGGAAAAAGCGGTTCCGGCATGACCAATACCAATCCACCACACAAAGTTGATGATGTCCCAGCCCCAGGCAACCGAACTGTTCAATCCCCAGGTTCCTAAACCAACTGTTAACGTGATGTAAATGGCATAGGCTCCGAAGCCCAGCATTCCAAGTCCTGCAACCAGGGCAGCATACCACCACAAAGGAGTTTTGGCATGGATCGGCGCCAGAATCTCTTCCGAAATCTGCCCAAGTGTTTTGTCTCCCTCAATTAATCTGCCCCTGACTTCTGAATTATACATAAGCGGTTATGCTTTTATATTTCTGATTTTGGTTAAGTATCCCACCGAAGGCAGCGTGTGCAGTTCTTCCAGCAGGTGATAATTTCTTTCGTTTTTCAGGTATTTCGAGATTTTGCTTTCCGGGTCATTCATATCGCCGAAAACCAATGCATTGGCCGGACACGACTGTACACAGGCAGGCTGTACTTCGCCATCGGAAAGTTTTTTACCAGCCACTTTTGCTTCGGCTTTTTTCTCCTGGATGCGCTGCACGCAGAATGAACACTTTTCAACTACACCCCGCGAACGCACTGTTACATCGGGGTTGAGCACCATTCTGCCAAGATCGCTGTTGGACGCAAAATCAAATTCGTCGTTTTTTACATACTGGAACCAGTTAAACCGGCGCACTTTGTACGGGCAGTTGTTCACACAATATTTTGTTCCCACGCAACGGTTGTAGGCCATCTGGTTCAAACCCTCCTCGCTGTGCGGTGTTGCCGAAACCGGGCAAACATTTTCGCACGGGGCATTATCGCAGTGCTGACACATCACCGGCTGATGGAAAACTTCCGGATTTTCGGCATTGTTGGAATAATACCGGTCGATACGGATCCAGTGCATGATTCTGCGGTTGCGAACCTGTTCCTTGCCAATAACCGGAATATTATTTTCGGCCTGGCAGGACACTGAACAGTTGCTGCAACCCGTGCACGAAGTCAGGTCAACGGCCATTCCCCAGTGATGTCCTTTAAATGCCACTTCTGGATAAAGCGTGTGAGCGTGCGCTTCGTGCTCTTTTTTCAATGCATTTCCGGCAGCCGGGTCAATTTTCCATTCGTCAAAAGTTGCCTCACGAACAATCGGCCGGCCCTCCATCGAATGATGCGTCTGCGAAATAGCGAGGTCAAAAGTTTTACCTGTTGTTTTTACATCCGCTCCCGCAAGCCAGTATTTCCGGCTGTTGTTTTCAAACTGAACCAGTGGAAATATATTTTTACCTACGCCGTTTCCAACTTTTCCGGCAATTTCGCGCCCGTAACCCAGCGCCACCGAAATCGTTCCTTCGGCCTGACCGGGTTGCACAATCACCGGCAATTCCAATCCATTTACTGTAATCACCGATTCATCTTTCAAACCTTTTTCCCCGGCCCATTTCACAGGAACAGCGGCAAAATTATCCCAGCTTACCTTTGCAACCGGATCGGGTAATTCGTGCAGCCAGGGATTATTGGCATGAAGTCCGCTGCCCAGCGCCACGCTTTCGTAAAAAACAACTTCCCAGCCTGTTTTTGCTGAAGGTTTTAAAGATGAAACTGCCTGCGCCAGACCATTTTCAGAATAAATAAGTTCAGCCGTTGAACCGCTTGATTCAAAAACGCCTTTTTGGAGCGAATCGTTCCAGAAATCACGGGCATTTCCGAATTCAGACTGAAGACCAGTAAAATTTTCCTCCCAGTTTTTACGCAGAAAGTCGTAATAATTGGATGCGGTTTCGCCACTCCATTTCAATAGCAATTCCTGAACCTGGCGTCCATCGAATAATTTTGAAATGGCAGGTTGTGCCAGGCTGAAGGAACCGGTTACCGGCTCCGCATCATTCCACGATTCAAGATAATGTGGTTCGGGACAAACCCAGTGACAGGCAGCCGTTGTTTCATCGGGTCTGTCGGCAAAAGCCACTGAAAGCTCCAGCCCTTCCAAAGCCGCTTTTATCTCTTTTCCTGCCGGATGGTTGTAAACCGGGTTCACGCCCCAGCACAAAACACCGGCAATATTTTTGTTTTTCAAACCAGCCAGAAACGATTCAAACTCTGCATCAATTCCCTGTTTTGTATTCAGCGTCCGGCTTGTGAGGATGGTGTTTCCGTAATTGCCCAGCAACTGGTTGATGGCATTTACCACCAGTTGAACTTTTGTATCGTTACTTGCAGCAACCACCAGCGATTTTCCTTCATTTTCAATTAAATCGGCCACCAAGCCACCCAAATCAACCGGTGTTTGCACGTCACCTGAACCTGCCAGTCCTTTTGCTTTCAATAATTGGTTATATAACCCTGAAATCAAAACAGCTTCTTCTGAAGGTTTTACCGGAATTCTTACATCGGCATTGGAACCAGTCAGCGTCATTCCGCTTTCAAACTGGTAGTGACGGCTCATCGAATCGGTTTTTTCGAGCAGTTTTCGTCCGGCCGAGTAGCCTTTTGTGTATTCCACCGGCGAAAGCCAGCTTCCCAGAAAATCGGCGCCAAAACTCACGATCACTTTAGCTTTTTCATAACGGTAAACCGGGATAAAAGGCTTTCCAAAACCAAGCTGGTTGGCGGTCAGAATTCCCGATGCCGGAACTGCATCGTATTGCAGCCATTCCACATTCGGGTATTTTTCCCTGAATTTTCCGATTACTTTTTTGGTTGATGGTGAAATAATGGTGGATGAAAGCAATACCACCTTTTTATTTTCACTATTCAGCTGTTCCAGCTTTTTACCAATATAATCTTCGGCTTCGTCCCAGGTTGTTGCAGCACCTCTTTTCAGCGGTGTTTTCAGCCTGGCATCGTCATAAAGATTTAAAACCGAAGCCTGAACACGCGCCGATGTTCCCTGCTGAGAAATTGGAGAAAGATTGTTTCCCTCAATTTTAATAGGCCGTCCGTCGCGGACTTTTACCAAAACACTACAATATTCGTTTTCCTCGAAATAGGTGGAAGCATAATAGTTGGCCATTCCGGGTTTTACCTCTTCCGGTTTTACCAGGAAAGGAATTGCCTTGTTAACCGGCTTTTTGCAACTGGCCACCACCGCCGCTGTTGCCACACTGAATCCCATAAATTTCAGAAAATCGCGTCGTGACGAGCCTGCCTGATTTTTATGAAAATCGCGTTTTGCTTCCACTTCCAGTCTGAGCTCGGCCTTTTGAAATGCGGCCGGATCTTTCAATTCCTCAATACTTCTCCAGTATTTTGTCATATCGATATTTCGGTTTTTATACTCTTTTGTTTTCCACAAATAATCCGGGTATCCGTAAACTTTTTAAAACCTTAACCTGCCCATTTGGTCAGTCGGGCTTTGAACTAATAATGGCATTTCATACAATCGTTCGCCCCGATTTTTTCTGCGGTTATCGAATCGGTCTTGCCATTTTTCAGCTCTTCGTGCAGTTTTATATACGTTTCGTAATACGGATTTTCGGCAAACTGAACTTTTGTTTCGCGGTGACAATTGATACACCATCCCATCGAAAGGTCATTTTGTTGTTTCATCACATCCATGGTTTCAACCGGACCGTGACAGGAAGCGCAATCGATTTTTCCGGACCCCACATGAACCGCATGACTAAAGAAAACATGTTCAGGCAGATTATGAATTCTGATCCATTCAATGGGAGTACCAGTTTCGGAAGCATTCACCACTTTGGCAATTTCAAACTTGCCGCTGTTGGTTCCTTCCCTGATGATTACATGGCAATTCATACACAGATTGGTGGCCGGAATTCCGGCTGATTTCCCCTGTTCAACCGTGGTGTGGCAATATTTACAATCAATTCCATTATCTCCCACATGCACTTTATGCGAAAATTTCACTGGTTGATCGGGCGCATAATTTTGCTGCCGCCCCAGTTTGATGGCATCGGTTGCAATCATTTTTGCCTGCCAGCCAAATGCTCCGAGAAAGATTATTAATGGAACAATTTTCCATTTTACTTTTCTTATAAAGATTAATTCGATGAGCGCCCAGGTGATTAATAAACCCAGGATCAGAAACAAAATCAGGTTGTAAAAACTTGGCTTTTCAGGATGAACGCCTGTTGTGGCCAGATTATCAAGATAAACCTTTACGGTTTTGAGGTCTTCTTCCGAGAGATTAAAATCAACATGAGAGGCCGACATTTTTATGCCAGAGGGTTGCATGACTGCTGCCTGAAAACTGGCGAAATCTTTGGAAACATATTTCTGAGCGATATCAATTGCTGAAGGATTCCAGTTCAAAGTGTCGGATTGGGTGAGATTGTGGCAAGAAACGCACGACTCACCCGTCCGGTTAAAAGGGAGTAAACCTTTGAAAAATCTTTCACCCCGCTTAATGTCGTCTTTTGAATGACCGGCAACAACCGGCTCGTCGCTGGCGGCTGCCAACCTGAAAAACATCGAAAAAATAAAAAAGAACAGAAACCGATTTGGACTGTTGATTCCTATATTTCCCGGCAATTGTTTTCTCATTCCGATCAGTTTAGTTAAATACAAAAAGGTACTTTTCTGTTAAACGATATTGTAACAACGTTTGGTTAAAAAAGGTTTCTGATTTTTCTGAAAAAAACCGGCTTTTTATTTTTCTGCCTGTTTTCCCGTCTGAAAAGATTTCAGAAAGAGCACTGTGCGAATCAAAACGCTAATAATTTCCGGGAGTATAAAATCAGGTTTCCAGGTTTTCGGTGAGTTTCTTTACAATCTTCAGGTTATCAAAAAACTCTTTGGCAATAACCCTTAAAATTGTATAAACCGGAATGGCGAGAAACATTCCCAAAACACCGGCTATACTCCCGGCTGCCAGAAAAACAAGAAAAATTTCGAGCGGGTGTGCTTTCACACTGCTGGAGTAGATCATCGGCTGAAAAAGAATATTGTCGATGAGGTGAACGGTTCCGAAAACAATTGTCATCAGCCCAAGTAATGGAAGTGTTTGTGTCGTAAAATCGGCATTAATATTCAATGAAGTGACAATGAGCAATCCCAGTAAACTGCTCATCCAGGGCCCGAGATAAGGCACAATGTTAAAAGAACCGCAAATCAGTCCGATTATAATGGCGTGGTTGAATGCAATACCAATTATTGTCAGACCCAGTGTAATTAAAGTTCCCACCATAAAAATATCGAACAACAAACCAATAAAATATCTTCTCAGCAAACGGGTGATTGAACTTAAAATGTGCGCAACCCTGACTTCCAGATCGGTTGGAACAAGCAGCAAAATACCATCGCGGAACAAATGGTCGTCTTTCAGAAAGAAAAAAGTGATAAACGAAACCGAAAAAAAGCCGATCAGAAATTCACCCAAAATTCCGGCAATCACGGTAAAAACATTGGTGAGTTTTGATAAATCAACCTCACCGCCCAATCTTTCAGCAAGAATTTCAAGAAAACTCTGATCTTCGAAACTAATCGGACGGTTGTTAAATCTTTGCAGCAACCTGATTACCGGGTCGCCGATCGTGTTGATTACCTGTCCGAAGTTGATTTGGGAAAAAGTATCGAGTTCACTCAAAATCAGCGGAATCATAAACTTCAGAAAAGTAAAAAACACAAACCAGATGATCAGTAAGGTGGCAAATGCAGCTATTCCGCGGGGAATGTGAAAGCGTTTGTATTTTATCGATGTAAGAAAATGAACCAGCGGTTTGCCCGTAAAAGCAAGCACCACCGAAATCAGTATGTAAGTAATTATGGTGCTGAAATACCAAATCAGAAAAAGAATAAACAGAAATCCCAGGCCAAATAAAATATAACGGGTCCTGTTTTTGAATTCTATCTTCATTATTCCTGATTTTCTAACAAATATAGCCGAAGCGGAAACCTTATCCAATTTTTTCAATACTCAAATTGTGTCATCTAAACGATTTACAAATACCCGATAAAACAGGTTCAATTTTTTTAAATTTACAGCCAATTATCGAACAGGTGAAAATTAAACTCAATACCATTTCTGCTTTTCAGTTTAACCAATTGGCCAGGTACACCACCCTGATTCTGACGGGTATTGTATTTACCAAAACATCAATCACCCAAACCGAGATCGGGCAGTACGAAACTTTTACCTTCCTGGCCGGTGCAGTCAGCTTTTTCTGGCTGAACGGGCTGCAAAAAGCATTGCTTCCACTTACCGGAAATAAAACCGGGAAAGATGCAGGTATTTTCAGTTCGTTTGTGGTTTTGCAGCTTTTGAGCCTGCTGGCTGCTGTATTTTTGCTGCTTCTTCGACCTGTTTTTTCCGATCTCCTTTTAAACGGAAAAGAAATTCCAGTGGCCGGACTGCTGATTTTATACATCATTTTTGGTGTCCCGTCGGGGCTGGTCGAATATTATTACCTCATCGAACAAAAGAACAAATCCAGTATTATTTATTCAGTTGTTTCGTTTTCTGTTCAGTTATTGCTGGTTGCCCTGCCTGCTGTTTTGGGCTGGGGAATAAAAGCTGTTTTCGGGGGGCTTGTGATTTCTGGTTTGATACGTTATTTCTGGCTTTGGATCATTTTTATCACAGCAAAAAAAATCAGTTATTCCCATTCGTTTGTAAAAGAGTTTCTTCAACTTGGAGGCCCGCTCGTTTTGGCAACTTTATTGAGCGGTTCGGCTCAGTTTGTTGATGGATTTATTGTTACCTCGAATTTCGACGAAGAAACTTTTGCCATTTTCAGATACGGGGCCCGCGAATTGCCGCTTGCCTTGCTGCTTGCCAATGCTTTAAGTAACGCCATGCTGCCTGGTTTTGTACATCCTGCCCACTTGAAAGAAAATCTTTTTCAACTGAAGAAAAGCGTTTCAAGATTGATGCACTTTTTGTTTCCGGTTACGATCGTGCTTCTACTCATCGCCCACCCCATTTTCCCGGTAATTTTTAACCCGGCATTTGCAGAAAGCGCCACGATTTTTAATATTTATCTTTTACTGGTCATCAGCAGGTTATTATTACCACAAACCATTTTAAACGGCATGAAAATTACCGGGCCGATTATGATAGCAGCGTTGCTTGAATTAACTGTTAATGTGAGTCTCAGTTTGATTTTTGTGCGTTTCTGGGGAATTGCAGGAGTGGCCGCAGCTACTTTTATTGCCTACCTGTTCGAAAAAGTTTACCTGTCGGCAATTACTTACAGAAAATTGAAAATCAGTCCTGCCGATTATATACCGATAAAACCCTTTCTTATTTACTCAGTTTTAACGTTAGCCATTTTTGCCATTACCGAAGGTTACCTGAAATTCTTATTTTAGCCATCTGAAAAATACTGAAAATGGATTTTTTATTGGACAACCAGGAAAGTGAACAGAAATACCAGCAAATTATTGCGCAGGTAAAATCGCACAAAAACGGCGAAGTTGCCACGATGTTGAAACAAAAAGGACTTGGGTACAAACAAATCTGGGGTGCTTCGGTAATCGACCTGCGCGAAATTGCCCGGCGTTTTGAACCCGACCATTTGCTGGCACTCAAACTCTGGAACAAGCAGTGGCGCGAAACCATGATTCTGGCTACTTTGCTTGATGAGCCGGCAAAAGTTACCGAGGAACAGATGGATTTCTGGACAAAATCGTTTGATAACACTGAAATTGCAGAACAAGCTTCGGCCAATCTTTGGGTGAAAAGCAAATTCGCCTTTGTAAAGTCGTTGGAATGGTGCCGCGGGAAAAAACACCTGATTCGCTACACCGGCATTCACCTGATGGGGCGGCTTGCCATGAACCAACAACAGGTTATTGACGAAATGTTTGAACCATTTTTTGGCGAAATCCAGACGCTGGCAAAAGACACGCAACTGAATACAGTTTTATACCGCTCGCTTTTAACGCTCGGAACTCGCTCTGTATTACTAAATAAACAAACAATAGAACTGGCCTGGACTCTGGAAACCGGTGATTCGGGAAATGCAGCCAGACTGGCAAAGGAACTTCTTGCAGAACTTACATCAGACTATGTTCAGGATATTTTAAAGACCAGAACTCAGAACTGACAATCCGTACTTCGAAATCAATCCGGATATTTTCTGAATGGCAATTCACCTTGTTTTACTTCTTTTCCATGCAATTTTGGCAGACTGAAACCTGTCGGCAGAATTTTTGTTTTATTTGCAGGGTGAATAACAATTAACAAT
>CAZXVT010000087.1:12296-18720 GCA_964644015.1 uncultured Maribellus sp.
ATGTTTAATATTTCAAGATCATCAAATCCGGTGCTGAAAGAGAATGTTTTCAGTAGAGATTACAGGTCGTCAGCCGAGGTAATGACCATAAATGGCACTATGAATAAAACAGCGATCATGCTTTTACTCGTGATTGCTGCCGCCATTTTTACCTGGAACAAATTTTTTCAGGCAGCAATAACCAACCCCGAAGCTGCTTCGGCTGCCGTTATGCCGTGGCTGATTATTGGCGGAATCGGGGGTTTGATAACCGCGCTGGTAACTTCTTTCAGACCCAAAAGTGCAGCCATTTCCGCACCAATTTATGCAGTTTTTGAAGGATTGTTGCTGGGAGGTTTGTCTGCAGTCTTCGAAAGTATGTACGGCGGAATTGTAATGCGTGCCGTGATGTTGACACTGGCTGTTTTCTTTGCCATGCTTTTCCTGTACCGTTCAGGAATTATTAAGGTGACTCAAAAACTGAAAATGGGAATTTTTGCCGCCACAGCAGGTATCGCAGTAGTTTACTTAGTTAGTTTTATCGGCAGTTTCTTCGGAATGGAATTCTCATTCCTTCATGGAAACAGCAATCTGAGCATCGGAATCAGTTTGGTTATTGTAGCAGTTGCCGCATTAAACCTTGTTTTAGACTTTTCATTTATTGAAGAAGCAGCCGGTTCCGGTGCCCCAAAATATATGGAGTGGTACGGTGCCTTTGGACTGATGGTGACACTAATCTGGTTGTACATCGAAATACTCCGGCTTTTGTCAAAATTCTCCAGCAGGGATTAACTAATTTGAAAAGATATTTCAGAAAGGGTTTTGGATTTTTCAAAACCCTTTTTGTTTGGTGTTTATTTATATTTGTTTATCCAAAAACTTAAATAATGAAAATCATAGAAGTTACAGATAAAGCCAGCAGTCAACTTTTTCACAAAGTTCCGCATTCCATTTATAAAAATGATCCCAATTGGGCTTGTCCTTTAGAAATAATGGTGGATGAGGTTTTTGACCCCGCTAAAAACAAAGCCTTTAAACATGGAAAAGCAATACGGTGGGTTTTGATGGATGACAAAAACCAGCCAATTGGCAGAATCGGGGCTTTTATCAATTTCAACCTGGCAAATACTTACGAGCAACCCACTGGTGGCTGCGGTTTTTTTGAATGTATTGATAACCAGGAGGCAGCCAACCTGCTTTTTCAAACTGCTGCCGAATGGAACAAGGCAAATGGAATGGAAGCCATGGACGGCCCCATCAATTTTGGCGAGAATTATATCAACTGGGGTTTGCTGGCTGATGGTTATATGCCGCAGGGTTTCGGAATGCCTTACAATCCACCTTATTATGTGAGGCTTTTTGAGAATTTTGGATTCCAGGTTTATTTTAAGCAATTCTGCTACCATCTTGATATTACAATGCCCGAGTTGCCCTACCGTTTCTGGAAAGTGGCGGAGTGGGTTTCGAAAAAACCACAATACAGTTTCAGACATTTCGACTGGAAACAATCTGAAAAGTTTGTCGATGATTTTGTCAGGGTTTACGACAATGCCTGGCGCTTTCACGAGCATTACAAACCTATTGATAAAGATGATCTGCGCGACTTTCTGAAAAATTCAAAAATGCTGATTGATGAAGAATTTATCTGGTTTGCCTATCACGAAGAAGAACCAATTGCACTTTTTGTGATGGTCCCTGACCTGAACCAGATATTATTACAACTGAAAGGGAAACTCGATTTCTTATCAATTATCAAACTGCTCTGGCTGAAAAAACGCAAAACCATGACACGTGCCCGGGCTTTGATTATTGGAATTTCGCCAAAATACCAGAAATCGGGAATTGAATCGGCTATTTTTTATAACCTTCGGCCGGTATTGTACCGCAAACCCTGGTACAAGGAAATGGAACTTTCGTGGGCAGGCGATTTCAACCCTAAAATTATTGCACTCTACGAATCGGTTGGTGGTAAACGCATGAAAACCCATTATACCATGCGCTACCTTTTCGACAGAAACAAACCATTTAAACGGGCACCTATTATCGGTCAGGCTGAATAGAATACGGAAAAAAATAATTAACAATGCTTGTTTTGTATTATACAGAACTATTTCTATCTTTGCAGCCCTGATAAAAAATAAGAATATTAATTAAGAATGGATTGCAGGTTTGGTGAAATGCAACCATTCGGCTAAAAACAAAATACAATGAAAAAAGGAATACATCCGAAAGAATACCGCCTGGTGGCTTTCAAAGACATGTCGAACGGAACTACATGGTTTACAAAATCAACGGTTAACACCCGCGAAACTGAGGTAATCGACGGCGTTGAGTACCCGGTGTTTAAAGTTGAAATTTCGAGCACATCACACCCGTTCTATACTGGCAAGGTGAAACTGGTTGACAGCGCAGGACGTGTTGACAAGTTTATGAACCGCTATGCCAAACACATGGAAAACAGAAAAAAATAATTTATTTTGCGATATAAAATAAAGCTCCGTTCTTCGGGGCTTTTTTTTTGCCAATACTGTAAATATGTCAGTTAAAACTTTGTTTTCAACTGAACATTTCAGCCCAAAAATGTATTTCATGTAATGGCATACCAATTGTTCAGAATAAGCCTTCTTAAATAAAGAAATCAGAGAATATCATGGAAAACCAGAAAAACAGAGGGAAACAGCATATTATCAGACTAGGTTCGATGAACCAGGAAAATGAATTTATTCCCATCATTATGGATGGCGATGACCAGGAGCTTAAAAACACCCAGGTTCCTGAAATGCTCCCCATTTTACCATTACGAAATACGGTGCTCTTCCCCGGAGTTGTTTTACCCATTACTGTGGGCCGCGAAGCTTCATTGGAACTGATTCGCGATGTACAAAAAGGGAACAAATTACTTGGAACCATCGCTCAGAAAGATTACACCATCGATCAGCCCGGAATTGCTGATATTTATGCTGTGGGAACAGTTGCCGAAGTGCTGAAAGTACTTGAAATGCCTGATGGTTCCACTTCAGTAATTATTCAGGGAAAACGAAGGTACCGGATTTCAGAATTTGTAACCGAAACGCCTTATTTTGTGGCCAAAGTTGAGCCGCTCCAAGATATTATCCCCGCAAACGACAAAGAATTCTCTGCCATTGTGGGGACATTGAAAGATCTTTCCATAAAAATTGCCCAGTTTTCGGCCAATGTTCCGCAGGAAGCAACTTTTGCCTTGAAGAATATCGAGAATGCATCGTTTCTAATCAATTTCATCTGTTCAAATACCGACATCAAAGTTGAGGAAAAACAGAAATTACTTGAAATTGAAAATCTGAAAGACAGGGGAATCCAGGCAGTCAGTTTTCTGATTCGGGAAGTTCAGATGCTTGAACTGAAACATGATATCCAGAAAAAAGTGAAAGCTGACATGGACCGCCAGCAGCGTGAGTTCATGCTCAACATGCAGATGAAAACCATCCAGGATGAACTTGGGGGAAATCCGGTTGAGCAGGAAACCAAAGCTTTGAAGGAAAAAGCCAAATCGAAAAAATGGAATGAAGATGTGGCAAAATTCTTTAAAAAAGAGGTTGACAAATTGAGCCGGTTGAATCCGGCTGCCGGCGAATATTCGGTACAGTTCACCTTTTGCCAGACTTTGCTCGACCTGCCCTGGAACGAATATTCCTCCGACAATTTCGATTTGAAAAATGCTGAAAAGGTGCTGGAAGAAGATCATTACGGGTTGGAAAAAGTGAAGGAACGCATCCTGGAACATCTTGCCGTGCTGAAACTGAAAAACGATATGAAGTCGCCCATTTTGTGTTTGTACGGCCCTCCCGGTGTTGGCAAAACTTCGCTTGGGAAATCGGTGGCCAGGGCATTGGGCCGCAGTTATGTCCGTATCAGTTTGGGAGGTTTGAATGATGAATCGGAAATCCGTGGTCACAGAAAAACTTACATCGGCGCCATGCCGGGCCGGATCATTCAAAATATTAAAAAGGCAAAATCATCGAACCCTGTTTTTATTCTCGATGAAATCGACAAGGTTTCCAAACATTTTCATGGTGACCCGGCTTCGGCACTGCTCGAAGTGCTTGACCCGGAACAAAACTCAGAGTTTCATGACAATTACCTCGAAGTGGATTACGACCTTTCGAAGGTAATGTTTATTGCCACCGCCAATACACTGAATACCATTGCGCCTCCGCTGCGTGACAGGCTCGAACTGATTGAAGTAAGCGGTTATCTTGTGGAGGAAAAAATTGAAATTGCCCGTCGTCACCTGATTCCAAAGCAACTTGAAAACCATGGGTTAGAAAAGAATTCAATTACATTCCCGAAAGATGTGATTGAACTCATAATTGACGGTTACACACGCGAATCGGGCGTTCGCGAGTTAGATAAAAAAATCGCCAAAGTAGTACGGAGAACAGCCAAAAAAATCGCCTTCGAAGAAATCTATAATAAAAAACTTACAAAGGCCGATATCAGAGAGTACCTGGGCGTCATTGAATTTTCGAAAGAAAAATACCAGGGAAATGAGTTTGCAGGCGTTGTAACAGGACTTGCATGGACAGCCGTTGGCGGTGAAATTCTGTTTGTGGAGACCAGCCTGAGCAAAGGCAAAGGAGCTCTGACCCTGACCGGGAATCTGGGCGATGTAATGAAGGAGTCGGCAGTTTTGGCGCATGAATACCTGAAATCACATTCCGACAAACTTGATCTGGACCCTGAAGTATTTGCCAATTGGAATGTACACGTTCATGTTCCGGAAGGAGCCATTCCGAAAGACGGGCCTTCAGCCGGAGTAACCATGGTAACTTCCATGGCATCGGCATTTACCCAGCGAAAAGTGAAAAAGAACCTGGCTATGACAGGTGAAATCACACTCCGTGGAAAAGTACTTCCGGTGGGCGGAATTAAGGAAAAAATACTGGCCGCCAAAAGAGCCGGAATTACTGAGATTATTCTTTCTGCTGAAAACAAAAAACATTTGGAAGAAATCAAGGAAGAATACCTGAAAGGGATCGACTTTCATTTTGTAAACACAATAATGGATGTTCTCGATATTGCACTTTTAAAAACAAAAGTTGATAAACCCATAAAAATTGCATGATTTTTGCTAAAAAATCCTCGTTAAATTATTAATCCAAAATTATCCGATGAAAAAACTATTTCCGATTATCTTATTAATGCTGACAGTCACTATTTTGTCGGCACAGAATGCCAAAGAGTTTTATAACACAGGAAATTCCAAACTCGACAAAGGCCAATACAAAGAGGCAATCAAAGATTTCGATCAGGCAATACATCTTGATAAGACATTTGCCGCAGCATATTACAACAGGGCGGTTGCCAAAAACAGTCTGAAAGATTATAAAGGCGCCATTGAGGATTACACAAAAACCATTGAATTTGATCCGGAAAATGTTAGAGCATACAACAATCGAGGCTTAATTAAAAAGACGCTGAAAGATTATGATGGTGCTTATGAAGATTATACAAAGGCCATTGAGTTGAAACCCGATTTTGCTTCAGCCTATTTTAACCGTGGAAATATTAAAGTACTTGCTGAACGCCCACAAGAAGGCTGCGATGATTTTAACAAAGCGCTGGATTTGGGGATGAACAAGGCACTGGAATATATCTCGAAGTATTGTAAAACAAGCCAGGAATAAAATTTGGAAACGGCTTTTTTAATGGGCTCCCGATTTTTTCCTGATTTTCATATTGATGAACTCCACCAACACCGAGAAGAACAGGGCAAAATAGATGTATCCTTTGGGTACTTCGAAGTGGAAACCATCTATTACAAGCATAAATCCAATCAGTATTAAAAACGAAAGCGCCAATACTTGCAGCGTTGGGTGTTTTTTAATGAAACGACTGATCATTTCAACAAAATAGATCATCACAATCATGGCCAAAACAACAGCGGTAATCATGATTTCGAGGTGTTTTGACAGTCCGACTGCAGTTAGAATGGAATCGAATGAGAAAACAATATCAAGCACAATGATTTGCAGAATAATACTGGCAACTGTATTCTTTTTCTTCGAAGCCTGCTGTTCGTGGCCCCCTTCAATTTTTTCGTGAATTTCGGAAACACTTTTGGCAAGCAGGAACATACCACCGGCGACAAGAATTAAATCGCGAACCGAAAAATTAAACTCAGAAATTGTAAAAAGTGGTTCTTTTAACTGAATAATCACGGTAATAAGCGACAAAAGAATTATTCGCATAACCAGCGCCAGCAACAACCCGATGGTTCGGATCCTTTTCTGATTTTCCTCGGGCAGCCGGTCGGTAATAATTGATATGAAAATGATGTTGTCGATACCGAGCACGATTTCGAGAAAAGTAAGCGTGATGAGCGAAATATAGGTTTCGGGCTGAAGCAGAAATTCCATAACATTTGTTTTAAGAATTCGAAATTAAATCAAATAATGCGGATGCA
>CAZXVT010000088.1:0-18591 GCA_964644015.1 uncultured Maribellus sp.
GGATAATATATACTCCGGTTTTCAGGTTTGAAAGATCGATTCTCATAACTTCTTTCTTTTCAAGAATTTTTGAACCCAGAATATTGTAAACAGCAACATTGGCAGTTTTATTCAGGAGAACTTCATTTGGTGTAACTCTTTCAAAAATGCTTTCTTTTGTAAATATCTGCTGAATGCCAACCGGATTGCCAACTTTCAGGAAGCCTGCATACCAGGTAACAGCATAAGCATCGTTGTTTGTTGAGTTCCACCAATATTCAGCCGGTTTCTGTGCAGCCGGTTCACCCGTAAGCGCATCGTCTGCATCAAAATCATTTACTTTCATATCCAGTGAAATACCTTTTCCGTCATTCAATGCACTCCAGATATCGAGGTTGAAATCAGGTCTTGCTTCGCCGGTAAGTGCTGGGAATCCAATTGTAACGATCCATTTTACAGTTTTCGAGCCAGTAGCGGTTTTGTTATCAAGGAAAAGGTTATTCGAAAGAATTTCGTTTGTTCCGCCCCAGTTGATGTTACCATTTGAACCATCGGCATTTGGACCTGAGCCGGTTACTATCATAGCAGCGTCAAAACCTGTATTTTTAAAAGTAGCTTTATAAGCGCCGAACTGGTAATAACGTGCATACCAGGCAGCCGGGGTGCCCTCAACTTCGGGGGCATCAATTTTCAGATAAGGAGCCCAGGCAACCTCAAGTGTTTCATTACCTGTTACATCATCATCGGCAAATTGCAAAAGAATATAAATGTTTGATTCGTCACAGAAAGCTTTGTAGGCACCTTTAAAATCGCTGTCACCTTTGTCAGAAGCGGCAAGTCCAAGGCGGCTTCCAGGTTCACCAAGTTTGTATCCGTCTCCGGCAATTTTAGCCCATTCTGCATCAAAATTGGCCGTTTGAGGATCGAAATTGGTAATCCTTGCAGCACTTGCTTCTTTACGCGGATAATTTTCTATACCTTCTGCAGGCACCGGTTGATTCGGGAACCACCATCCAATCGGGAATTTCCAGTCTTTTACATATTCAGCATCGTTTGATGTTGGCAATGGATTACCAGCAGCCAGGAATCCTGCATACCAGGTAACCGCATAAGCATCGTTGTTTGTTGAGTTCCACCAGTATTCTGCCGGTTTCTGAACTGCCGGATCACCAGTAAGGGCATCGTCTGCATCAAAGTCATTTACTTTCATATCCAGCGAAATACCTTTCCCTTCGTTTAATGCTTTCCAGATATCGAGATTGAATTCTGGTCTTGCTTCGCCTGTAAGACAGGCAAAACCAATGGTTATAATCTGTTTCACGGTTTTTGAACCAACCGCAGTTTTGTCATCGAGGAACAGGTTATTTGATAAAATATCGTTTGTTCCACCCCAGTTAATGTTACCATTTGAACCGTCGCTGTTCGGACCAGAACCTGTAACTATCATGGCAGCATCGAAACCTGTTTTTTTGAAGGTAGCTTTGTAGGCACCAAATTGATAATAACGTGCATACCAGGCAGCCGGGGTGCCCTCAACTTCGGGGGCATCAATTTTCAGATAAGGTGCCCATGCCACCTCAACGGTTTCATTCCCGGTTACATCGTCGTCAGTATATTGTAATAAAATATAAATATTTGATTCATCGCAGAAAGCTTTGAATGAACCTTTGAAATCGCTATCGCCCTTTTCAGAAGCTGCAAGTCCAAGACGGCTCCCAGGTTTTCCCAGTTTGTAACCATCGCCTGCAATTTTTGCCCATTCGGCATCAAAATCAGCAGTTTGTGCATCAAAATTTGCGATTTGTGGAGCTGTTGCGACTTCGCGCGGATAGTTATCAATTCCTTCAGCAGGCACCGGTTGATTCGGGAACCACCAGCCAATCGGGAATTTCCAGTCTTTTACATATGCTGCATCACCTTCGGTGGGCAACGATTCACCCATGGCAAGGAATCCGGCATACCAGGTTACTGCATAAGCATCGTTGTTTGTTGAGTTCCACCAGTATTCGGCAGGTTTCTGAGCAGCAGGGTCTCCGGTTAACGCATCATCGGCATCCACATCGTTTACTTTCATATCCAGCGAAATACCTTTTCCATCGTTTAAGCTCTTCCATATCTCAGCAGTAAACTCTGGTCTTGCTTCACCGGTAAGACATGCAAAACCGATGGTGATAATGTGTTTTACGGTTTTTGATCCAACCGCTGTTTTGTCATCAACAAACAAATTGTTCGACAAAATATCGTTTGTACCGCCCCAATTGATGTTTCCGTTCGATCCATCTTCATTCGGACCAGAACCTGTTACAATCATAGCAGCATCGAACCCAGTTTTTTTGAATGTTGCTTTGTAAGCGCCAAACTGAAAATAGCGTGCATACCATGCAGCCGGGAAGCCTTCAACTTCAGGAGCATTAATTTTAATATAAGGCGCCCAGGCTACTTCAACTGTTTCGTTACCGGTAACATCGTCATCGGTGTATTGCAATAAAATGTAAATATTACTGCCATCGGTAAGTGTTTTGAAAGATCCGGTAAAATCGGCGGCTCCTTTGTCAGAAGCTGCGAGACCAAGTCGTTTTCCTTCTCCACCGAGTACGTATCCATCGCCGGCAATTTTTGCCCATTCTGCATCAAAATCAGCGGTTTGGGCATCAAATTCTGCTACAACTGTGGCAGTTGCCTGCAGCCGCGGATATGCATCAATTCCTTCTGCAGGTACTCCCTGATTCGGGAACCACCAGCCAATCGGGAATTTCCAGTCTTTTACAAAAATCGAATCATTTTCATCCTGTGCATATAACAGCGATGCACAAAAGAATGAAATCATCAAAAAGGTAAAAACTTTTTTCATTAGTTTAAAATTTAATAGTTAATAAATAGGTATTCATAGTTTATCAAGTTCTCTTATTTTACGTTAACTGTTACTTTATATTTATCGCCTGCGGTTGTGCCTTTATAAAAGGTGTAAGTTACCGGGGACGAAAAATTATTTTCGGTTTTACCATTAACCTGTGTTGTTGTGCCAACGGTAACTTTTCCAATCGAACCAGTCCACACAGCTACCAGTTTGGTAATATCTGTACCTTTCAAAACATCTACTGTAATGGTTTTGTCGGCTTCATTAATAACTCCCTGAGGTGCCGGTACCAGGCCTGCAAATGTGAATGTGTTCACAGGTTTATCAAGTGTCGTATTCAGTTTGTAAATAACTTCTGATTTGTTTTGTGCCACAACCTTTATTTCATTTATCCCGGTTGATGTCAGATTATAATTTCTTCTGTCGGAATATAATGTATTACTGATATATACTGTACTTGCAAACGATGAGGCAATAATTAACCGAACCGATGATAAATTTGTGGCATAGTTTGAAATAAGATTAATTACCTTTTTCTCTTCATCAATTTGTGCAATTTCACCATTGCCTCCCACTCCCAATTGAAATTTAGTGAGCGCTTTTTCATTAGATGACGGAAATGTGGAAAACTTTACAGTATAAGTTTGCTCGTTCCCCTGACCCGATTTTACAACGTACACCAGAGGAGATGAAAAGTCGTTGATGGTTTTGCCTGACTCCTGTTCAATTCCGTCTACATACACCTTGGCATCGGTTGAGTTTAATCCGAAACTGGCAACAAAATTATAATCGGTTACAACATCGGGCACTGAAAACAGGATTTCGTTGCTGGTTGTAATGGTGCCATCCGTCCCGTTGATGTTAAATGCAGTAAAAGAATTTCTGAAATCGACTACATCAACTGTTACGGTTTTAAAGTTTTGGGAGAATTTGTTTCCATAATCGCCGGTGCTGCCAACGACTAAAGTCAGATTATACTTTCCGGCTTTGGCATAATTAACCGGTAGCGAATCTGCCTTATTAAAGTCAGTTCCTTTTGCACCCGGTTCACCCCAAATGTGACCTTCCGTACCATCAAACAGGGTAAAAAATTCGCCTGAACCCTCAGGAATTACAAAAAAACGTGTTCCGGCGGTGGCACTTGATGCACCATCGCGTTCAAACGAAAGGATAAAACTCGGATTCGTTTCAATCATTTCCTCCTGAATACAGGATATTGCCACGAAGGAAATAATCAGCATATAAATTATTTTATTCAGATTTTTCATAGTTTATCGGTTTTAAAATGAATCAATTACCAACCCGGGTTTTGTTTCAGTGATCCCTTGTTTGCATCAATTTCTGATTGTGGAATTGGGAAGCAATAATTCTTTTCGCGATTGAATTTACCACCAAAAAGTTTCGCAAGGTCAACCGGGAAATTCGGGTCGTACATCCACCGCACAATGTCCATGTAATGGTGACCTTCGGATGACAATTCAACAGCCCTTTCGTGTACTATTGACGCCGGGGTGAGTTTATCAATGGCTGGCATACCTGCTCTTGCCCTTACTTCGTTTAAAGCAGCCAATCCTGTTCCGTCAGCATCATTATTTACCAGGTAACAAGCTTCAGCATACATTAAAAGAACATCGGCATACCGGATAATTCGCACATTGAAAGGAGCTGAATTAGGTGATGATTTTCCGACGAACTGTGGATAATTGTATTTCTTTAAACCGAGTGCCTGGCTGGGAACCGGCCCATTATACAATTTGTAATTGTAAACAATCGATTTGGCGTGAATAGCACTTTGGAACGGAATTTTCTTTCCGGTTTCTTCGCGCCAGTCGAGTAAGTCACCCTCCAGAAAACAGGTTGCATAAGCGCGTGGGTCGCGGTCGTAGCCTGCAGGTGCACCGGCCGTTTCATATTCGTACCAAAGAGTTGGATCGATTTCGAGGTTACGGTAACCGAATGGCGATAAGTAAGCGTAATTTAAATTTCCGCCCCACTGCCAGCCAGGCAACCAGCCTTGTGCTGCACGATTATCATCGTTGTATTGTATTTCCCAAACCGATTCTTTGTTGTTTTCAGCTTTGTATATTTTGGTTCCAACGGGTATATCGGCGTATGAATAATTGGATAAAAGCGCGGCCTGGTAATCTTCTTTGGTTTCACTAAAAGGTTTTATCAACTCATAAACACCGCTGTCTTTCACTTTTTTCAAAGCTGCTTTTGCTTTCTCGATGTTTGCTTTTGCTTCCGGAGTTCCACCTTTTCCAAAACGCAGATAGTACTGATAATGTTTGTATAACAATGCTTTTCCAAGTGCAGCATTGGCCGTTCCGCTGGTTATTCGACCTGCTTCGTTTGATGACCATGTGGCAGGCAGATTATTGGCTGCAAACGTTAAATCCTCTTCAAGTTTGTTCCAGAATTGCTCGGGTGTGCCATTTGTCAGCCCTTCAAGCGGATTTGTCGGTACATTCGTTTCGTCGTAATAAATCGGGGTATTAAACCAGATCACCAAATAGAAGTAATACATGCCTCTCAGCCCGGTAAGCTGACCTCTGTATTCATTAAGTTTAGCTGGCGGCACTATATCTTTCAACCGGTCGATATTGGCCAGAATATCAGAAGTACGATAAAGTCCCCGGTACAATTCATTCCACGGTGCGCTGAAATCTGATGTGTTGATAATCATCTGATCTAAACCCGATTTTGGGTTTTCGAACCAGATAAAAGGATCGATTTGATTCAGACGAAGCAAATAAAAATTCCCGAACATACCCCCATGTGCAAAAGGTGTGTATGCTGCGTTGACAGCTAATAACAAGTCGTTTTCGGTTTTGAAGAACGAACCAACATCAAGGCTGTTTTTATTTTCCGTTTCCAGGAATTCATCAGAACAGGCGATAAAAACTGCTGCCAGTATAAATATTGAAAGTAACTTTTTCATCTCTTTAATTCTTTTAGGATTTCTGATTAAAACTGAATTTGCAAACCACCGGTAAATGTTTTTGGCATTGAGTAACTGCCACCATCGGTACCGCTGGATAACGGATTGCTTGAGATAAATCCTTCAGGATCGCGTCCTTTGTAGCTTGTTATACAGAAAAGGTTCGATGCATTTACATACAACCTGAGGCTGGCAATTCCGATTCTTGTGCAAAAAGTTTCGGGTAATGTATATCCAACCTGTGTATCTTTCAGCCTGAGAAACGAACCATCTTCAATCCAGAATGAGGAAATACGGTCGTTAACATTCCGGTTCGAAGGGTCTAAACGCACATGTGTTGTGCTTGCATTTTCCAATGTCCAGTAATTTTGGGCAAAATCGTTGAGTTTGTTATGATCCATATCCTGGCTGTTCATGCTCGACAAGTTGGCCCTTTGTGCATTATAGATATGAAAATCGCCAACACCGTAAAAAAACAGGCTGAGATCAAAGTTTTTATAATTACAATCGAAACCTAACGAGTAGTTAAAACTTGGAATTGTTTTTCCGATGATGGTTTTGTCGAGATCAGTAACATCGCCATCAGCATTCAAATCTTTGTATATAATATCGCCGGGTTGTGGCGTATTTCCAGCATGTGTGGCATGTTTGTAGCCAGTATATAATCCATTTGCATCCTTTTGCCAGTTTCCATCCGTCCCTTTTTCGTAATTATCTTCATTCAACTGAATAATTCCATCGGATACAAAACCGTATAAGGCACCAATTGAATGTCCTTCGATGGTTCGGTTGTTTCCGGTGGTTATGTCGGTCACAGGCAAATATTTCACTTCATTTTTAATGGTGGTGAAATTTGAAACAATTCCATATTCGAATTCACCCCGTTTTTCTCTCCATTGTAATGAAAGTTCAATCCCCCGGTTTTGAATATTTCCGGTATTAAACCAGGGATTTCCATCCTGACGGCCAAAAGCGGCAGAAATTGGTATGGCCACCAAAAGGTCGTTGTTATTTTTAATGTAGTATTCAGCGCTGGTTTGCAGGCGATTGCCAAACATATTAAGGTCAACCCCAAAATTCAGCATTTCTGCAGCTTCCCAGTGAATTTCCTTTGAACCAAAACCATAAAATACATATTGTGCACGGGCAATGTGCTGGTCGTCGCCAAAAACAGGGGAGAACTGCGTGGCCTCTGAAATTTTATCGAGGTACTGAAAACCGCCGCCGATATCTGAATTACCGGTTTGTCCCCATCCGAATCGCAGTTTAAGTGCATCAATCTGTTCAATATCTTTAAAGAAATCTTCATTTACTTTCCACGCGAGCGATGCCGAGAAAAAGTTACCTCTGCGGTATGCAGGCGCAAAAACGGATACACCGTCGGAACGATAGGATCCGGTGAAGAAATATTTTCCTTTATAATCATAAATAACACGTCCCAGGTACGAGAGCATCCGGTAGTCGGAAGTGTAGCCACTTAAAACTGAAGAAGAAGTTCCTCCGTTCGACAGGGTATTTAACTGTTCAAAATCGAACCCGTTAACACTGCCCGAGATGCTGTTGTTTGTGCTCGACTTCAGTTGATGTACTACGGTAGCCTGTACATTATGGACATCTTTGAATTTTTTGTTAAAAAGAATTTGATTTTCAAGGTTTAACGTAATGCCTTCCCCGTATCCTTCAGAAAGTGAAGCGCTGCCAGGAGCACGGTTTCCTGTAAACTGAGGCATCCATCTTTTATTACGCCAGTTGCCAACTTCAACAGCCGGTGTAACTTTATACATTAACCATGGGGTAAAATCAATTTGCATATAAACATTTGCCCTGGTACTAAGTCCGTAATTTCGGTTATCGCCAAGTGACGGGGCAGCCAGCAGGTTTGGTTTATCGTTGCCCAGCGTGTTGTTATAAACAGGTCCTGTATAACCATTTGGTATGGCTCCTTGCTGCAAATTACCATCGGCATCTTCCCAGTAAATTGTCTGGCACGATTCAAAACCACCTTTGTAGTATGGATTATAAATCTTCATCAACGGAGAAGTATTTAAATCATAAATAGAAGCCTGGTTTGTAATTGGCGATTCACTAATGTTGTAAGTCAGGCTGATACTTTCGCCCATTTTTACGAAGCGTCCGAGTTTAAAATCTGAATTGGCCCGGAGGTTATAACGTTCAGCATTTGTTTTAATTACAGTTCCGTCTTCGCTCACATAACCCATCGCAATACTGTAATTACTGTTTTCGCCACCACCTGCAACCGACAGGTGATAATTCTGGTTTAGACCGGTTTTAAACATCTGATCCTGCCAATTTGTACCTTCCTGCCAGCCCTCGCCATAATATTTTTCACGGAATGGCTGGTTGTATTCAGGTCGATCGCCATAAATATTCTTGTAGAATGCTGAATATTCGTCGGCATTCATTACATCATACTGTTCAGGAGCAAGGTTTACTCCAACATAGCTGTTAAAATTAACCTGTGGTTTTCCCGATTTTCCTCTTTTGGTTGTGATAATTATGACACCGTTTGAGCCATTGGCACCATAAATTGCTGTTGCAGAAGCATCTTTCAGAACCTGCATACTCTCAATTTCATGAGGCTGAATACCACTTATACTGCCGGCTTCAACACCATCAACAATGTAAATCGGGTCCGATCCTTTATTGATTGATCCAACCCCGCGGACACGAATTGTTGCGCCACCTCCAGGTGTCCCATTTTGTATAACGAGAACCCCGGGAGCCCTGCCCTGTAATGATTGGGCCGCACTTGACGACGGATTTCGTGTTAATTCCTTGGTTGAAACAACTGCCACAGATCCCGTTAAATCTGATTTTTTAACGGTACCGTAACCAATAACCACCACTTCTTCAACGCCGATTACATTTTCCTGTAATTCAACGTTAATTAACTGCCTTCCCGCAATTTCAACTTCCTGGGTTGCCATGCCGATAAACGAAAACACAAGAACTTGTCCGTTCCCGATATTTGAAATTGAAAAATTCCCATTCGCGTCAGTGATTGTTCCATTGTTGGTGCCTTTTACCAATACAGTAACACCAGGCATTGGCTCCTTGTCTTTCGCATTTACCACAGTTCCGCGAACCGAATTGTTATCCTGTAATCCCTTTGCCGGAACAGACGTTCCATTATTTTCGATTTTGGTTTTTACCAGAATATGACGATCTAAAACTTCATAGGTGAAACTGGTGTTTTTAAATATGTTGTCCAAAACATCTTCAATTCTGCGATCTGTCACCTCAACACTAACTTTCTGATTAAGTTCCACCTGTGAATTATCATAAAAGAAGCGAAATTCACTCTGTGCTTCAATTTGTTCGAATACCTCAACTATCGGAACATTGGTCATATTAAGGCTGAATCTGGTAAGTTGGGCATAACCCGATGCCGAAACCTGAAGAAGACCTGCAAAAAACAATAGAAATGTTATCTTGCTCATAAGAATTAGTTTAAACATGGTATGTTTACAAACGTAATCACCCCATACTGGTTTTTTTTTCATAGATTTGATTCATAAAGTTTAACGACTTAGTTAACTGTGTTAAAACAGGTTTTTCTGTTTTAACTTTTCGGGCAGGAAATGTTGCAGCATTTCCTGCCTTACTTTTAAAAAATTAATTATTGCCCCTTTTTGTATTTAACATATATTATATTTTTATTGAATTTGTACTCGATTGGTTCTGCGGCAGTCCTTCGGATCGCTTCCATAAAAATGAAAATGTTATCGTTTATGCCAATAGTACCGGTGAATGTTTTGGTTTTAAGTTTCTGGTCTTCAAAAACAATTTCGATATTGAATATCCGCTTGATTTTGTAAGACAGACTTTCAAAGCTTTCATCCTTAAATGAATACATTCCATTTTCCCAATATGCATAATAAGCCGATTGTATTTTTTCAAGGTCAAAAGTATTGTTGCTTTTATCATACAAAAGGGTGTTTCCGGGCTCCAGTAAATAGGATTTTGATTGGCTTGTTTCTGAAAATGTTTCAAATTGAACAGATCCGGAAATCAGCGAAGTTTCGATAAGGTTTTCTTCAGGATATGCGTTGACGGAAAATTTTGTGCCTAACACTTTAATCTGGTGCTTTCCAATATTTACCAAAAACGGATGTACAGGATCGTGTGTAACGTTAAAATAGGCTTCGCCAACAAGTTCAACCGACCTGTTTTTATTAAAATCAGTTGCATACTTTAATCTTGTTTCGTTGTTAAGCCAAACAACAGTACTATCCGGTAAAATTATTTTCATACGGTTTCCACGAGGCACAACAATTTCCTGCCAGGCTGAAAGCTTCTCGGTTTGCATTTTGCCACCGATCAGGTAAACCATAAAGTTGGACAGTAAAATCAGTATTACTATTGCTGCAACCCTGAATAATGTTGTGTTATAAAATGGTTTTGGGGGTTGGTTCTGAAAAACCGTAATCCGGCGTTGAATCGAACTAAATAAATACAATATTGGATTTTTATGGCTGGATCTATAATTCCAGAATTGATTAAGAATATGATATGTTTTTCGGTTTTCAGGAGAGTTTTCAACCCATTCATCCACTTTTTTCTGATCATCAGATGACGCTTCACCTGCAATTTTCCGTGTGATATTGTTCCAGATATTTTCTTTTTCCATTAAAATAATTTAGATATTGTTTAAACAAAATTTATCAGAAAATCCCTTAAAGGAATTTTCAAAAATTTTCACTTTATCGTTAGTTTAACCGAATCATGCTGTTTATTTCCGACAATACTCACCACGTAATTTCCTTTTGCTATTTCTGAAGGCAGGTTTACCTGTTGGTTTACAGAACCTTCTGTGTTTTCTAATTTTTGCTGAAACACAAGTGTGCCCGATAAATTATATATTAAAAGCTGAACATCTGAATCATCTGTAAACCTGCAATTCACCCAGATTTTATCGTCTGCAGGATTCGGATATACCCGCAATGAAATGTTGTTCGTAATATCGTTTGCCTTTGTTGTTACACTCTGTACCAGTGATTTTGGAGTTGAAATAAGTTCAATTCCGGTTCCTGATTTCAGGTTGCGTGTATATTGTTTGTCGGTTGCATTGTTCCAGTGTTCATGCACTCCAAGGCTTTCGAGTGGTGTTTCGTCGTCTTCAGGATCGTAAACAATGTTGGCTGGCCAGTTTGCCTTATCAGCAGCCTGGTGCAGGTAGTCGTCAACCGCGCCGAAAAGTGGTCTGTTTTTCATAGCTGTATTAACTGTTGCTTCCTGTCTCAGGAAATCGAGGCAAACTGATTCCAGCGCAACCTGGTCCTGCGAAACAAGCAGCGAATTTGGCCAGTCGTTATTAAAAGGCGCCATTTTCCATTTTACAGGTTTATCTGTGGCTTCGGGCCCGCCCCACAATCCATCAACAACAAAAAGAACGGTATTCCCCCCAAGTTTTTCATGACCAATCAGGTCAACAAGTACCCTGTACATATTATATTCGGGCCGTTGAATGATATCGTTTTCCGGAGCAATTAAGCCGGGATGCAGGTGAGGAGCACCGTCGCGGCCATGTGAACCAAAATGGTTTTTGGCACACAAGGTGATTCCGGCTCTTGCATGTGCTTTCAGCGAAGCAATATTAATCAGGTAATCGGCTTCATACATTTCCCTGTACATTTTATCCGAAATTGCATCAGGCATTTCTTTCCCCTTATCCGAATAGTAAATAACACTGCTGGCAGTTAGTCCTTTTGTTACCGTTCGTCCTGATTTTGAAAGGTTGCGATCGAAAAATTTTACATTCGGGTATTCTGATTTGATAACATCAATTGTATGTTGATAAAGATGTGCTATCGGATCACCAATATAAATCATTTCCTGAGGAACACCATAACCGGTAACTAATTGATGAACAACTGCCAATATAGCTTGTGGCGAGGTTTCTGCAGTACCGTAATATACTTTTGCCCATGACTGGGTATTGGGATTCATCGTACTTTGGTCGATCAGCCACGATCCTGTTCCCTGGTTGACTTTTATAAAAATAGTCTGGTCAGGAGAATATCCAGCTTCGCCCAATCCTTTTTGATTATTGAAATGCGTGAAAATCCTGTCCCATGCTTTATGCACGGTTGTTTCTCCGGCAATATTCATGATTGCACTGTCCATCATCATTTTTACTACTTCCTTGTCGGTGTTTTTTGGAAGAAAATAACCGTCATCATCAGCAGTGCCTCCTTTTCCGTCAGTTCCCCAACTGTTGGTACAATTGATATTTGTAGCATTCGCATCGTAAACCCATGCCACACGACCCGGATTGATTCCTTTTCCAATTCCCATCGGCGAATTTGGGGCATCGGGTAGTGGAGCATTCACATTGAATACCTGAGCCAGTGCAACACGCGCATCATGCCCGAAAAATATTGCTGATGAAACAATTGCAGCCAGGGCAAAAATTCCGGTCATAAAATATTTTGATCTGTAAAAACTGTCTTTTGCTTTGCGAAATGCCAGAAAAGCACCTGAAAAGCTTAACAGGTAAATAACAAATGCCGACATAAATGGTGCTGCCGTTCTCATACAAGGATAAGCGGCTCTTGATGGTTTTGGTATCACCCTGATCAGGAACCAGATTGTTGATACGATGCCGAGAACAAAGAAGGAAATTTTTACAGGCACCGACCATTGATCAAGTTTTACTTTCCATGATTTAAAACGTTTGGGAATTTCGCGTGGCAGTTTATTTTTCATAATTGGTGATTCTTTTTTACTATTATAACTTGATGATTTTCTGTACCGATGTTTCATTGTTGAGCGTTATCCGGGTAACATAGATACCTTTATTCAGATGCGCAATATTAAGTGAACCGGTATAAACAGCTTCGTTTTTTATTTCAGAAAACTCTGCCATTTTAATACCGCTCAGATTGTATAATTCTATTTTAACCGGACCGGTTGCCGCATCGTTTATTGTTATATTCAGGTATGCAGTTATTTGTGATGGATAAATTTTTACTTTTTGTTTGTTCACAAGAGGCTCTTTTTGGTTGCTTGTAACGCCTGATTTCATGAGTTTGGCCACACCATAATCTGAAGCACTCATCCAGTGTGTATTAAATATTTTCTGACCGTTTTCTGTCGAAATGCTGTATTGCGTTCCGCTGAAACCAAAATTTCCTGTGTATTCTTTTCCGGGTACCGAACCAAAAAAATGATCGCGTTTTCCATCGTTTGCATCATTGTCACAATAGGCCATGGTGAATCCCAGTATTTTATCAGGCGCTAAAACAACCCTCGATTTTTCAACATCTGTTGCAGTTGTCCCATTTTTTTGCTGAGTTGGGTAGCTGTCGTTGAAAACTTTTAAAGAAAATTCGTAATAGTAATTATTGCCTTCTTTTCTCATAATAAAATCAGGGAAGTGTTTGGCATAATTAACCACCCACGAGTTTCCCCAATTGCTGCCATCGAGGTCTTGAACAGTAAAAACATCAGTGGTTGTTCCATCAGCGGGTGCATTTAAATTTATATGGTACGAAAAAGCATTTTGTGCATTTTCTGTTCCGTTATCAAAAACATGTGGACCTTTAGAGCGGTTTTCATCCAGAAAAATCTCCACAACATCATAATTGGGGTAACCAAATGGGCCATTCGTTGCAAAATTATACCCGTCAACAAATAAATCATCTGTAATTTCAACAAAGAAAAAAAGCAGGTTTTCCGGTTCGTGCCAAACAAGTTTAACCCGTCCTGTAAAATCATCGGCCGATGGAACTGTACCTTTCCATGGCATCCAAACCTGGTCGATAGATTGCCATTTTACACCTTCCGTATTCCAGATTTCGTCTGTAGTAAACCCATCGAAAATGGGTTTTGCAATTGCCTGTTGCACTTTAATCGTATCATCCTGTGCAGCATAACCGGTTAAAGCAATCGAAATTCCGTACAATAAAGTAATCGTACGTTTTTTTAATAATGCATAGTTCATTAAATATTGGTTTTGTAGTTTTTGTATGACAATGTGTAAATGTAAATCCCCTAAAAAGAATCAGACAAAAATAGTAAGTGATCAGCTTTTAAGATGTTGTTCAATAGCTTCTCCGATTTTTTTAAGTGCAATGGTAAGCTGATGGTCGATTGTTTTGACTGAAATCCCAAGAATCTGGGCGATTTCTTTGTATTTGAACTGTTCAATTTTTGCAAGACTGAAAATCAATTTACACCTTTCAGGGAGATGTTGAATAGCCTGTTCGATTGCATTTCGCAATTCAGCAGAAATAAGTTCAGTCTCAGGACATATCTCATCTATTGGCAGAGTAACAGAAATGTCGTCAAGTGAGGAAAATCTGACTCTTTTTTCCTTTTCGAGATAATTGAGCGTTGTGTTTTTAGTGGCAGTAAATAAGTAGGCTTTTATATTCTCAATTGAAGAAATCTTTTTTCGTTGAAGCCACAACTGAAAAAAAACATCGCAAACTACTTCTTCTGCCAATTCCTTCTTTTTAATGATTGAAACTGAAAAACGCAATAAACCATCTCCATACAACTCAAACAATTGTTGCAGTGCTTTTTCATCATTTTTACTGATCCTATCAAGCAGGTTTTGTATCTGTAAATCGTTTTTCAATTGTACAATCTTACTAAATCAAAATTAATAATAAACTAACAAGCACGCATGAATTATAAGGATTTGGATGAAATGAATATTCTTTTTTTATTCAATTTCGAAAATCACTTAGTTATTTGATTTCTGTATTTTTTCGTGTTGTTTATAAAAAAAACATACCTTCCTGATTACAATCCCGATAGCTTTTATGACTCTTTTAATAATTAGTTCATTGAAATACTTTAGGGGATTTTTATCGGGTAATTGTTTACTTAGAATATAACTAAATCAAATAAATTGTGAATGAAAGAAACAATGAATTCAATTTTTGCAGCATTCAAAATTACAGTTTTCTATAACTAATGCTGTCAAATTTTCTGTATTGATTTCAGAATAAGTTATGTCTGAAAATATCTCACAGGGTGAATGTAAAAATACGGAAGGTGTTAAAATTAAAAGGATTGGAGTGCACATTCAGATTATCTTTTCTGATTGTATTTTATTATTGATAAAGCTAAACCAACTAAATCTGAACCAAAAATGAAAAAAATCAAACTTTTACTGCTGGGTTTATTTATAGTAATTTCCTCCGGGATAAAAGCCCAAACCACTTTCGGCGAAGGTTCCGGAATGTACGGAACCATCCTGAACGACCTGAAAAAAAGCCTGTACGAAAATGGCCGCGTCAAAAAAGTGACACTCGACGGCAAAGAACGCCTGATGTTTGTAGAATGGGTGCGCGACCACATTCACACCATGAAAGCCTACAAATACTGGGAGAAAGACATGGCCAGCTATATCGACTTTTTCATGGGCCGGCAAACCCCGAAAGGCATGTATTTCGACTACTGGGATTCGTACAAGGATAAAAACGTTGGACAGTTGTTTTTCACCAACTGTTTCCCCAACGAGTTTTATTTTGTGGATGTAAACAACCAGAATTTTTTCTTCAGGATGCCGATCGAGGCTGACCTGGAATACCTGTTGGTTGAAGGCGTTTACACAAATTGGCAAACAACCGGCGACAAGGCTTTTCTGAAGCTATGGCTGCCAACGCTGGTAAAAGGTATGAAATACGAAATGAGCGATCCGTTGCGCTGGTCGTCGAAAAACCTGCTGGTGAAACGCCCGTATTCGATTGATACCTGGGATTTTACTTCGGAACCCGACTCACTGAAAAGTGTCGATCGCCTGCTTTACCACATCGGCAACCTGCCCGAAACGCCCAAAGGCATCATGCACGGCGACAACAGCGGTATGTTTCAGGCTTGTAAACAATTGGCCGTTCTTTACGGAGCAATTGATCAGCACGATGAAGCCCGCGAGTGGGATTTACAGGGCGATGTTTTCCGCCAAAGGTTGAATTCACTTTGCTGGAACGGTAAATTTTATGCCCATTTTATTCCTGAAGAGCCAGTTCCGTCGCATATTAAAACCGATCCGGTTAATTCCATTGGATTATCGAATACCTATTCCATGAACCGGGGAGCGCCCACACGCGAGATGTCAGCTTCCATCATTCAGACTTATCAGGAAATTGGCGAAAAAACCAAACACGAATCAATGGTGCCCTGGTTCGGAATTTATCCGAGCATACATCCACATTTTGGCAAGTATGCTGTTGGGGAATACATGAATGGCGCTGTTTTACCTTTGGTGGGCGGCGAGTTGTGCAAGGCTGCATTCCAAAACGGATTTGAAACGTATGCCGTTGAACAACTAAAAGTTGCCGAACAAATTCTAAGCAAAAACAACCGGAAATTGCCCGGTTGTGTAAATGGCGATGGAACCGCGCAAAAAGAAGCCATTCCCGACGAATGGGGCGAAGCAGCATTTGTGAGCGCCCTGGTTGAAGGACTGGCCGGCGTGGTTGATAAAAGCATTTTGTTTCGCGAGGTGGAGATTTCGCCACGCTGGTATTTTGCCGGCGTCGAAAAAACAAGTGTAACTGTAGGTTACGGAAACGATGGCAACCAGGTGAGTTACAGCTATGAATTTAAGCTAAAAAGTAACCAGGTGAAAATAAGCACCCAGGGCAAGTTCGACAAGTTTACCATTCGTGTTCCCATTCCGGAGAATATGAAAAGCGCCTCTGCCTCCATCAATGGGAGAAATGTGAATGTAACGGTTGACCAGGTTAATCAATCACAGTATGCTGTGGTGAATGGCGTGGGGAATACAAATTCTGTCATCATTCAATTCAGATAAAAAAGCAGATGTGAAACGCATTGTGGAAATTTGCTCTGCTGAAAAAAATAAATATTACATAATCAATAATATATACCTGAAATACCATGAAAAAATCAGCATTCTTTTTAATTTCATTTATCAGCCTGAATGTTTTTTCGCAGGTAACCACCTGGCAACCACCTGAAGGCTTTGCTTCAGACAGATATTACACCGTGAAAGTGAACGGTACGCAGGTCCCGGTTTTCGACACGCCCATTGCTTCATACGCGATTTTCGATATGATGGGCGATGCAAAGGTGGAAGTCAGCACGATGTACGACGTTCGCTGGGTGGACATCCGTCCGCTGCGCTGGAACCTGAAACCCGAATACACAGGCGACAATTCCTTTAGTTTTAACCTGAAAGAACCGGCCAATCTTAGTGTTGAATTAAACGGACGCATTCGTCAGCAGCCGCTTTTTATTTTTGCCGGGAAGCCTGAAACAAACAAGCCATCCAAATCAGATAAAAACGTGATTTGGTTTGAAGGCGGAAAGCTTTACGAAAACGTGAAACTCGAATTACAGGACAATCAAACCGTTTACATCGAAGGCGGTGCTGTGGTTCAGGGTTATATTTTTGCTGAAGGCAAAAAGAACATTAAAATCTGTGGCAGAGGAATTCTCGATGGATCGTTCAATAAAACCACTGAAAATAACCACAATCGTTTTCTCAATCTGAAAGACTGTGAAAATAGTTCGATTGAAGGTATAACGCTGCACAATGGAACTACCTGGCAGGTTGCACTCTTCCATTGTAACAAGGCGGAAATTAAGGGAATCCGTATTGTGAGCGAAAGTGCAAGCGACGATGGCATGGATATCGTTCGATGCACAAATGTGGTGATCGACGATGTGTTTGCTCACACCAAAGACGATTGCGTGGCCATTAAATCACACGGCGATTATCCGGGCGACCAGCCAACCGACAACATTCTGGTGAAAAACTGTGTGTTCTGGAATTCGATTTGGGGAAATGCCATCGAAATAGGCTTTGAATTGAATTCAGACGAAGTGAAAAACATCAGGTTCGAAGATATCGATGTGATTCACGTGGAAGATGGCGCGACCATCAGCATTCACAATGCCGGGAAAGCGCATGTACACAACGTGGTTTTCGAGAATATCAGGGTTGAAGACAGTCGTCAGAAATTGTTCGACCTGGCCATTTTCTCCTCGCAGTACAGCCCCGATGGCAACCGCGACCCGGAATACAGCAAGAAATACTACCTTCATGGCGCCTGGGACGGTGTGCAGAAAGTTCCCGCCGGAAAAGAGGAATACCACAGTAAGTTCCGTGGTTCCATCAGTGAAATAATTTTCAAAGATATTCAGGTAGTTGGCGGCCTGTTGCCGTTCTCTGTTTTTCATGGATTCGATGCCTCGAAAAACATTTCAGGAGTGCGCATCGAAAACCTGACTTACATGGGCAAACGCCTGACGGATGAGGAAAGCGCTAAAATCAGGCTAAGTAATTCGGTGGATTTAGGGATAAAGTAATCCACATTTTTTCGATGCTGTCAGGTCTAATGACGCTGACAGGTCGGAGGCAGTAAAACTTGTCAGTGTTTGAAAAACATGACAGCGTCAAACGAACTAAAATTGTATTGAAAATGAAAAACTTACTTCTAATCTTCTTGTTTTTTGCTTCGTTTGCAGGCTTTTCGCAAACAAAACTTCAGTTTGAAAACCCGGTGAAACAGCGGCTTTTTGTGCTGACCGACGTTACCAATGAGCCCGACGATCAGGAATCGCTGGTGCGTTTGCTGGTTTATGCCAACGAATACGACCTGGAAGGAATCATTGCAACCACCTCAACGCATTTGCGCAATCAAACCCGGAAAGACAAAATTGAAAAATTAGTGCGCGATTACGGGCTGGTGAAACCCAACCTGGATAAACATGCGCCGGGTTTTCCAACAATGGACTATTTGCTCGGCATTACGTCGGAACATCTGTCGGTTTACAGCATGGACGGGGTGGGTGAGGGAAAGGATTCGCC
>CAZXVT010000089.1:0-18487 GCA_964644015.1 uncultured Maribellus sp.
CCGAAAGCCACAATTTTCTTACTCATCAGTGTCAGTTTTCAGGTGTCAAAATTAAAAAATAATAAGTGAGAAACTATTCCGGATTGAAAATGCTTATGCAAAAATGATTAAAAACAAAAATTAAAAATTTGACCCCATCTTAGCACTTAAAATCGATCTGAATGCTGTTATAAAACATTTAGATACTAAAACGTGTTTCACACTTGAAATATCATGAATTATCTTGCTCACTTATATTTATCAGGTTCCGATGAACAAATAATGGTCGGGAATTTTGCCGGTGATTATATAAAAGGTACAAAATGGAAAAATTATCCTGAGAAAATAGGCAAAGGTGTTCGTTTGCACCGCCAGATCGATTCGTTTACAGACAATCACCATTTTTATAAAGATGCAAAAATGTTTTTCAAACCCGGACTGGGCCTTTATTCGGGCATTGTGGTTGATTTTGTTTACGATCATTACCTGGCAAAAAACTGGACTGATTATTCAGCAATCAGCCTGAAACAGTTTTCGCACAAGGCACATGCTGCGCTTATCCGGAACTTTTTTCATCTCCCGGGCGAAGTTCAGCGCTTTTTACCATTTCTGATCAAAAATAAAAGGCTGGAATCGTATGCATCAATCGACGGAGTTACAGAGGCGCTCAAAATCATGAGCAATTACAGCTCGTTGCCTGAAAAAAGTGGTTTTGTGAAAACAACTTTGCATGAAAACTACGCTGAACTTGAAAACAATTTTCGCCAATACATGCCTTTGCTGATAAATTTTGTAAAGGAAAATTATGATCTGTGAAAAACGATCAGAATTTTTCGTACCGGCTGGCATCGAGCCGGATAAAAATAAAAAGCAGAATTGTAAACGACCAGAGAGAAGAACCTCCGTAACTGAAAAATGGCAACGGGATACCAATTACAGGCATAATTCCGATGGTCATCCCGATGTTGACCATAAAATGAAAAAAGAGAATCACAACCACTGAGTAACCATAAATACGCGAAAATCCCGATCGTTGTCGCTCTGCCAGCCAGATCAGGCGGTAAAACAAAATCATAAATAATCCGATTACCACCAACGCTCCCATGAAACCCCACTCCTCTCCAACGGTACAAAAAATAAAGTCGGTACTCTGCTCGGGTACAAAATTGAATTTCGTCTGGGTTCCATTCAAAAAACCTTTTCCAATAAACCCACCCGAACCAATTGCAATTTTACTTTGATTTACATTGTATCCTGCCCCAAGCGGATCGGAGTGAATACCCAGCAGTTCGTTGATTCGCGATTGCTGGTGATCTCCCAGAACATTATAAAAGGCATAGTCAACTGAAATGGTAAATAGAAGCGATCCGAGAAAAATAAGTGAGATGGTAAGGAAACTGGTTATTTTCCTGAAATAACTGTAACCGACAATAACAACAGTCCCTAATATCAAACCCGCCGTTATTATATCTCCCCATTCAAATTTCGAACCCAATACGAAATTCAAAACAACAAATGGCAAAATGCCCAACGCATAAATTATCGGGATAATGTAGTATTGTTTGTTTCGGGTGTTGATTCCGTAAAAAACCAATAAGGCAACAACCAGCATTAATACCGACAAAACCAGATTGGAAACAATCAGCGCCATTACAAACAGAATAATCATCAGAGTCCCGAAAAACAAGACAATTCCTGAAAGTCCTTCACGATAAAGTACCAGGATAAATGAAAAAAACACCAATGCTGAGCCCGTATCGTTTTGTATGAGAATAAAAAAAGCCGGGAGTAGTATTATCAGAGCAATTATCAGCAACGACCTGAAATTATGTATCTTGAAATCATGAGTATTCATATAACTGGCCAGCGCGAGCGCCGTTGCAAACTTGGCAAACTCTGCAGGCTGAAATCCAAACGAACCGATCATAAACCAACCTTTTGCACCGTTGATTGTGGTACCAAACAGCAGCACCAACACAAGCAAAATCATTATAACCCCATAAAATATCCAGGAAAAAAACACATAGAAATTCGATTCGATTATCAGCAGAAAAAAGCCGAGAATAATTGCTGCGCCTATCCATATCAACTGTTTGCCATATCGTTGCGTGGTATCAAAAATACTCTGATGATTCTGATCATAAACCGAAGAATAAATATTGATCCATCCAAGTAACATTAACAATACGAAAATTGTTACTGTTACCCAATCGATATTTGCCCAAAGACTTTTTCTGTTTGGCATAATTTTAAGGTTGACCAGGTTTTAACAAACTTGTCTCAAGCATTCTTTTCTCAACAGGTTTGCGCGAAGTTGCAATTGTGTCATTCAGGTATTTCTCCACCATCAGACTGGCCATCGGGGCGGCATAACTTGCACCCCAACCACTGTTTTCAACATAAACAAAGATGGCTATTTTCGGATTTATCCTTGGAGCAAAAGCCGTAAATACAGAGTGGTCGATTCCGTTGTTTTGCACAGTTCCGGTTTTACCACACATTTCGACACCCGGAACACCTGCAACTGCAGACAGTTTTCCCTGTATCAGTTCACGCATTCCTTCAATTACCGGCTCAAAATGTTCAGGTTCAACTTTTGTATATTGTTTTACCTTGAAATAAGAGGAAACAGTATCGCCTTTTACTTCTCGAACCAAATGCGGTGGATAATAAAAACCCCGGTTGGCAACAATTGCACCAACATTGGCCATTTGAAGCGGAGTGATTCCCAATTCGCCCTGCCCGATTGACAGCGACCGGATTGTCAAAGCATTCCAACCTCCTTTGCCATACCACTTATTGTACAAATCTTCGGTTGGCAGATCGCCCGATAATACGTGGGCAAAATCGCTGCTGATAACTTTTCCAATGCCAAAACTCTCGACATAACTCCGCCAGTTATTAAAACCATCAACTGCTTTCTTTTTCAGATTGATAATGCTTCTGAAAGTATTCCACATAAAAGGGTTGCACGATTCCCTGATACCTTCGGTAACATTGGCCGAACCTCCATGACTGTGGGTACATTTAATGGGTGATGAAGCCTTTCCGTTGCAACCAAACCTTGAGTTAACTGTGATGGCCCCGGTTTGCAGCCCAATCAGCGAGTTGATTATTTTAAATGTTGAACCGGGTGGATATTTTGCCTGCAGTGCCCTGTTAAACAATGGCAATTCAGGATCTTCCAGCATAAGATTATAATTAGCACTCCGAACACGGCCAACCAATAAACTGGGATCGTAAGTTGGTGCGCTGACCAAAGCCAAAACTTCGCCGGTTGATGGTTCAATGGCAACCACACTGCCTTTTTTGTTTATGAACAATTCTTCCGCATATCTCTGAAGTTCAGCATCTAAAGTAGTTATAAGATCTTTCCCGATTTCAGCAGGTACATCTTCAGTTCCGTCTTGATAGCTACCCTGAACACGGTTATGAACATCAACCAACTGTTTTTTAATACCTTTTACGCCTCTCAACTGCTTCTCATAAGTTTTTTCAATACCACTCGCACCAATATAATCACCGGTTTTATAATAATTTTCCTTTGCAATATCGGCATCCTTCACTTCGCTTACGTAACCAAGAACATGGGCTGCAACGGGGCTTGCATATTCACGTAAAGTTCTCGATTGTACCTGAAATCCTTTGAATTTATATAGTTTTTCCTGAATAAATGCAAAACTCTCCGGAGGTATCTGTTTAACAAGGATTGAAGGTTTGTAAGATGAATAATCCCTTGCCTTTTTAAGTCCTGTAATTAATTCATCTTTTGTTATTTCGACTAATGCACAAAACGCAATCGTATCAAAAGACACAACTTCCCGGGGTGTAACCAACAGGTCGTAAGCCGGTTTGTTATATACCATCAGTTTGCCATTCCGGTCGTAAATCAGGCCACGTGCCGGGAATTGTACCATTTCACGGAGTACATTGTTGGTTGCCGATTCCTTGTATTTCGTGCTGATTACCTGTAGAACAAATATTTTGAGCAGATATATTATTCCCACACCAAAAATTATGGCGAGTATTAAATACTTTCTTTTTGAAAAGGTATCCACTTCTGAAAATGTTATTCTTTAAAAACCAGGAACTGACTCAAAACTATTACAATCGATGAAAATAGCGTGCTCAAAATAATGCGGTAAAAAGTAGTGAAGAAATTGGAAAATGTATAGACTTCGAGATAGAAAAGAATAAAATGATGAATAAAAACCATCATTACAACATAGGTGATAAACCAACCCGGACTATTTTGTTTTAACCCCGGGAAATCGCCCCGGTCGTCTTCACGGTTTGAAATAAGTCTTAAAATTCCGGGCCTGATAAATGCAATAAAAACGGTGGCAGCACTATGCACACCCAGCGTATTGGTGAATATATCAATTACGAAACCCAAAATAAAACCTAAAACCTGTATGGCATATTTGGGAGAGTTGGTAGGAAGCAACAAAATAAACAATACATAAATATACGGGTTGAAAAATCCGCTGAATTGTACCTGGTTCAGTATTAATACCTGAACCAGCACCAGCGAAACAAACATAACACCATATTTTACAAGATATCTAATCATCCGTTTTGTTTCTTTCCAGAGTTACTATCTCATTTTTTTTCAGGTTCTCCACAATATCCACAAACGATATCGCCCTGAAATTCACTGCCAATTTTACAATTATATTGTAATAGTTATCTCCGGGAGGCTGTTCAACCGAATAAACGGTGCCAATCATCACTCCTTCCGGAAAAACGGATGAGTAACTGCTTGTAACAACGGTATCACCAGGCGCTACCGGCACATGAAAAGGTATCCCGTTCAGATTGGCAAATTCTGCATTTTTCCCGTCCCACGAAAGTGGCCCGAATGTACCATTACTTTTTAGTTTTGCCGAGGCTCCCCACTTTTTATTCAACACTGAAAAACCCAGCGAATATGATTCTGAAACATGCGTAATAACACCCACAATTCCTTCGGAGCACACAATTCCCTGGTCAGGCTTTACGCCATGCTTACGCCCCTTGTTCAATGTAATATAGTTGAATTGTTTATCAACTGAATTGTTAATCACCCTGGCTGATATAAAACGATATACCGAATCGGTTATTTCGGCATTGTTAATCACCGAATATGGTGTAATTTTTATGTAAGGAAGATCGCTGATTAACGATTTCAACATTGAATTTTCGCGGGCAAGCCGTTCATTTACCGAAGCCAGCCTGAAATAATTACCGACAGCATTAAATGAATTGTAAATTGATGCAGTTATCCGGTTTGAAGAATTCAGATAACGGGCTTTCTGGTAACTGTTAAAGTTGTAAACCATTACCAAAGAAAGAATTTCCAGCAGCAAAAAAAGGAAAAACGAATAATATTTTGCCAAAAACCGGAAAAGAGCTCTCATTGATTTTTATAAAAGAAAAATTCCTGACCAGCTATTTGATCAGGAATGAGAATTTATCGACATTCTTTAATGCAATTCCTGTTCCGCGCACAACAGCTCTGAGCGGATCTTCTGCAATGTGAAAGGTGATCCCGATTTTATCGGTCAACCTTTTATCAAGACCTTTTAACAAAGCGCCACCACCTGCGAGCCAGATCCCTTTGTTAACAATATCGGCATACAATTCAGGAGGAGTCTGCTCCAACGCACTCAAAACAGCCGTTTCAATTTTTGAAATCGATTTTTCGAGGCAGTGTGCAATTTCCTGGTATGAAACCGGAACTTCAATAGGTAACGCTGTCATCTGGTTGGGACCCTGAACCACAAAATCAGGTGGCGGATCTTTCAGTTGCGACAACGCCGAACCGACATGTATTTTAATTTCTTCAGCAGTGCGTTCGCCTATTTTAATATTATGCTGATGACGCATATATTCCATAATATCAGCTGTTAAATCATCACCGGCAATACGGATGGATTTGTTTGTAACAATTCCACCCAGTGAAATTACGGCAATTTCAGTAGTACCCCCACCAATATCCACCACCATATTTCCTTCAGGTGCTTCCACGTCAAGTCCAATACCAATTGCAGCGGCCATTGGTTCGTAAATCATATAAACCTCACGTCCGCCGGCATGTTCCGACGAGTCGCGTACAGCACGTACTTCAACCTCTGTACTGCCTGAAGGAATACAAACCACCATTTTCAACGCCGGTGAAAACAAACGGGGTTTCGGGTTAATCATCTTTATCATACCCCTGATCATCTGTTCAGCCGCGTTAAAATCGGCAATCACACCATCGCGCAGCGGCCGGATTGTTTTCAGGTTGGCATGTGTTTTTCCCTGCATCTGCCTGGCTTTCTCCCCAATTGCCACCATTTTTTCCGTTTTCATATCGATGGCAACAATTGAAGGTTCGTCAACTACAATCTTATCGTTGTGAATAATGATGGTGTTGGCTGTCCCCAGGTCAATTGCAATTTCCTGCGTTAAAAATGAAAATAGTCCCATCTTAATTTCTGATTATCTGATCTTAAAAAGATTCTCTTATTAATGTTTAAAATGCCTTCTTCCGGTAAAAGCCATCGCAATTCCAAATTCGTTGCAGGCTTCAATTACTTCGTTGTCACGAATACTGCCACCGGGTTCAACAATATATTTTACTCCGTATTCGTTGGCAGCCTCAATGCTGTCGCGGAATGGGAAAAATGCATCTGAAATCAACACCGAATTACCAATCTCCAACCCTTTTTTCAGGCTGAAACGCGGCATTGTTAACTGACGGAGGCTATCGAGCCGGTTGGGTTGCCCCATGCCTGCACCTGTCAACCAGAAAGAACCGTTTTCATTTTCAGTAACAATAGCAATAGCGTTACTTTTCAGATGTTTACAAGCAGTAATGCCAAATTTGGCCAGGTTTATTTTTGATGTTTCAAAAACCCGTTTTGTCACAGTTTCAAGTTGAAGGTCCATTCCTTCGTCTTCATCCTGCACCAGCATACCTCCGCTGATTGACCGATACAATTTTTCTCCGGTAATTTCGCTTTTCACCGGGATTTCAAGCAACCTGAGGTTCTTTTTACTACTGAAAACTTCGAGCGCTTCAGCCGTGAATTCAGGTGCAATAATAATTTCGACAAACTTGCTGCCGAACCACGATGCAACTTCTTTTGTAACGGTATCGGTAAAACAGATAATACTGCCGAATGCACTGATTGGGTCACCTTCCCAGGCAAGTTCAAGCGACTCAAGAATATTTCCGGTCACTGCCAAACCACAGGGATTTAAATGTTTTATTACCGAAACAGCTACTTTTCCCTGAATATGATTTACAGAGTGATAGGCATCGCTGGCTGATTTCCAGGCTGCGTCGGCATCGAGCATGTTATTATAAGAAAGTGCTTTACCCTGAATAACCCGGGCATTGGCAAGCGAAATTTCCTGTGGTGAATTTTTAAATTTAAAGAAAGTGGCTTTTTGATGTGGATTTTCCCCATATCTCAGAACTTCGCCATGATTCAGACTGATGCGTTCAGTGCTGTCATCGGTTCCGCCGTTGAAATAACTAAAAATAGCAGCATCGTAATGCGAGGAAACTGAAAAAGCTCTTTGTGCAAACCACCTGCGATCTTCCAAAGAAAAAACGCCACTGTTTTCTTCCAGTTTTTCTAGGAGGGGAATATATTCTGCCTGCGAAGGTACTATCACAACATCTTTGAAATTTTTGGCTGCTGCCCTGATAAGCGAAATACCGCCAATGTCAATCTTTTCGATAATTTCCTGTTCTTCGGCTCCTGACGCTACTGTTTTTTCAAAAGGGTAAAGATCAACAATTACAAGATCTATTTCGGGAATTTCATATTCTGCTAACTGGCTGATATCTCCCTGATTATCGCGTCGGGAAAGAATGCCTCCAAAAACTTTGGGATGCAGTGTTTTCACCCTTCCACCCAAAATCGAAGGATATCCGGTGAGGCTTTCAACAGAAGTAACAGGTACACCCAGCGATTCAATAAAACTTTTGGTTCCGCCTGTACTTAAAATTTTCACATTCAGCCCGTTCAGTTTCAAAATAATCCTGTCAAGGTTTTCTTTATGAAACACTGAAACAAGTGCTGTCTTAATTTTTTTATTATCAGCCATTTATTCCCCTTTTCGATTTTGCCTGCAAAGATATAAAAAACAGGTTACTTTTTGGAACAAAATTGCGCCCTTCAAAAAATTCTTTAACATTGAAAATTCACTTTTTGCGTGTAATCATTTAAAAAATGCGACACTAATAGATTAAACATTTCGTCGTATATTTTAAAAACTTAGTTTTGTAACATTTAGTATTTATCAAGCAAAAAAAGGACAATGTTGTTAACCAGGTTAATTATCGAAAGTTTCGCCTTCGCCTTTAATTCACTAAAGGTGAATAAACTGAGAACGATTTTGTCGTTACTGGGAATCACGATCGGAATTTTTGCGATCATTTCTGTTTTTACGGTTATTGACTCGCTTGAAAGATACATCCGCGACAGCCTTAACAGCCTGGGAAACAACATGGTTTATATTCAAAAATGGCCCTGGATGCCACCTGAAGGCGAATCGGAGTATCCGTGGTGGCGTTACCTGAACCGGCCTGTTCCTGAATTGGAGGAAGCCGAAGAGTTGTTAAAAAGAGGAAAAACGATTGAAGATGCAGCGTATCTATTTGGTTTTTCGCGGACAGTTCAGGCAGGAAGCGACCAAATGAACAATGTTAATATTTATGCCACAAATTATGGTTTGTTAAATGTCTGGAATCTGAAAGTGGAAAAAGGCCGCTACTTTACTGAAAACGAAATGAGAAACGGCACACCTGTGGCCGTAATAGGATCCGAAATTGCAGACAAATTGTTTGCGGGCATTGATCCCATTAACCAAACAATAAAAATGCAGGGAACAAAATTCCAGGTTATCGGGGTTTATGAAAAAATGGGGAGAGATGAATTCGGAACTTCGATGGACAAAAACATTCATATTTCGGTTACCAAATCATTTTACATGATTGACGTAAGAGACCGTGATCGGGGACAGACAATTTGCGTGAAGGCAAAACCAAACGTTGACACTGATAAATTTGTTGCTGAACTTGAGGGAATTATGCGTAATCTACGGCAACTGAAACCAATGGAAGAAAATGATTTTGCACTGAATGAAGTCAGCCTTGTATCAAATCAGTTCGACCAGTTTTTTGTTGCTTTTAACTTTGCGGGCTGGATTATCGGTGGTTTTTCCATTCTGGTTGGCGGATTCGGCATTGCCAATATCATGTTTGTTTCGGTTAAGGAGAGGACCAAAATTATCGGGATCCAGAAATCGCTGGGAGCTAAAAGATATTTTATACTTCTTCAGTTTATTTTCGAAGCAATCGTACTTTCTGTAATTGGCGGAATTATTGGACTTTTGCTGGTATTTATCGGGACAATTATTGTTCGATATGTCAGCGAGTTCACCATTATTTTAACAGTTGGGAATATAATCACCGGGTTGATGATTTCGAGTGTTATTGGTTTTATCGCAGGGTTACTGCCGGCCAGATCAGCTTCACGACTCGATCCGGTTGTAGCCATGAATTCTGTTTAAGGAAACCACTTTTTCCAATAATCTTCAATTTACCGCCTCAGATAAAGTCGAAAAACATTTTTGCGATTAACAGGTAAATTGACAATCCGAGAATATCATTCGTGGTAGTGATAAACGGACCTGTTGCAAGCGCCGGATCGATATTTATTTTATTCAGCAACAAGGGAATAACGGTGCCAAAAAAAGAAGCAAAAATGATTACAATAAACAGGGCAATCGAAACGGTAAAAGTGAGGTTCAGATTTCCGGATGTAAAGAAATTGTAAGTAAAAATCAGCACGGCAAAAATCGAGGCAGTTGTCATGGCAACCATTAATTCCTTGAGTAAATGTTTACCCGTCTTTTCAAACTCATTTGCACCACTCGCAATACTTTGCACAACAATTGCCGACGACTGAACTCCCACATTTCCGGCTGTTGCACCAATTAATGGGATAAAAAATGCCAGCTCGGTTGCCTGGCTGATTTGCGTTCCGTGAGATCCCAGTACCAGTGACCCTAAAATACCTCCGAATAAACCAATCAGCAGCCAGGGCAAACGCGCCCTGATTAACGTGATCACTTTATCACCCGGTTCAACGTCGCCGGTCAAACCCGAAACCAACTGATAGTCTTTTTCGGCTTCTTCACGAACAAATCCGATTACGTCGTCGAATGTGATTCTGCCTTTTAACCGTCCAATATCATCCACAACCGGAATGGCGACAAGGTCATATTTATCCATTATCTCGGCAACTTCTTCGGCACGGGTGTCGGTGTTCACCACTTTAATATCGTCGTTGAATATATTTTTTATTACGGTACCCGTTGGATTCAGAATAAGTTTTTTTAGCGAAAGCACACCTTTCAGTTTCTCCTGATCATCAATCACATACACATAGTAAATCTCGTCAACTTCCTCGGCTTGTTTGCTGATTTCCTTGAGACAATGCGCCACAGTCCAGTTCTCGTTCACGGTTACCAGCTCTTTTGCCATGATACCCCCGGCAGTGTCCTCTTCATATTCCAGCAAATCAACAATATCGCCAGCCTGCTCAAAGTCTTCAATTTCATTTAAAACCTCAATCTGCCTGTCTTCATCGAGGTCCGCAACCACGTCGGCAGCGTCGTCTGAATCCATGAATTCGATAAACTTACTCGCAATAAATTCGGGCGGCAACGCTTTCAGAAACCTTTTCCTGTCTGCCTCCGGAATTTCTACCAGAACATCAGAAGCCTGTTCGCCATCGAGCAGCATAAATACAAACTTTGCCTCCTCTGTCGTCAGGTCTTCCATCAGTTCGGCAATATCGGCCGGGTGAAGCTGGTCGAGCAGTTTGTTGATTTCAACTGTGTTTTCTTCCTCAATCAGCTTTCTCAACTGTTCTATGTCGGTAATGAGATCGAATGGCATAGTTTTAATTTTTAATGAGGTTTTCTATCAGTTGTGTTATCTCGATAAAGTCGCTTACAGAAAGCTGCTCAGGTCGTTTTTCGGCAAACTTTTCAGGCACTTCTTCGCAAATATTCCGGAGTGAATTCCGTAACATTTTCCTGCGCTGATTAAATGCTGCTTTCACCACGCTGGTAAAAAGCTTTTCGTCGCACGGAAGCAATTCTACACTGTTTCTTTTCAGCCTGATCACTGCCGATTTCACTTTTGGCGGTGGCAAAAACACATGCTCGCTGACTGTAAACAAATATTCAATATCGTAAAATGCCTGTAATAATACACTCAAAATACCGTAGTTTTTGGTTCCATGTTTGGAGGCAATCCGCTCAGCAACCTCTTTTTGTATCATTCCCACCACTTCGGGAACGCGATTTCTGACAGCAAGAATTCTGAAAAAAATCTGGGAAGAAATATTGTACGGAAAGTTACCGATGATATTGAATTTTTCTGAAAACCTGTTTTCAATGTCGGCTTTCAGAAAATCCTCTTCATAAATATTGGTGAGTTGTGGAAAATGTTGTTTCAGATAGGCTACCGATTCGCGGTCGATTTCGATTGCATGCAGGTTTATTTCGTTTCGCTGAAGAAGATATTGCGTAAGAACCCCTGTTCCGGGACCGATTTCCAAAACATCAGGAATCTCGTTTCCCAGGCTGTCAACAATCTTACGTGCAATATTCTGATCGGTAAGAAAATGCTGACCCAGGTTCTTTTTGGGTCTTACCACGCTCATAACTTTCCGCTTCGTCCATTTCTTCTGAACCTTAATTTTTGCTGATTAAATTAACAAAACTAATTTATACTTTTGCTGAATGTGAACCGGATTTCCGGTTTTTGTTTTGTAACGCGAAATTACGAAAAAAACGGAGATGGCTGGCAACACTGACAATTCATTTAAAAATATTCAGCTTGAAAAACACAATAATTAAAATTCTGAAGTTCCTGGTATTTTTTACCCTCGGCATTTTTATTTTCTGGCTGATTTATAAAGATCAGGATATTGAACGCATAAAAACCGTTTTAACCAACGAAGTCAACTATTTCTGGGTTTTTATTTCGCTTTTAATCGGGCTGGTCAGTCATATAAGCCGGACAATCAGGTGGGGACTGATGATTGAACCGGTGAGCCACAAACCCAGAATGGTTAACACTTTTCTGGCAGTGATGATCGGTTATTTAATGAATCTCGCCCTCCCCAGAATGGGCGAAGTGTCGAGATGTGGCGTGCTTGCCCGATACGAAAAAATTTCGTTTTCCAAACTTTTCGGCACAGTTGTGGCCGAGCGATTAATTGATATGATTTCACTGCTTATCTTGCTGGTTATTGTTATTTTTTCGCAATTCGGACAAATGCTCCGTTTTATTAAAGGGAATCCCGAAATCAAGGAAAAACTAACCGGAATTCTTTTCTCACCGGTTCTGATTGGCGGTTTCATTATCCTTCTTTTATTGATCATCGTTTTCAGAAAAAAAATCATGCAGACGGGAATTTATAAGAAAATCAGCGGAATTCTTATAAATTTTAAAGAGGGTTTTATTTCTATCCGTTCCATTAAAAAGAAAGGCTGGTTCTGGTTTCACTCGGCTTTCATATGGATTTGCTATTACCTGATGTTGTATGCCATTTTCTTTGCCTTCGGTTTTACAAGCCATCTGGGCCCGATTGCCGGTCTCACCACCTTTGTGTTGGCCAGTTTTGGCATGGTGGCACCCGTGCAGGGAGGAATGGGAGCCTGGCATTTTATGGCCATCGAAGGACTTTTGCTTTACGGAATTCCAAAAGAAAACGGGATAATTTTTGCATTCGTGGCACATTCTTCCATGACATTGATGATCATTGCGATCGGGTTACTTTCGTTTCTGGTGCTCCCGTTTATTAACCGGAGAAATGATGTTGAACCCGAGAAATATTAATTTCAACTTTGATCAAAAGAACTGGTTTAAAAATGAATACCGAATTTTTTATCGCAAAAAGGCTTTTCTTTGAAAAAGAACAACGAAAAATGCTTTCGGGCAGAATCATCCGGATTGCACTTTTTGGCGTGGCTTTGGGAATTGCCGTGATGATAATTTCGGTAGCCGTAATTACTGGCTTTAAATCAGAAATCAGAAATAAAGTTACCGGCTTTGGCGCCCACATTCAAATATTGAATTACAACGCACGCAATTCATTCGAAATTCCGCCGGTTTCGGCCAACCAGCCATTTTTGAAACAACTTGGCGAAATTCCGGAAATTAAATCGATAAACGTTTTTGGCACAAAACCCGGTATTATTAAAACGGAAGAAACCACGCAGGGCATTGTTTTAAAAGGAGTTGACAAAAATTATGATTGGACTTTTTTCAGCAAAAATATGGTCGACGGCAGTATCCCGGCATTAAATGATACAGCACGAAGCAACCAGTTTTTAATTTCTGAAAACCTTTCAAAAGCACTGAAATTGAAAACCGGCGACCTGGCTGTGTTGTATTTTATTAACGAAAGAGAGTCGAACCCAAGAATGTTACAACTCAAAGTGTCGGGTATTTTCAGAACCAGTCTCGAAGAATTTGACGATCTGTTTGTAATGGGCGATATAAAACAGGTTCAGCGGCTGAATGACTGGCAACCCGGGCAGGTGGGCGGTTTCGAACTGGTGATTAATGATTTCCACAAGATTGATCAAGTGGAACGCGAAGTAAGAAACCTGGTGGTAAACTATTCTGAAAATGACCAGGATATTTTACAAACAGAAACCATAACATCGAAATACAGGGCCATTTTCGACTGGCTTTCGGTGACTGACACCAATGTTTGGGTGATTCTTTCGCTGATTACCATTGTGGCCGGTTTCAATATGATTTCGGCACTGCTTGTTCTCATGCTCGAACGCATCGAAATGATTGGCCTTTTAAAAGCGATGGGAAGCCAGGGGAAAAGTATCAGGAAAATTTTTCTGTATTTGTCGGTGCTGATTACCGGAAAAGGAATGTTTTGGGGAAATGTGGTGGGTATCACCCTGATTTTGATTCAGAAATATTTTCATGTTTTAAAACTGAATCCCGAAACTTATTATGTTGACGTGGTGCCGGTGAATTTCTCGATTACCTTTTTTGTGCTGTTGAATGTTGCAAGCATTACATTAACCACACTCATGCTTGTGATTCCAAGCTTTTTCATCAGCAAAATTTCGCCTGAAAAAACAATTCGTTTCGATTAGTTTGACGCAATTTGATTCTTTAATTTTTCATTCGTTATTTTTGCCCCATGAAAATTCTGCCATCAGAAATAAAAAAGATGCTTGAGCAAACATTGCCGGGTGAAATTTCTCACCTGAAAATGCTTCCTGCCAACAGGCAATTAAACGCAGGCAATGAAGATATTCCGGGCATGAAACACAGCAGCGTTTTACTTTTACTTTCTGAAATCGACAATGAATTAACTGTTTTATTGATCAAGAGACCTTCGTCGATGAAAGATCACGCAGGCCAGATTGCTTTGCCGGGTGGCAAAATGGAAAACAATGAAAGCACCGCTGAAACAGCCTTGCGCGAAACCTGGGAAGAAACCGGTATTTCGCCGGAAAAAATTGAAATTCTGGGCCGGCTGTCGGATTTGTATGTGCAAGTCAGCAAATTTATGATTCACCCGGTTGTTGGGTGGACTGACAATTTTGATAGTCTGCACATTAATCATCACGAAGTTGAAAAGGTGGTGCTTTTCCCCATAAAATTATTAACCGACAATATTGAAGAAACTGAAATTCAAACTGAAACAGGGTTGCTAAAAGTTCCGTGTGTAAAGTTTGACAATGAAATAATCTGGGGAGCCACATCAATGATATTGACGGAATTTGTTGATTCGTTAAGAGGATACAGGGTTATTCAGCAATAATATTCCGGTAATTGTTGTACAGAGAAACCACATTGTCAACAAATTGTGTGGCATCGTCTCCACGGCAATAACCCCAGCGCACGACTGGGTCTTTGAAGTATTTCTCTTCGGCTTTGAATTCCAGAAAATCCTTTACATTGTTATTCCATAGCTTTGGATTCTTCCCGTATTTTTCAGCTAATTGCTGGGCGTCTTTTACATGTCCCAATCCCACATTGTAGGCTGCAAGAACAAATCTCACTCGCTCAGCAGAATCAGGAATGCTCTCGAGAAACTGGCTGTTCAATGAATTCAGCAACATGATTCCACCAGTAATATTTTGCTTCGGATTCGTAATATTGGTAATTCCGAAAGCTTCGGCCGTCGAAGGCATCAATTGCATCAAACCGTAAGCGCCCGTCCAGGCTGCAGCATTTTCGTTAAACCTTGATTCGTGATAAACCATAGCAGCAATCAAACGCCAGTCCCAGCCAAATTTTTTGGATACTTCTTTTATCGTGGCATCAAATTTCGAAATCCGGCCGCCGGTCAGACTGTGAAAATCACTCTCTTTCCGTTCCAAAGCACGCGGGCTTTCAAAATATTTATAATAAAGATGGTTGAATTTCCGGGTGCTTTCGAATTCGGTAAACCAATTATCGATACTACTTTTCAGATCAACAGCACCTTTTCTGACAGCCCAGGCAATATTCTGGTCCAAACTTAAGTGAACAGAAATATCAATCTGCGGGTAATAAAACTTATTTACAATGCTGACATTTTCATCGCAAACAGTATAATCTATTTCTCCTTTTGCAACTTTAGCAATCAGGTCTTCTGCACCTAATAATGAATCAGTTTCAATTCTGATGGTTCCGCCAATTTCTTCAGCAAGATTTTCGAGTCTTTTATGATGCGCCGAATTTTTCTGTACAGTGATTTTTCTACCTGTTAACTCAAGCGCAGATGAAACATAATTTGTGTCGTTTGGTGAATTTTGTGCCCTTTGCACAAGTACCTGTTTTGTTTGGTAAATCGGTTTTGTAAAATCAAGTTCTTCCCGTCTGTCTAAAGTTATGGTAACGTTTCGGGCAATTACATCAAATCTCCCTGTTTTCAACCCATCAAAAGCATCATTCAGATTATTGCTGACCACAATTTCGAGGTTCACACCAATTTCTTTGCAGTAAGCTTGTAACAATTCATATTCAAAACCCATCGGTCTTCCCCGATAAATAAAATAATTGGTGGAATTATAATCGACTGCCGCCTTCAGAACCCCTGCAGCCTGAATTCTTTTTAAATCATCGGAAAACCCTGTGGTTTGTTCTTTTTTTCTGTTATTAATCTCCTGTATCTCTTTCCAGATAAGCAATGCCACAACAACAAACAGGAGAATTATAAAGAGTACCGATAACTTTTTATATGTTTTAACAAACTTCATTAATCGTAAAACAGCCACGACAGTCCAAACCTGAAAGTCGATCGTGGCATCGGATAACCTGGGGAAGTAAAATATTCCCCGTCGAGAAAATTTGTTCCAATGTTAGAGAGTTTAAAAAATGCCCGCGTACGCTTCAGGCGCAGATTCGCGTAAATATCAATATATGGGTAATTCCCATATTTTTTTTCACTCTGAAGATAAAACAATCCTGTGGATGGAGAATAGGCATCAGCATAATATTTTGTATTGTAGCGTGTATCGACTCCGATTTGAGTAAACAAAACCTTCGAAATCACAAATTTGTAATAGGCTGAAACAAAAGCCGAAAAATCGGGAAGATGAATATAATTTTCATCGGATACCTGTTGCCAAAGTGCTCTTGCATGAAAATGAAAATTTTTCAATGCAAAATCTTTGTCGGCTAATGCTGAAAGAACCAATAATTCCTTTCCGGTTTGTTCAGGAATTCCTTCCCGGTTATTAAAAATATAGTTGTTAATCAGCGCGTAATTGGCCGAAAGTTTCAGTTTATGAGTTTGGGAAATTATACTTCCATTCACATTCATTCGCTGCTGCATTTTAAAATCATTATTCCAACGATAATGATTTGAGTAAAATTCATTCTGAAAATAATCAGCAGCCGTATTTTTTATGTTTCCTGAAATTACCAAAGCAGCCGTAGAATCGTTTGCCACTCTGAATGGTTTTGTGATTAATCCGCGCAATTCGGTTTCACCGGCTTTTGCTCCGGCAAAAACAATTTTTCCATCAAATTTCCAATTCCAGAAACTGCCGGTTTCTCTGAATATTCCACCTCCAGCATAAACATTGGTGAAATTATTCACAACGCTGGTGACAAAAGCAGTATCAGCGGCTGGTCCTAAAGTCCCTAAAAAGTATAGTCGCTTGTCACTGTTAACAATAACATTATCGACGCCCGGCGAGGTTGTTTTGTCAAGGTCAAAACCTATATAAGCTCTTTTCCCGAAACTGTATTTTCGCTGCGAATTTTCGTATTGCTTCAGTTGAAATACATTGCTCAGCCTGTTAAACCTTATCGAGTCCTTTATGTAATCATTTCCGAAGTATGTGTTCTCGAAAAAAGTATTTTCAGCAACTTCATTATCAATAAACTCTTGTCGGTGACGCTCGTATTGCGAGTTAAATACAATGCCAAAAATGGGTCTGAAAAGCGTTGGCACAGAATCGGTTTCAGTTTTAATCATTTTGCCAAACCGATACTCTCCATTCACAAAATAATAAGTACTCTTAAACAGCGATTTGCTTGCATTCAGATTTACATTAAGTAATTCAGTCTCAGCACCGTTAAAAATATCCTGTTCGTTGGTAAGTCCACCATTTTCGCTATTCTTGGCACCATTCGTAATAAACCCTGAATAAAGACGAAGATTTTGCCCTGTATAACTTGAATAAAGTGTGATGAAATTATTTCTTGAATCCTGCGCCGTATATTGACCTGCTGATTTCGAAAGATTTATTCTGAAGGTAAAGTTCAAGTCAGGATTTACATTTTGCGAATGAAAAACATTGAATCTTGTTTCGTTTTTGATAACCCTGTTTTCGCTCTGGCTGAAATCAAGATGTGTATAAGGTGTGTGAGTGTTGTAATATTGCAGTTTGGCCGGTGTCATCATATAAAATTCTCTCGATTGGGAGAATAAAAAATCGACATCATTATTTCGGCCGAAAAAGTCATTATCAATTGCCGGTAAACCGTAATTACCTAAATAAGTAGCGGTTAATGAATTTTGAAAAACCAAATGATAATTTTGAAAATTATCGATAGCCGTATCTAAAGAAATAGAATCCTGAAATGTACCATATTCTGATATTTTCCAGGAGCCCACTTTGGGATTGATAATCTTTAGTTCAGTTTTTTCATCCTTGGCATCTTCCTTATCCACATCAAATTCTTCAAACATCTGGGCATTTACCAAATAAGGGGAAATAACCAAAGCAAAGAAAAAGAACAAAAGCAATCTTATCTTTAAACTCATTCCACTCAACATATCTATATAGAAACTTTCTGTTTTCAAATATTTCAAAAAAACAGGAATTTGCAAAGCTAAAAAAAAGAAACAGAGCCCTTTCCAAACCCATTTAAATAATGCTAATGTTTTGGGTAATTTTAAGTTAATTTTTATTGAAATGTATAAAAACAAAGGGCCCGTGCTCAGAAGAACACGGGCCCGGGTAAGTTGGCAGC
>CAZXVT010000090.1:0-18384 GCA_964644015.1 uncultured Maribellus sp.
TATCAAAATAAAGACATTTAGAAAAAATCATGTGCTCTTAAAACAATAATACATTAATTGACATTTTCAAACTTAATATTCTATTGAAGAATGAAATTTTTTGCAATAAAAGGTCTTTCAATTTCAATACTAAGAAATTATTCTTAAAATTCTGTTAGCTTAAAAGTTGGTTAAAACTTCGTTTAAATTATTCAATAGCATGAATTAGTACATAAAAAAGAGCCGTTCTTCTGTGCGAATGAACGGCTCCCGACTATTTATAGAGCAGTTAAGTTTATCCTTTTAAAGCTTCAGCCCCGCTGGTTATTTCCAGGATTTCACCGGTAATGCTTGCCTGTCGTGCTTTGTTATATTGCAGCGTCAGATAATTGAGCAGTTCAGTTGCATTGTCGGTTGCTTTGTGCATCGCAGTTAAACGGGCGCCATGTTCAGCGGCAAATGAATCGATAATAGCTTTGTAAAACTGAATTCTCAAAATTCGTGGAATCAGGACCTTTACAATGTATTCTTTTGATGGTTCGAAAATATAATCCGCATTGTTTTTTGAACTTGTATCATCGCCAAGTTCAACCGGAAGAAACTGTTCGGTTGTCTGGATTTGAACCGCAGCATTTTTAAACTGGTTGTAAACAAGTTCAACCCGGTCGAATTTCCCTGCTTCAAAATCAGCCATCACCTGGTTGGCAATGGCAGCCACATTTTCGAAGTTCAGATTTTCAAATATTTCATTATTGTTTTCGGTGACACTCATCTTCAGGTGTTTCAACTGACGGCCACCTTGTTTTCCAATACTCAGAAAAAATACGTTCCCTTTTTTATACTGATCGCTGTATCTTTCATGAACAAGCCTTGCCGCGTTTTTCGAAATGTTTGAATTAAATCCGCCACAAAGTCCGCGATTCGAAGTAATCAATATTATCAACACTTTTTCTGGTTCCCTTTGTTGGGTAAAAATTGAATCTTCCGAATTTTCAAGGCTTGAACTCAGCGAAGTGAGTATGCCGTGTAATTTGTTGGCATACGGCCGGATTTGAGAAACAGCGTCCTGCGCTTTTTTCAGTTTAGCCGCCGAAACAATCTTCATGGCACTGGTCACCTGTCGCGTGGTTTTTACCGATGCAATGCGAATTCGTATTTCTTTTAAACCTGCCATAAACAGTTAATGGGTGAATTAGTTATTGAGTTAATGTGGAAAATCACCTTGTTCTTTAGTTTTTCTTTCTGCAAAACAGGTAAAAATGTAAATCTTTAAAATAATCCGGGAAGAATGTTTCTTCCTCAATTACTCATTTACTCAATTACCCAATCACAATAATCTATTTTTTAAATTTCTCCGCCACTTCTTCTGCCACTTTCCGGAGTGTTTGCTCAGTCGCTTCAGTCAGGTTTCCTACTTTCAGTTCATCAAGCAAATTTCTATGTTGCAGTTGCAGAACCTCAAGGAATTCAGTTTCAAAAGCTTTGACTTTTTCAACCGGAACTGCTCTTAAAAGTTCTTTTGAACCGCAATAAACAATGGCAATCTGCATTTCCACCGGAATCGGGTTGTATTGACCCTGCTTCAGGATTTCCACATTTTTACGGCCTTTATCCAGAATTCGCATGGTGGCATTGTCGAGATCGGAACCAAATTTTGAGAAAGCCTCCAGTTCCCGGAATTGGGCCTGGTCTATTTTCAGGGTTCCGGCAATTTTTTTCATGGCTTTTACCTGTGCACTGCCGCCCACACGCGAAACTGAAATACCCACGTTGATGGCAGGGCGAATACCTGCGTTAAACAACTGTGGTTCCAGGAAGATCTGACCATCTGTAATCGAAATCACATTGGTGGGAATATAAGCCGAAACGTCGCCAGCCTGTGTTTCAATAATAGGCAACGCTGTAAGGGAACCACCACCTTTCACTTTGCCTTTCAGACACTCGGGCAGATCGTTCATTTTCGCCGCAATTTCGTCGCTTTCAATAATTTTGGCAGCTCTTTCAAGCAATCTGGAGTGTAAATAGAAAACGTCGCCGGGATATGCTTCACGGCCCGGTGGACGACGGAGCAACAACGAAACTTCGCGGTATGAAACGGCCTGTTTCGAAAGATCGTCGTATATAATCAATGCATGACGACCTGTATCACGGAAAAACTCCCCGATTGAAGCTCCGGCATACGGTGCATAAAATTGCAGCGCCGCAGGGTCGGAAGCTGGCGCCGAAACGATGATGGTGTAATCCATCGCACCATGTTTTTCGAGTGTTGATGCGATATTTGCCACGGTTGAGCCTTTCTGACCAACTGCCACATAAATACAGTAAACCGGGTTGCCTTTTTCAAAGAATTCGCGTTGGTTAATAATGGTATCGATGGCAATGGCTGTTTTTCCAGTCTGGCGGTCGCCAATAATCAGCTCGCGCTGTCCGCGACCGATGGGAATCATGGCATCGATGGCTTTGATCCCGGTTTGCAAGGGTTGAGCAACTTTCTGACGGTAAATTACACCGGGTGCTTTTCTTTCAAGCGGCATCTCGAGCAATTCTCCCTGAATGGGCCCTTTTCCGTCGATGGGTTCACCAAGCGTATTGATAACGCGGCCAAGCAATTTTTCGCCTACCATAATGGAGGCAATTCTTTGCAGCCGTTTTACACTGTCGCCTTCTTTTACCTGCGATGTCAGCCCGAGTAATACTGCTCCCACATTATCTTCCTCAAGGTTCAGTACGATACCTTTTACACCGCTTTCGAATTCGATCATTTCGTTCGATTCAACATTCGAAAGCCCGTAAATACGGGCAATTCCGTCGCCAACCTGCAAAACGGTACCAACTTCTTCGAGTTCTGCCTGGGTTTTAAAACCTTCAAGCTGTTGCTTTAAAATCTGGGATATTTCAGCGGGTTTTATGTTTGCCATCTTTTTATTTTTTTACAGATAATATCTTATTAGTTAATGCTGTTCCAGTAATTGTTGTCTGATTTTTTTCAATTGGGCAGCCACACTTGCGTCGTATTGTTTGTCATCTACCCTGAGTATTATTCCCCCAATCAATTCAGGATTTATTCGGGTGGTTAGTTCAATACCCGAACCAGTTTCTTTTTCGATGATTTGCCTGATTTTTTCTATTGTGTTGCTGTTGATTTCAGTTGCTGTGGTGAGGGTTGCAGTTTTTATGTTCTGATCTTTTCGGGTCAGTTCGAGAAAATTACGGCAAATCCCCGGTATTTCGGCCTCGCGCTTGTTTTCAGTAATTAACATCAGAAAACTCAGTGTAAGATCATTTACCTGCCCTTTAAAAATACGGTTGATTAATTCTGATTTTTGCTTTGTTTTAACAACCGGACTGTGTAACAAACCTATAAACTCTGGTGTATTGGTACAAATTGCAAGAATACTTTCAATATCGGATTTTAATTCACCCAACAGTTCCTTCTCTTTTGCAGTCTGGAAAAATGCTTTTGCGTATCGAACCCTGATCAAACTGTCCATTTTTTCTAATTCAGTTTAATTTCGTCAATCAGACCATTCACCATTTTCTCCTGTTCGTTTTTGTTGCTGAGTTCTTTTTTTATCACCTTTTCAGCAATCAATACCGAAAGTTCAGCCACCTGTTTTTTCAAATCGTTAACAGCAGCCGTTTTTTCTGCCTCAATTTGCTGTTTGGCCAGTTCAATACTTTTAGCGGCTTCCTGGGCTGCTTTTTCTTTGGCTTCTGCAATAATTTTATCCTTTATTTCACGGGCTTCTTTTAGAATTTCATTCTTTTCCTGCCTGGCTTCGGCAATAATTTTTTCATTGTCAGCTTTCAGTCCGGCTACTTCTTTTTTAGCTTCTTCGGCTGAATTTAATGCGTTGGCAATCGATTCTTCCCTGTCTTTCAGTGCATTCAAAATCGGTTTCCAGGCAAATTTCCGCAAAATGAAAAGAACGATCCCAAAAATGATGATCATCCAGAATATCGTACCGGGATTTGGTGTTACTAAACCCATAGTTTCAGTTTTAAACAGTTTTTTTGTTTTTTTTGACGATGCAATCCCCGGCAATCCCGGGGTATTGCAGTCAAAATGATTCCATTAAATAAAGATTACGAGAGCACAGATAATTACTGCGAAGAAGGCAACTCCTTCAATCAAAGCAGCAGCAACGATCATGTTCGAGCGGATTTCACCAACCGATTCGGGCTGACGGGCGATGGCTTCCATGGCACTTGCACCGATATTACCAATACCGATACCTGCGCCAATTGCGGCCAGTCCTGCACCAATGGCAGCACCCAGTTTCCCTAATGTGGCTCCCGCTGCAGCTTGTAATAAAATTGCTGATAACATAGCATTTAATTTAAATGGTTATTAATGATGTTCTGCTGTGGCCATTCCAAAATAGAGGGCCGAAAGCAGCGTAAAAACATAAGCTTGTATAAATGATACCAAAACGTCTAACAAAAGGATGAAAACAGAAAAAGCGATTGACAACGGGCTTACTCCAAAACCAGCCGCCGTTCCCATCAGACTGCCAAAAATAAAGATGAGACTTACAAAAACAGTCACAATCATGTGACCGGCCATCATATTGGCAAAGAGTCGCACCATCAGCACAAACGGTTTGGTTATTACGCCAGTGAGTTCAACGATGGGCATCAAAGGAATCGGAAATTTCAGCCACCATGGAACATCCGGATTGTAAATTTCCTTCCAGTAGTGTTTGTTTCCACTCAAAGTTGTGATGACAAAAGTGAATAAAGCCAACACCATTGTAACACTGATATTGCCGGTTACATTGGCACCAAACGGAACAATCGGCACCAATCCCATCAGGTTCAGCAGTAAAATAAAAAAGAAAAGTGTCAGCAAATAGGGCATGTACTTTTCATGTTTTTTATCGCCGATCGTTGGACGGGCTATCTGGTCGCGGACAAAAATCACCACCGGTTCCACCAGATTCTGAAGTCCGGTCGGCGCTTTGCCAACATTTTTTCTTAGTTTTCGGGCTACCGAAATAAAAACCCAAAGCATGATAAGAACGGCAATCAAAATTTCGGCAACGGTTTTTGTCATTGAAAGATCAACCGGTTTCCCGATTTCATTTCCCGTGGCATCCAGTTCCACAATCTTTCCTTCATATTCCTTTGTATGCGAAATCCGGAAACCATTGTATGCATCGTGTCCGTGATGAAATTTCGACGACATAAAAAAATGCCAGCTTTTTCCGCCATGAAGTTCAGGATATTTACTGTATAAAATTATTGGCAGTGGTATGCTTACATGTGTTTCTCCGAACGAAACAATGTGCCATTCGTAGCTGTCGGAAACATGTTCGATAATAAATTTACCGGCATCAAATTTTTCGGTTTGAACGGAATCTGTTGCATGAGCACCACCAGTTGCGTGGTTTTCTTCTGCAAATAACGGAGTGATGACAAAAAAGCTGATTGTAAAAATCAATAATATTCCGGCAGAATGCTTCAACATATTGTACTTTTTAATATCAAGTGCTTACAAATTTATAAGTTTTTTGTTACTGAAGTTTAAAAACCACCTACTCAAAACATCAAATAAGTGCTCCAGGTTTTATGTTTTTTCAATTATTTTTTTGACGAAGAGGATGAAGTAAGTAAAATGACTTCGAACGTGGTGAAAACCAGGTACAGAATCATGAAAACGATCGTGAAAATTTTTGCATTTTCCCGGTCGGTAGCTATGTAAACGATGACAAAAGCCGAATAAAAAACAAGTTTCAGAAAGGTCAGAATCATATTACTCCGGGTAAATTTTCCAATCGATGATTTTGAAAGATGCGTTTGCCAGGCATGAATTGCGATGGAAAACAAAACAAAAAACAACAGCACGAAGGGAAAAACGGGAAGATAATATTGTGGCAAAACGTAGGTAAAAACCACCCACCCTGCTAATAAAAGAAAAATGGTCAGAGAAAATATTTTCAGAATATATTGTTTCATAAACGAAAGGGTGAGTTTTATTTTTTCAACAATCCTTTAATTCCGTACAGGATGGCAATTATTACCGAGAAAATCATCAAAACAAATGTGGTGATCCTGAATTCGTTTTTCAGCCATTGATCGATTTTATACCCTACGAAAGTAAAAATTCCGATGATTGCCATCATTTCGAAACCCAGGCTTGAATACCGGATAAAATTGTCGAACCGGTTTTTCCGGTTGTCATCATTCGGTTTCATCTTCCGGTTTCGAGCCGTTCATCACACACGTGCCCGAAAACAGGGACCCCGGTTCAACCGAGAGTTTGCCTACGATAATATCGCCTGTAATCTGGGCTGTTGATTTTAAGGTAAGCAACTCGGTAGCTGTAATTTTACCTTTTATAAAGCCCGAAGTTTCAATGTTTCCACAATTAATCTGGCCTTCGATCCTGCCATTCGGGCCAACAACCAAACGGCCTTTTACAGCAATATTGCCATACAATTCACCATCAATCCTGATGTCGCCGTTGGCAAGTATGTCGCCTTTGATTTTTGTTCCTTCGCTGATCAGGTTAACCGATTGACTCTGGCTTTCGCCATATGGTTTTACAAGTGGTTTTGACATTTTTACCTCGTTTTTAAAGCCTGTTTTTCGGAGCCTGAAAATACAACTTTTTGATAGTCCACCAAAACTATTTGTTGATTGTGATTATGATGAAAGGGAAATAAAAATTAATAATGACAAAACAATCTTTTTTTATCAGCCACCCAACGGGCTAAAATTTTAACTTTGCGAAAAAATTTTTTATGGCGCACGAATTGAAAGAGCGGGAACGATTGCCCAAATGGATGAAAATGAAAATGCCCAAAGGGGAAAGCTATTCAAAGGTGAAGAACCTGGTGAATACCAATGGACTCCACACCATTTGCACAAGCGGCAACTGTCCGAACATCGGGGAATGCTGGAATCGCGGAACGGCCACTTTTATGATTTTGGGAAACATTTGTACCCGGAAATGCAAATTCTGTGCGGTTCCCAACGGAAGACCACTTCCACCTGACGAAAGTGAACCCGAGAAACTTGCTGAAACAATCAGAATTATGGGCGTGAAACATGCCGTAATCACGTCGGTTGACCGCGACGACCTTGACGATCAGGGAGCCGGAATTTGGGCAAGAACCATCACTGAAGTAAAAAGAATAAACCCCGAAACCCGCATCGAAGTGCTGATTCCTGATTTCAGGGGAAACACCGGACTCATTCAGCAGGTGATTGACGCCGGTCCGGATGTGATTTCTCACAATCTTGAAACCACCGAGCGCCTTACTCCATTTGTGCGTTTTGCCTCGAAATATCGCCGGAGTCTTGATGTACTGAAATATGTGGCTGCCAATTTTAAAGTAGCCAAATCAGGAATTATGCTTGGGTTAGGTGAAAACCATGATGAAATTTTGCAAACCATGGACGATCTTTTGGAAGCCGGGGTAAAAGTGATGACTATAGGCCAGTACCTGGCGCCAACCACCAGACACATGCCAGTGGTGGAATATATTCAGCCTGAAAAATTTGCGGAATACAGAAATATCGGAATCCGGAAAGGATTTAAATTTGTTGAAAGTTCGCCGCTGGTGCGCAGTTCGTACAGGGCCGAGGAACATGTAAATGCGTAAAAAAGTTCAATGTTAAAAGTCGGGGTTTGTCATGGCTGAATTCAATTTCGTCGATTTAGGTTTAAAAGATTACAAAGAGTGCTGGGATTACCAGGAATCACTGTTGGCTGATGTGACTGCCGATAAACTGGCAGCCAAAAAACCATCAGCAAAAAACTTTTTTCTATTGGTTGAACATCCGCATGTTTATACACTGGGGAAGAGCGGTGACGAAAAAAACCTGCTGGCACACGCCGATTTTCTGGAGAAAATTCAGGCTACATTTTATAAGATCAACCGAGGTGGCGATATTACTTATCACGGGCCGGGCCAGTTGGTTGGTTACCCGATTTTCGACCTCGAATATTACAAAATCGGAGTTCGGGAGTACATCGAAAAAATGGAGGATGCTATTATCAAAACCATTGCTGAATTTGGGTTGACTGGCGGCAGAAAAGAGGGAGCCACCGGAGTTTGGCTCGATGCTGAGCACAAGGTAAGAGCCAGGAAAATCTGTGCCATTGGTGTTCGCGTGAGCCGTTATGTTACCATGCACGGTTTTGCATTGAACGTAAATACCGATATGCGTTATTTCAATTACATCAATCCCTGCGGATTTTCAGCATTTGGCGTTACTTCCATTCAGCAGGAACTGAAAAGGGAAATTGACATGCAACAAGTCATCAGCATTGTAAAAAGAAACTTTAACGAACTTTATTAAACGTTCAACCCGAAAATCACGGCTCAACTTATAAACCTTTTAACTCTATCACTTCGGGTTTTCTTTTAACCGATTGTATTTAATTTGGGTTTTAATCACCTCGTTATAAAAATTAAAACCAAATTAGGGGCATTGAAAAATAAGGGTTGATGCGTTTTTTTCCTTTCACCATATTATTCCTGGGTTTTATCTTTTTGAGCACTGGCAAAATTTCCGGTTCGACACCTGATGACCAGAAATGTCACCGTTCCACCGAGGGCACCGAGTTCTGGTTCGGATTTATGGAAGGCCGCAACGACAACAACAATGTTCATTATATTGAAATCACTGTAACCGCGCGCGAAGCAACAAATTTCAAAGTATTCATAGGTGGTATTGAGTTTTCAACCCCGGGGTTTGTAAATGCCAATAGTTCGATACAAATAAAACTTCCGCTTTCCACTGCCGAAGCCAAAGGTTCTGAAAGCATTGAAAACAAAGGAATTAATCTGGTTGCTGAAAATCCTGTAAATGTTTATGCGTTAAACTGGGACCGTAATTCAGCCGATCTGGCGGTAATTTACCCGGTGGAGTCGCTTGGAAAGGAGTATTTTGCCATGTGCTACACACCTTTTGTGGATGATGATCCTGACCACGGGCGAAACAGTGAATTTTTAGTGGTGTCAGCCAACGATAATACAACAGTTGAAATCATTCCGGCCGTTGTAACCGACCAGGGAAAACCGGCTGGTGTGCCATACAGCATAACTTTGAATAAAGGGGAGGTTTACCAGGTGCAGTCATTGAACCGGCGTAACCTGGCTGGGCAGGGCGATTTAACGGGCAGCAGCATCAAATCTGATAAACCGGTTGCTGTTTATTCGGGAAATTTCAGCGTTGTAATTCCTGCTCAAAACAACGTTGGCGGATTTGATCACCTTTTTGAACAAATGCCCCCGGTTCAGGCATGGGGTCGGGAGTATTATGCAGTTCCGTTGTTAACCCGCCGATCTGACCTTTACCGGATTATTGCCTCGGAAGACAGCACTGCGGTGCAGATTGGAAACCGGCCAAGACGTTTGATCAACAGCGGAGAATGGTTTGAATTTGCCCTGCAGAGTTATGAAGCCTCGCGTATATTTGCGGATAAACCTGTAATGGTGGCACAATTCAGCCAGTCGAACAGCACCGATTCAAATGGAGACCCGTTTATGATCATTCTGAGTTCTGTGAGCCAGTCGAAAAATGATGTGACATTTGTGGCATACAATTCAAACCAGATCCGGAATTACTATGTAAATGTGATATCACCTACTTCAGAAATAAATAATATTCTTTTTGATGGCAATCTTATAAGTAACCAGTTCAGGCAGTTTGCGGGGACTAACTATTCTTATGCGCAATTAACAACCAGTCCCGGAACACATCGCTTGCAAAATTTGAACGAAGACAGGGGTTTTCTGGCTTATGTTTATGGTTATGGCGGTTACGAATCGTATGGTTACGGTGTGGGTTTTAATCTTGATCTGATTCTGGATATCGGCCAGAATATTGATTTTCAGGGCGACACGCTGCCCATGTGTAAAGGATCACAGGTGCTGCTGGATGCGGGGCCCTATTTTGATGAATATCTCTGGAATACAGGTGATACAACGCAGAAAATCACAGTTGCAACTGAAGGTAAATACTGGGCAATCGGAAGAACCATTGATGGTTGTGAGAGAAAAGACTCCATTTATGTTATTCTTGCCGGGAAACTAAAACCGGATATCGGGCCCGACGAAAGTGATTGTGCGCCTTATTCAAAAATTCTTGATCCGGGACCAGGATTCAGAAACTATAACTGGAATACAGGTGATACAATGCAAACGATTAAAGTTGACAAAACCGGCGAATATATTCTGACTGTTACCGACCGTTTCTGGTGTGCCACCCGCGATACCATGAATTTTACGGTTTACCCGGTTCCGGAAATAAAAATGAAAAGTTCTCCGATTGTTTGCGGAACGCTGAACCACACCATCGAACTTCAGTTTTCAGGTGTTGATGAAAGTGTTGTAAGCAATGGAAAGATGGTTTGGAGTACCAGCCAGCCATCAAAATTATTATTTAATAACCTGACAAATGCAACTGCCGGAATTCAGGTTACAGAATGGGGCGAGTACGATGTTTCCTACAAATTTAAAACGGCTGACAGTTGCGAGGTTTCAGAAATTCTAAAACTGAAATTTGCTGAAATACCCACTGCTGAATTCAGCTTTGCCGATGATTCAAACGACAAATGCAAAGGATACAACCGCGAGGTAATCTACACCGGAAATGCCACGCAGAATGCGCATTATTACTGGGATTTCGGGAACTGCCTGGCCGATTCAGTAAATTGGAACCGGTGGAGGGTTTCTCTTTCTCCGGGTAATTCAAAAGCAAAAATTTCGCTTTATGTGGAAGAAAACGGCTGTTTCAGCCCTGATACTTTTAAGTTGGATATTGGCGCCAATCCCGATTTTGTGATGAATACCGCCAGAAGCCGGGGCTGCGATTCGGCTTTAATCAGTTTTTCGGGTGAATTGAAAGTGACGGATAATGTTGAATTTGAATGGAATTTTGGCGACGGATCGGCAATCAGCACCCAGCAAAATCCATCGCATTTTTATAGTAATACCGGTTTTTACGATGTTTCACTCAAAATTACCAACACCGATAATGGTTGTTTTATCGGATATACAGAAACTGAAATGGTAAAAATCTTCCCGACACCGGTGGCTGAATTTACCATTGACCCGGCATCGTGTGCCGACAGTATTGTTCAGGCTGTTTATTCGTTTAATATTGATTCGTCGGTTTGCTACTGGAGTTTTACCGGTGCCCACCAGGTCGGAACAGGAAATGATTCAGTTTTTGTATTTCTCGATAATCCCACCGGAATCATCAAATTACAAGTCGATGAGTTTGGCTGCAAAAGTGCCTGGACTGAAAAACCGGCAACACGCAAACCGTTTTTCGATATCGAAACAGATACCGATGAAGGATGCCAGCCTTTTACCGTTAAAACAATGGCTGTTACCGGAGATGAATCGTTGGTTTATACCTGGATTACAGATTCTGTTATCGTTGCAGGGAGTGAAAATTATTATACAATTGATCAACCCGGGAAGTTTGATTTCAGACTGGCAGCTTATTCGGAAATTACAGGCTGTTCCGATACAATTTTCAATCCAGCTATGGTTACAGTTTTTCCAAAACCTGAAGCGAAATTTGAGGTTGATTACCCGGTTGCCATTATCGACAATGCCAGTCTCACTTTTACCAATCTGACAAACGATGTCAGCAGTTTTAATTGGGATTTTGGCGACGGCAGCGTTTCGCAACTTGAAAACCCGGTGCACCGGTACACGGTTGTGGGAAAATATCCCGTGAGTCTGATTGCCGGAACAGAAAGGGGCTGCCTTGACACCACTTTTTCTTTTGTTGAAATCGTGCCGTTTACCACTTACACGCCCAATGCATTCCGTCCCGACAGTGAAATTGTTGAAAACAGGCTTTTTATGCCGGTAACAGTGGGTGTTGATCCCGGTAACTTTTCATTGTTGATATTTAACCGGTGGGGCGAAGTGGTTTTTGAGTCGGATAGTCCTGATTACAAATGGGATGGAACCACCAAAAACAACCAGCCGGCTCCTGTTGGTAATTATATCTGGAAAGCCGAATTCTCAGATGTTCAGGGTTTTTCTCATTCCATCAAAGGTCAGGTTCTGCTGATCAGATAAAAAACGGCAGGATTATTTCTGTTTTGATTATTGAAGTTTTCAATATTGACAAAAAATTGTGAATAAGTATAAGGGCGAATAGAAATATTCATATATACGGATTCATTAACTTCGCAGGAAACAGGATTGAAGATTATGCCGTACCGACGCTTGCCAACAACAGATAAAGCACGAATGAGAGCTTTGGAAGCTGCCCTTCAGAAAGCAGACTTTAAAAATGGGAAAGTTGCCATCTCCAACAAAACAATCGAAGAACTTCAGAGTGTGAAAAGCAAGTTTGAAAACATGCTGACACATTATGAAATGAACATCCAGATTCAGGCGGATAAAAACCATGTGTACAAAGCGGCCATGGAAAAAGCGCGGATGTATGTCGATCATTTTATTCAGGTACTTTATCTTACTTCTGAAAGAGGCGAGATTAATGGTGGCATAAAATATTACGGGCTTGAGGAGTTTAACGGAAAAGTTCCGCCATTGAATACCGAAGAGGAAATCCTTTTCTGGGGAAACAAAGTCATTGAAGGTGAACAGCAGCGTATCCGCAACGGAGGAAGCGCCATTTACAATCCTTCCATCGCGCTGGTTCGGGTTAAACTTGAAGAATTCAAGGATGCGGCTATTTTTCAGCAAAATCTGAAACGAAATACCCAGCGTACCTATAATTCAATGCAGGAATTGCGCAAAACCACAAACGATTTTATCAGCCAGTTGTGGAATGAAATCGAAGAAGGGCTTGACACAGAAATTCCGAAACATAAACGTCAGATTGCGCAGGATTACGGCATCGTGTATATTTTCCGCCGCAAGGAGAAGAAAACACTCACTGCCAAAGAACTGCAGTGCGACCTGTTATTCGATTTTGCCTGATTTTTTTCTGATAAATTTCTTTACTGAAGATACCGCTGCTCTTTTGCAGCCGGGGCATTTTCCCTTTTTATCAGCCATAGCAAAAGGGCAACCACGGCAATACTAACAATTGAGAAATAAACACCTTCGCCACTGGACCCGATTTCTTCGAACTCAGGTTTGATGGCTCCTTTGTCGATCAGATACATTCCGGTAACTGCCACCCCGTTGTTGACAAAATGGGCAATAATCGGCAGCCACATTGAACCGCTCCAGATCAGCAGGTACCCGAACATCACCCCTAGTAACATTCGCGGGATGAAACCATAAAACTGAAAATGCAGGGCACTGAAAAGGGCTGCTGCAATCCAGATTCCCCAGTGCAGACTGCGTGTCCAGTTGGTGAAAATACGCTGTACAACCCCCCTGAACAGCAATTCTTCACCAATTGCCGGTAAAAAGGCAATCATAAAAAGGTTAAAGAGATATCCGCCAAAGCTGTCAACTTTCAGAAATTTTTCAGTCAACTCGGCAGCCATATCTTCACGGGTTTTTATCCAGTTTTCAACGCCCGAAAGCCATTCAGGAAGTTTCATGTTTGCATTCAGTTCTCCGAAAAGGTTGATTACCGGTATGGCAGAAAATCCCAGAATCAGAACAAGCAAAACAGATTGTGAGGTTATAGTTTTATTCAATTGAAGATATTCTGCAATTTTCCCATAATAAAGCCAGGCAAGAATAAAAGGGGGGACAATAAAAACACCTATTGACTGAACCACCTGGAAATATTTTAGTAAGGCAATATTCTCACCACTGAAAACATCAATACCTCCGGCCATCGACATCATCGAATCAAAACCAAATAATGGGATTGCCACAACCAGCGATATCAGCATAAAAACAATAAAACTGGCCACCACCACAAAAATTGCAAACATCAACTGGGGGAACGGTTTCATCTCCCTGAAAACAGCTTGTAACATTTTTTTACGTTTTACGCAAAGATATAAAAGTAATGACGGAAGAGCAGAGAAAAGAGATTGGTGGAGATTTATTGTGACTGAAAGGGATTGGTTGTGATTGATTGAGACTTAATGTGATTTGTCTTAGTCAATCGAGACTGATAGTAATTGATTGGGAAGATGTTTTTTACTATAAATCTCCAAAAGTCACCATCAATCTCCTTGTTAAATCACTTTTCAATTACATTTATCTTTAAAATTCGAAGTTATGGAACTCAATAAAACAATCATCGGGATGGTGCATGTGGCAGCTTTACCCGGAACACCGCGAAATACAGCAGGGATTGCAGAAATTGTTGATAACGCCCTGCGCGATGCTGAATTGCTTGCCGAAGGTGGCGTGGATGCCATTATGATAGAAAACATGCACGACAGACCTTATCTGAACCGGATTGTCGGGTCCGAAATTGTGTCGGCAATGACAGCCGTTGCTGTTGAATTGCGGCGCAAAATGAATTCACCGTTGGGAATTCAGATTCTCGCAGGAGCCAACAAAGCAGCGCTGGCTGTGGCACTGGCTGCCGGTTTTGATTTTATCCGTGCCGAAGGTTTTGTGTTTGGCCATCTGGCCGATGAGGGCTGGATGAACAGCGATGCCGGCGAATTGCTGCGATACAGAAAGCAAATCGGGGCAGAACATATTAAGATTTTTACCGATATTAAAAAGAAACATGCATCACACGCAGTTTCAACCGATGTAACAATTACCGAAACTGCAAAAGCAGCAGCGTTTTTCCTGTGCGACGGTGTAATTGTTACCGGTACTGCCACCGGCGAAAAAGCGTTGGTTGAAGAAGTGAAGGCGGTGAAACTGTCGGTTAAAATTCCGGTAATTGTTGGTTCTGGTATCGATGAACGGAATATTCATGAATATTGGGATATGGCCGATGCTTTTATCGTCGGCTCATCAATGAAAAAGCACGGAAAATGGGAAAATCCGGTGGATCCGGAACGGGTCAGAAACCTGACTTTAAAAGTAAATCAGCTAAAAAATTTAGTTTGAAATGTTAACCTTACTTACCCTGTTTTTTACATCGTTTGTGGTGGCTTTCAGCGGCGCCATGATGCCGGGACCTTTGATGACTGCCACCATCAGCGAAAGTGCCATCCGCGGCCCTTGGGTGGGGTCCAAAATGATTGCCGGACATGCCATGCTTGAAATATTGCTGTTGATTACCCTGTTTTTCGGGTTGGAGCCGCTTTTTAAAAACGAATGGTTTTTTGTTATCGTTTCTCTGGCAGGCGGGGGAATCATGATCTGGATGGCAACCGGGATGTTTCGCTCCATTCCGGAACTCGAAATCAAAGCCGGATCTTCAACTTCAAAAAAAATAATCTGTACCTGTCTGGAATTCTGATGAGCCTGGCAAATCCTTACTGGATTATCTGGTGGGCAACTATTGGACTGGGGTATGTCATGATATCGAAAACACATGGAGTTACCGGTGTCATTTTCTTTTTTCTCGGACATATTTTGGGCGACCTGGTCTGGTATTCTGCCATTTCGTTTGCTGTTGGCAAAGGCCGGCAGTTTTTCAGCATCCGCACTTTCAAAATTCTTGTAGGTGCCTGTGCCGTTTTTCTTTTTGGTTTTGCTGTGTGGCTTGTGGTTACCGGAATTGGGAAACTAATGAATGCGTGAATGAGAAAATTGGTGATTGAGTGAATGAGTTATTGCGTAATTGAGGAAATACAGGAAAACTGTTGAAAAGTACACAGCGAAAAATTGTAAATCCGTAAATCGTAAATATTCCGCAACTAACTTTTCCCTTCCAGCCACTCTTTAAAATCCTTTACTTTTTCGCGGGCAACCAGAAATTCATCGTCGATGGGATTTTGCACTTTCAGTTTTAATCTTGAATTACTGTAAGTTATTACGTCTTTGATGCATTTCAGCGAAACAAGGTATTTGCGGTTGATGCGGAAAAACTGCGCCGGATCAACCAATTGTTCCACCTGTTCAAGACTCTGGTCGATTACATAATCCTTGCCGTCGTTCAGTTTCAGAAATGTACCTTTCTGCATGCTGTAGAAATACAAAATGTCGGTGGTTTCAGCAACACGCAAATGAGTTCCTACTTTCACAAGAAATCGTTCGCGGTAGTTTTTCTTTTTCAGCGAATGGATAATTTCTTCGAGTGCCTGGGATGTTATGGGTGACGAAACAGGTTGTTTCAGACTTTCAAATTTCTGGAGTGCCTTTTCAAGCTCTGCGCGGTCGATAGGTTTCAGTAAATAATCAATGCTGTTTACCTTAAAAGCCTGGATGGCATACTGGTTGAATGCTGTAGTGAAAATAACGGGTTGGTTGTAGCCGGTTTGTTCAAAAATATCAAAACTGAGACCGTCGCCCAGTTGAATATCAAAAAAAGCAAGATCAGGTGCAGGATTATTTCTGAGCCAGTTCACGGTGCTTTTGATGGTGTCGCACACGGCAAGCACATTTGCTCCGGGGCGCAAAGAAGCAACATTGGCGGCTAATTGGGCGGCGGCTATCGGTTCGTCTTCAACAATCAGAATATTCATTTTTCAGTAATTGAGTTAATGAGTTATTGGGTGACTGAGGGTTGGTCTGCCATCATAATCAGCGGTAAAATCACCCTGAAATAGCCGTTGTCTTTGGTAATTACGACCTCTTTCCCGGTAAGAAACTGGTAGCGTCCGGCCAGATTTTGCAGCCCGGTTCCACTGGTTTCTTCGTATAGCGGTTTGGGTTGGAGGTTGTTTTCCACAATCAGCTCGTGGTCGTCGGTCACTGCTATCACAATTTTCAGTGGATTGGCCAGCGAAATTTCGTTGTGTTTAATGGCATTTTCAACCAACGCTTGCAACGACAACGGTATCACCATTCCGGCGAGGTTTTCGTTGGCGGCAAAATCAACCTGCAGTGCTTCGCCAAACCTGATTTGCTGCAGAAAAATATAGCGCTTCACGAAAGCAATTTCCTCTTTCAACGGAATAATATCGCGGTCTTTCAACTGCAAAACATCGCGGTAAAACAGCGAAAGTTCACGGGTGAAAACTTTGGCTTTTTGAGTATCCAAATCGATGAGGCTGCCCAGAATATTCAAACTGTTAAAAAGAAAGTGCGGGTTTACCTGATCCTGCAAAACCTTGTATTGTAGTGCCAATGCTTCGCGTTTTATTTTTTCCGATTCAACAACCTCTTCTTTCCAGGCTTTGAAGAACGAGATGGCATAAATAATGGAAGCAACCACCACAAAAATGATGTATTCGGCAACAATTGTTGCTCGACCCGTTTGCCAGAAATTGCTCCACTCCTGCCCCAAAACCACTTTCAGCCAAAACCAGTTAACGGTAAAAATCACAACGCTCGAATAAATCATATGAAAACCAAGCGTGCGGATTACGCTTCTGAAAGGGTGTTTAATCCAGTTGATATAGCGGCAGGCAAACCAGTCGAAGATAAAACCGTTGCCAAACAACGGAAGCCCGATGGAAAGTGAATAACCGGCATTCCAAAGATGCATACTCAGCGGATGGTTGAAAGTACCTGAAAGCAGATAAAGTGTTACGACACCAATCAGTATCGAAATCAAAGAAGCTTTCAGAACTTCCATTGCATTGATTTTTCTCCCTGTTGCTTTGTTTATAAACATATTGTTTGCTAAAAATAGTTGATTGAAAGGGAATTAACAACTAAAGTTTTATTCGCTTGCAGTGTTACACTGTTCAATCATTCTTTTGTTGTATTCTGCGCCCCAGGTTGGGTCAAGTGCCGTTGCCGGTTTTGCGCTTTCGAAAAGTAATGCTGCCTTTTCAAACAGCGGTTTTGCCTTTTCTTTGCCGCCACCGAATGCTTTTGGAGTGTGAAAAATATTCATCCCCTGCAGATAATAAACCCTCGGATTGGCCGGATTCATTTTTTCAGCTTCTTCGAGTACCTCGTTTGCCAGCGATGAATATTTCATAGCCGAGGCCATACCCATAATCCGCATTTCATACAAAAATCCTTGAAGCGCAAATACTTCCGATTCATTTTTAAAGTTTTTCTTCAGATTGTCCATGATTGGCTGCGCTTTATCAAGCTGTGCTGTTTTTTCGTCTTCGGTTAGCTGCAACATGGTTACGGCATTCAGATAACACAAAACGGCGTAATATGCTGGCTGCCATTTGTCCTTTTCAGCATTGGCAATGCGTTCAAACTGGCTGGCCAGTGCAGTATAATCAGCCAATGTTTTGGCTTCGCCTATTTTCTGAATATTGGTTTTCATGGTGGCTTCGTAATCGGCTGCAAAAACCGGGAGCGAATAAAGTATTGTCAGCAATGCGAGGAGGGTGGTTCTCAGAGTTGTTTTTGTTGTCATTGTTTTCATGGTTGTCATTGTTGATGTTAAAATATCAATTCATTATTTGTGTTAAATTCAGTTTCAAAGTTGCAGATTCACGAAATGGTTTGAAATATTTTTTTGCTGAATTGTGGATTTTCGGGGATGAAGTGTAAAACAATGAAATGA
>CAZXVT010000091.1:0-18296 GCA_964644015.1 uncultured Maribellus sp.
ATTCATTTCAACAAACACTTTAATAAAATGATTAAATTTGAGTTGACTTTAACTAATTGCATAAAACCTAATGAACGATAAAAAACAGTTAAACCATTTTTACAACAATCTTGTATTTAACCTGTCAGTGAAAAATAAAACCTGCGTACTTGCTACTGTTACCTCAATTGTTGGCTCGGCTCCGCAGATTCCGGGCAGTTCAGCATTGTTTGGCAAAAAAGGTTTACTGGATGGGACCGTGGGTGGAGGTGATACAGAATTAAATGTGGCAAAAGCTGCGTCAAAACTAATCCGTTCAAAAAAGTCGGGCTATTTTCAGTTTAGCCTGAACCATAAAATCAGCGACAAGGCCGGCCCCATTTGCGGCGGAGGAATGAATATTCTGATAGATGCGAATCCCGAAATTCATCTCCCGGTTTTCGAAGCATTAACCAAATCAATTAACAAAAGGCAACGGGGAGTATTGGCAACGCTTTTTAATCAGACGGAGCAAAATGCAAAGATTTCGAGAGTGTGGCTGACAAGCGAAAACTGGCAGGAAAAATCTGCCGGAATGCCTGAATCATTGATGCTGAATATTTCAGAGATGCTGAACAACACTATTCCCGATGATTTCAGGGAAATACAACTTTCGAAAACAGGTGATTCGGAAAGAAAAATAGCTTTTCTCGAAGCGGTTGTTCCGCCACCACTCTTGCTGGTTGCCGGTGCTGGTCATGTTGGAAAAGCAGTCACACACATCGGAAACTGGCTGGGTTTTGAAGTGGCTGTTTGGGACGACCGCCCTGAATTTGCCACGGCTAAAAATCTGCCCGAAGCGCACCAGGTTTTCACTGGAGAAATTGAGAAGATGAAAAAAGCGCTGGCGACCAGGAAAGACACTTTTGTGGTGATTGTTACCCGCGGCCACGCTAAAGATGCTGAATTTCTGAAAGAGTTTATCAATGAAGACGTTGCATACGTTGGTATGATGGGCAGCAAACGAAAAATTGCGCAGGTTCAGCAAATGTTTTTCGAAAATGGCTGGGCAACCGAGGAAAAGTGGAACCGGGTTCACACTCCCATCGGAATTGAAATTGAATCGAAAACTGTAAACGAAATTGCGGTGAGTATTGCTGCACAGTTGATTCAGGAAAGGAATAAAAAATGATACTGGATTCTTGATACTCGATACTTGAAAAGTGATATGTTGAGATTAATGGAGATTTATTGAGATTGAAAAATAGGATGAAAAAAACGAAATTTGTTTGTGCGATTGTTTTGGCGGCGGGGGCGTCAACGCGGATGAAAACCCAGAAAATGCTGCTGCCGTTTAACGGGAAAACGATTATTGAAACGGTGGTTGACAACGCGCTGAAAGTGACTGACAATGTTGTGGTTGTTTTGGGTTCGCACAAAGAAGAGATTGCCGAAAAAATTACAGGGCGAAACATTTCGATTGCTATTAACGCGCATTATTTGCAGGGAATGTTGTCGTCAGTAGTCTGTGGATTTCGTGCTTTGCCGGAAAACGCAGAAGCTGCTTTACTTTTTCTGGGCGACCAGCCACAGGTTCCGTGCCAGGCTGCGAAAATGGTTATCAACAGCTGGGACAAATCAGGAAAAGGGATTGTAATTCCAACTTACCAGGGAAAAAGAGGGCACCCGGTGCTGATTGAAACACGTTTCAGCAACGAAATCGAAAATCTTGACCCTGAAAAAGGGCTGCGACAGTTGATGGAAATCAGAAAAAATGATATTTTGGAAGTCGCTTGTCAGTACCCTGAAATTTTGAGGGATATCGACACGCCGGAGGATTACGAAAAAGAATTAAAATCATCTTAAACCAATAAACGATGGAAGAAAAAATTCAGTTTGAACTGAACGGAAAACCGGTTGAAGTTCAGCTCGAAAAAACCGAAAAACTGCTCTGGGTGCTCCGGACCCACTTTAACCTCACCGGCACAAAATACGGCTGCGGCGAAGGTTACTGCGGCTCGTGCACGGTACTCATCAACGACGAGCCGGTTCGTTCGTGCGCTACTACCATGGAAGAGGTGGCCGGGAAAAAAGTGGTCACCATTGAAGGTCTTGCAACCGGAGACAAACTACACCCCGTTCAGCAGGCTTTTGTTGAAAACGACGCGCTGCAATGCGGCTACTGCACACCGGGCATGATAATGAATGCCATTGGTTTACTCAAAAGAAATCCATCGCCAACCCGGCAGGAAATTATCGACGGAATGAACGACAACCTTTGCCGTTGCGGCGCTCACACCCGTATTTTTAAAGCAATTGAAATGGCTGCTGAAACCATGAAAGGAGGAAAATAAAATGAAGCCGGATAAAATTAACGAATACTATTTTCACGATTTCGATACCCCGCCATCGGGGATGGACCGCCGCAATTTTCTAAGAAACCTGGGTGGTGGTGTTATCATCGTTTTTTCGCTCAGCCAGCTGGCGTTTATTTCGGGCAGAAAACCGGGAAACGAAGAGGAATTTCCGAAGTTTAATGCTTTCCTCAGGGTAAAAGAAGATGGCCGTGTGGATTGCTACTCGGGCAAAATTGAAATGGGCCAGGGAATTAATACTTCGCTGGCGCAAACTTTGGCCGACGAACTGGAAATCGGTCTCGACAAAGTAGATATGATTATGGGCGAAACCGACTTGGTGCCTCATGACGATGGGACCTGGGGCTCGATGACCACCCGTTTCCACGACCCGCTGATTCGCGCGGCCGCAGCCGAAGCCAGAATTGTGTTGATTGAACTGGCTTCGGAAGCCTTGAAAATACCGGTTGCTGATTTGGTGGCTGAAAACGGGGTTGTTTATGCAAAGACCGATAAAAGCAAAAAAATAACCTATGCTGAATTAACAAAAGGCCAGAAGATTGTTCGTTCGCTAAGCGAAAAACCGCCGCTGAAAAAAGCTGCCCAACATAAAATTATTGGAAAATCATTTTTGCGTACCGATGCGGCAAAGAAAGTTACCGGAAAAGCACTTTACTCGGCTGACATTCGTCTGCCCGGCTTATTATATGCCAAAATTGTAAGGCCACCGGCACACGGCGCAAAACTAACGTCGGTTGACACTTCGGTTGCCGAAGCAAAACCGGGTGTTAAAGTTTTTAAAGACGGCGATTTTATTGTGGTACTTCATGCCAATCCCGAAAAAGCCGAAGAGGCAAAAAATCTGGTAAAAGCAAACTGGGAAGTTCAGCCTTCAAAAGCCGATAACGAAACCATTTTCGCACATATTCTGAAAACAGCAACCGAAAGCCGCACCCGGCACAAAGGCGGAGAACTTGAAGCCGGTAAAAAAGAGTCGGAATTTTTGTTTGAAAATGAATACCTCGATGGCTACAAAGCCCACGCATCCATTGAAACCCATGCGGCAACTGCTTTATACGAAAAAGAAGAGCTCACCATTTGGGCCTCATCGCAAACCCCGTTTGGAACGCGACAGGAACTGGCAGACCTGCTGAAACTGCCCAAGGAAAAAATTCATGCAAAACAGATTTTTCTAGGTGGTGGTTTTGGCGGAAAGATTTATAACCGTCAGGCTACAGAAGCTGCCCGTATTGCCAAAATGGTGGAAGGAACTCCGGTACAAATCAGCTGGACACGCCAGGAAGAATTTATGTACGACATGTTTCGTTCGGCAGCGGTGGTGAAAATCAATTCAGGAATTACAAAAGACGGCATTATTAAATACTGGGATTTTAATACGTACTGTGCGGGCGACCGCGGAACCGACCCGTTTTACGGTTTCCCAAACCACCAGACAGTAACCTGGAACGGAAAAGACATTCACCCGTTTGGAACTGGGGCGTGGCGTGCACCCGGTAACCCGACCAACACGTTTGCACGCGAATCGCACATGGATATCATGGCGCACAAAATCGGCATGGACCCGCTGGAATTCAGACTGAAAAACCTGAAAGACCAGCGTGCCATCAACTCGCTGAAACTGGCTGCCGAAAAATTTGGCTGGACAAAAGCCAAACCGCCAAAAGGAACCGGTCGTGGTATTGCGCTGGGTATTGATGCTGGAACATTTGCCACCATTATTGTTGAAGTTACCGTAAACGAAAAAACCGGCGAGGTAAAAGTCAACCGCGCAGTAGTTGGGCAGGACATGGGACAGGTGATTAACCCGGAAGGTGCTGCCATTCAGGCCGAAGGTTGTGTAAACATGGGGCTTGGGTATTCGCTTTATGAAGACATCGAGTTTGATTGGGGAAAAGTAATTTCTTCGAACTTCAATAATTACAGCCTGCCGCTGTTCTCCAATATTCCACCGGTAATTGAATCTTACACCTTCGATGCGCAGGACGAACCACCGCAGGGTGGAGGCGAACCGGCCATTATCTGTATGGGAGGCGCCGTTGCCAACGCAGTTTTTGAAGCGTGCGGTGCACGTGTTTTCAGGCTGCCGGTAACACCCGAAAGGATTCTGGAAGCGTTGAAAAAAGCATAGCGAAATAAAAAAGGTGCAGCTGATTAAAACCACTGCACCTTTTTTGTTTGTCATCCTCTGCTGAAATATATGTGAAATTCATCGCTGCTGACCTGGTTTACCCAGTGACGGAAACCAAGACTTGTCGCTTTGTCGATAAGCGGAGCAGTCAAAAATGGTGCAATCAGCAGGTAAATCACGCCCTCTTCCAGTTTGTTCAAATCCGAAATCACCTGGTTAACCGGGTGCTCGCCTACTGCCAGCATTTCGGAAGCGTTCAGTTGTTGTGTAACCTTGTCGATGGCAAACCACGCAGGTTTTATGTAGTTGTATCCCCCACCCGATTCGGCGGTTAAAAACTCCTGACCAACTTCTTTTCTAAGGCGGTTCACCAGTTCTTCAACCTTTACATTTCCGATGGCGGCAGCCTGCTGCAAAGTAGCTATTTTAGCCACTGTCCTCCGCAAAACCGGATTTTTCAGATTCTTGAATGCCGGTGCATATTGAATCAGAACTTCTTCTAGCTGGGGATAATTTTCAATCAGCTCCAGCACTTTTGTCTTTGGTGTAATTATTATTTTCTGTTCCATCTTTTATTATGTTTTTCTCTGTATCGTCCGAAAAAACGTTCAATTCATGAACAAGGTCTTCCCGCGGACGATTTTACTATTTCTGTTTCTTCCCGGGGTTGAAACCCCGGGTTATTCAAATTAAACCCTTTCAGGGTTAGAAAATTCTGTTTTTCGATTTCGGATTCTGAAACTTGTAGCTTGCAACCCGTAACCTGCAACCCGTAACTACTTATACGACAGTATCCGCTGTTCGCCTTCGAGGGCACGATAGCTGGTCAAATCCTGCGAAACTTCGAGCGTGCCAAGGTATTCTCCGGCTTCGTTGCGAAGTGCAAAATATTCAATGTGAATCATTTTTCCCTTCATGTTTATCCAGAATGGTGCCCGTGTTTGGCGTCCGCTTCTGAAATCTTCGAGAATTTTATCCACAATGTGAGCGCTCGCCGGTGGGTGACAATGGCGTACATCGCGGTTCAGAATCGCGCGGTTGCGTTGAAAAATACGTTCGGCGCTCTGCGAAAAATACTTCACCTTGTCGTTGCGGTCAACAAAAGTCATGTCGAAAGGCACTGTGTTGAGAATCGCTAATAACTCTTCGGCAGTGAAACCACCCGTGGGAAGCTGAATATTGCCACCTTCCTTTTGCAAGGCATTAATATCTTCGGCCTCGATTCCGGCGGGTTTCCATTCCACCTGCGGGTCGTAAAGACAGTACCCGATTTCGAGCGACTGTTTCTGAATTTCGTACCAATCGCCGTCGGCAAGTGTGTCCATCAGCATCGGGAAAAGAATCTCCTCTTCCTTGATGGCCATTTCAAAAACACCTTTCAGTGCAGGCAGGAGAATAATCTCGGCGGACGCCTGCAAATCTTCATCTGTAAGTTCTGCAGTCTGGAGAATTTCGATACTGCCTTTCAGTAAATCGCGGATTTCGTCGTGTTTGCCCCACATTACTTTTGGCGGCCCGGTAATCCCCACTTTTTCGAGATAGGGAAAAATCAGGTATTCCTTGCGCTGGTAATGTTTGTCAACATCCATCAACTGGTTGAAAAACCCCCGGATTCTCAGAATTGCTTCATCGTAATCTTCACCACGCCGGTATTTTAAAGCCAGAATTTCTTCAGTTGTGTTGTCCGACAGACGTTTCAGCAGTTTGTTTTCCTGAATCAGCACATCCACCGGGTGCCCTTCGGGAATTGATTTTGACGCCGACAAATCCACATTTCCGTGCAAAACGGCAGAATGGGCATCGCACAGACTCAAAACTTCTTCTTCAGGAAGTCCCTCAGCAATTAATTCCTGCTCCACTTCAATCACTTCTCCATAAGGAATATTGCTGAGGTTTTCAAGTAGTTCCTGCCTTGCTGTTTCAGGCGAATCACCCTGGTGCAGTTTCAGGATAATTTCTTTTAGTTTCGATTTTCTGAATTTCGAATTGTCAATATGTTCACTCATAGACTTTTTACTTTTTTGAACCACATAAGGCACATAGAACACATAGGAAACTATTGTGACCTATGTGTCTATGTGGTTTATTTATTCTCCTATCAATCACAATTAATCTCTATCAATCTCTTTTCTTAATTATAATTCTCTCTTCTTCTCAATACTCCACCCGCCTTTCAAACCGAAAATAAACCAGGCCAGCGCAACTGTTCCCAAAGCAAAAATAGTGTCGCCAATCACTCTGAGCCATTTAAAAGTTTCGATATAAGGCTGTTGCATAAACTCTGCGGAGCGGGCATACCACAAACCTTCCTGAACGCTGGCAACGGTTTGTGCCAGACCAATCGGGAGTACGCTGATTAAAACCATCGCTGCCAGCCCGATGTTGATGCTCCAGAAAGCAAATTTTATCCAGCGGTCTTTCCAAACCACGTCTTTGTTCATATCGCGCAAAACAAACAGCATCAAACCGATACCCAGCATTCCGTAAACTCCGAAAAGCGCGGTGTGGCCGTGAACCGGTGTGGTATTCAGCCCCTGCATGTAATACAATGCAATAGGCGGGTTAATAAGGAATCCGAAAATTCCGGCTCCCACAAGATTCCAGAAAGCCACAGCAATGAAACTGTAAACCGGCCATTTGTAAGCTTTTATCCATTCAGCACCCTGGCTGATTCTCAGGTTATCAAACGCTTCGAAACCCATAAGTACCAGCGGAACCACTTCAAGTGCGCTGAAGGTTGCCCCCAGCGCCATCACGGCTGTGGGCGTTCCGGTAAAATACAGGTGATGGAATGTACCCAGAATACCACCCGCCAGAAAAATGATAGTTGTAAAGAGCACAGCGGTTGTGGCTGAGGCAGCTTTTATAATCTGCAAACGCACAAAAAGGAAAGCAACCACCACGGCAGCAAAAACTTCGAAAAATCCTTCAACCCAAAGGTGAACCACCCACCAGCGCCAGTATTCGGCAATGGCAAGATTGGTCTGGCGTCCCCACATCAGACCGGCTCCGTAAAAGGCAGCAATTGCAATGGTTGAAATCAGAAATAAAATAAGCAGATTCCGGTTTTCCGATTTTCGTTTTAATGCCGGGTAAATGGCGCGCCCCATCAGCAACAGCCAGACTATCAGCCCTACAAAAAGGAACAACTGCCAGAACCGGCCCAAATCAACATATTCGTAGCCCTGATGCCCGAACCAGAAATTCTGCACAAAACCCAGTTTCTGCATCACACCCAACCACTGGCCAAACAATGAACCCACTACAATAACCAGCAATGCCAGAAAAAGGAAGTTGACGCCCAAACGCTGAAATTTAGGTTCCACACCCGAAATGGCCGGTGCGTAATACAAACCGGTGGCCAGCCACGACGTGGCAATCCAGAAAATGGCAATCTGGACGTGCCAGGTTCGCGAAACTGAATAAGGCAGCCAGTCGGCCAGAGGAATTCCATAAAACGCCTGTCCTTCAACACCATAATGTGCAGTTATTACTCCCATGATTACCTGAACAAGCAGCAAAGCTGAAACTGTCCAGAAATATTTTACCGTTGCTTTTTGCGAAGGCGTTTGTTTTTCGCCTTTCAGCGGAAAAACCTGCGGGAAAGTTTCGTCTTCGTTTTTCCGGCGGGCGTAGTATAAAACCATCAATCCGATACCGGCCAACAAAATAATCACGCTGAAACCAGTCCACAAATGCAGTGAGCCGGTTGGTTGATTGGCAACCAATTCTTCAGCAGGCCAGTTGTTAGTGTAAGTAATATCCTGACCGGGGCGTTCGGTAACACAAGCCCACGAAGTCCAGAAGAAAAATGCATTCAGCAAACGCACACGTTCCGGGTCTTTCAGCGAATTTTCGGGGATTGCATACGCATCACGCAGACCAGCCAAAATAGGGTCGTTGGTAAACAAGCCACCATAAAAAACACTGTTTGAAGCAATTGCCTCAGCCCTGAAATCAGAAACTGTTAAAACCCCGGTTGCTTTGTCGTAGCGGTTTTTGCGAATATCTTTCTGAAGCAGAACTTTCATCGAAGCCTGTTTTTCCTCACTCAATTGAGCAAAAGACACGCTGTCAGTTTGCATCGAAAGTTTATCGAGAATAAAAACTGCTTCCTTATGCAGCCAGTCGGCACTCCAGTCGGGCGCCTGGTAAGCTCCGTGTCCCCAGATTGTTCCGACTTCTTGTCCGCCCAGCGATTGCCAGACATTCTGACCATCTTTAATATCCTGACCCGTGAAAAGAACTGTTCCGCTTTCCGAAACAACTTTTTCAGGAATGGGTGGTGCTTCGCGGTAAATTTCTCTTCCGTAATACAGAAGAACACCAAAAGAAACAACCATTACAGCAATAAAGCCAAACCACAAATTTTTCGTTTTCATTTTGTTTAAGATTTTATTGATTAAAATTTAGTTTGCCAATTCAAGTGCTTTTGGAAAAAGAATGTTGTTTTCGAGATGAACATGCGAGTGCAAATCATCTTCGAACTGTTCGAGCAGTTGGAAAGCAACCCGATAAGTATTGCACGCGTCTTCCGGTAGCTTGTATCCGCCGGTAATCTGGTTTATTTTGTCCATTGCTCCACCTGCAAAATCGTGTTCACCAAACATTCTTGTAATTTCAGAAACAACTGTCTTTTTTGCCTCTGCCAGGTTTTCTTCAATTACCTTTTTGATGGCCGGGAAAAGAACTTCTTCTTCATTTTTCAGATGTTGCAGCAACTCGGCATTGATTTGCTGAAAAAGGTAGGCCACTTCAACCAATTCGGTATGATTTTCACCGTGCACCGTAGCGATTTTCTGCGTGTAAAAATCCAGTTCGGGCAATGTTTTCAACACGTATTTGTGGTGTGTATTTACAATGTAGTTACTCAGAAAAACCGGGTCCCAGTTTTTAAAATTCATGAATTCATTCTGAGGTTCTGAGGCTATTTCAATAATTTCGTTTTCAAGTTCAAGGGCATTAATGCCATTTTGTGCACAGGCATCACTGAATGATTGTTTACCTCCACAGCAGAAATCGATTCCTGCTTTTTTAAAGGTTGCCGCCGTTCTGAAATCGTTGGCGACAATTTCGCCTACTGTTAAATTTTTAAGTTGAAGCTGTTCCATATTGTACTTTTTAAATTTGAATCTGCGACAAAGATATAAAAACTTTTTTACTAAAGGACTAAAAGGTCTCTTTGTAATTTCAAATTTTTTATTATTTTTGTAAAGCCTAATTGAAAGGAGCAAAAAGATGTTTAAGAAAGAGACCGAATATGCACTCAGAGCACTGGTTTACATTCAGTTACAAAATACCAAAGGACGACGGCCGGGTATTGCAGAAATTGCATCTGAAATTGAAACACCCCAGTCGTTTACCGCAAAAATTCTCCAGCGAATGGTAAAACAAGGTTTTGTTGAGTCACTGAAAGGCATCAACGGCGGCTTTTTTTTCGATACTGCAAAAGACGATTTGCCACTGCGCAAGATTATCATTTCTATTGAAGGCGACGGGCTGTTCCACGGTTGTGGATTCGGTCTGAAAAAGTGTGATGAAAATAACCCCTGCCCACTGCACCAAAGTTATGCTCCCATACGCGATGCTATTGAAAACCTTGTTACCAACGAAACCATACAAAGTCTGGCTAATAAAAACAGCGACGGCACAAAAGTGGTCTTAAACCGAATCGGGCAATAAATGTCCCAATTTGAATAAATCATCGTAATCTCCTCAAATAAAGCACGTTTATCATTTCTGAAATCCGAAAAAAATCCGTTTTTTGCTTTCATTATTTTATGGAGTGTTTGTTGTGAAAAATATCGTATTATTGCTTGTATTCATTCTCTCATTTCCGCTGAATGACATTTTCGCCCAGCAATTAACCATATTGCATACCAACGATTTACATTCAAAGCTAACAGGCTACGGTCCTGAAAGTGATTATTCCCCTCGCGAAATCAACAACGATAATACTTTGGGCGGTTTTGCCCGAATGGCTACCATCATCAATTCTCAAAAACAAAAAGCACCTGAAGAGACTTTGGTAATCGATGCAGGAGATTTTCTGATGGGCAGTCTTTTTCATGTTCCAGAGCAGGAAACCGGCTTTCAACTGAACCTGATGCATAAAATGGGCTTCGATTACATTACTTTAGGCAATCATGAATTTGAATTCGGGTCTGAGGTATTAGCCAAAATAATTGAAGCGGCTCAAAAAGAAGGTGGCCATCCAAAAATTGTGGCTTCGAATTTAGTCTTCAGCAAAAGTGTGGAAGACGACAAACTCCAGCATCTTTTTGAAAACGGTACAATTCTGCCCCACGAAGTGTTTGAGAAAAACGGTTTGAAAATCGGAATTTTTGGGCTGATTGGCATTGATGCGGCTAGTGTTGCACCGGCCAGCAAACCGATAACATTTGCCAACCCATTTAAAACGGCGGCAAAAACGGCAAAATACCTGAAAGAGGTTGAGAAAGTTGATATCATTATTTTGCTGTCGCACGCGGGAATTGTGAAAGATGAAAAAACCGGGGCGTTTACCGGTGAGGATTTCAAAATTGCAGAGAAAGCCCCTGAAATTGATATTATTATCGGTGCACACACGCATTCGCGCACGCCTCAATTTTTGAAAGCTGGTAAAACTTTTATCGTTCAAACCGGAAGTTATGGTGCTGAAATGGGCAAGATAGAACTCAATTTTGAAAATGGAAAAATCAGCAATTTTAATTTTGATTTGCTGCCGGTTGACGACAAAATAAAAGGAGATGAAGCGGTTCAGCGTGAAATTGAATCGTATATTTCATTTATCAACAAAAATTATCTCGAACCTGCCAATCTGAAATATGCTGAAATCATTGGTAAAACGGCATTCGACCTCAACATCGATTTTGAAACGCTGAGCGAAAGCAACCTCGGACCATTTATTGCCGACGCAACAAAATATTACCTCGAAAAAACCGGGAATCCGGTTGATGTCAGTCTGGTTGCAGCAGGTACAATCCGCGAGAATTTAGTTGCTGGAAAATCGGGATTGATAACACCAGCTGATGCTTTCAGGGTAATGTCGCTGGGCAACGGGAAAGATAATTTCCCGGGATACCCGCTGGCCGTAATTTATATTACAGGCCGCGAAATGAAAGATTTAGCTGAAGCAATCGTGATGCTCAGCAAAAAGGGCGGCGACGGCTTTATTTATTACTCAGGCCTTGAAATTGTTACCAATCCGAAAAAAGGATTTCTGAAAAAAGTTAAGCAGGTAAAAATCAACGGGCAACCAATTGACCTTTCGAAAAAGAATACGCAACTCTACGCAATTTCGGCAAATACCTACCTGTTAAGTTTTATTGGCCGCATCAAAAAAATGAGTTATGGTTTGCTGAAAGTTCAACCCAAAGCCAAAAACGGAATTCCGGTAACTGATATTTTCAATCAGTTGGCCGACGCCGACAAAAACCGGAATGGGATTCAGGAAGCCAAAGAATGGATTGCATTAATTGAATACATCCGCAGTTTTGAAAAAGGCAGTGACGGAATCCCGGAAATACCTGTAAAATACAGGAGCGCAAAGAATTAATCCATAGAAATTATTAAGCCTCTTTGCAACTGCCCTATTCATAAAATAAATTCTTTTGTTTAAAAATACCTGAAATGGTTTTAAGCGGAACCTGCAAAAAGAAAAACCTTTTTGTACTTTCGGGGGAAATCAATTTAAACCTGAATTTATGAAGGTCAACTTCCGTTATCTGCTTACTATTTCGCTGGTTACCGCGCTTGGCGGGCTTTTGTTTGGATATGATATTTCTGTTATTTCGGGAACCATTCCGTTTATCACCGATTTTTTCGACCTCAACGAACAAATGAAAGGCTGGGTGGTGAGCAGCGCATTGATTGGCTGTATTTTGGGTGCAAGTTATGCAGGTAGGCTGGGCGACAAATTCGGCCGGAAAAAAATATTACTGGCCACGAGTATTTTGTTTGCTGTTTCGGCAATCGGAAGTGGTCTGGCCAATTCAATACCATCGTTTGTAATTTACCGCATTGTTGGCGGACTGGCAGTGGGTGGTGCTTCGGTGCTGGCACCCATGTACATCGCCGAAGTATCGCCGGCACATGTTCGTGGACGAATGGTTTCAGTAAACCAGCTTACCATTGTGATTGGTATCGCACTGGCTTACTATGTGAATTACTGGTTGCTGGCGACCGGCGATGTTGCGTGGCGATGGATGCTGGCAGCCGAGGCAGCACCGGCACTACTTTTTTTTGTGGCCCTTTTTATTGTGCCCGAAAGTCCGCGCTGGCTGGTAGCCCGCGAACGGCAATACGAAGCCACCGCAATTCTTCAGAAAGTGGCAGGCAGCGAGTTTGCACAATTTGAATTAAAGGAAATCAGCGAATCACTTCAGGGAAACGAGAAACGGGGATCACTGAAAGATTTATTCAAAAAGAAGTATGGTTTTATCCTGTTTATCGGAATTTTTCTTGCTGTATTTCAGCAATGGTCGGGAATCAATGTAATTTTCTTTTATGCACCCGATATTTTTGCCAAGGCAAATCTGGGTGTTAACGACTCGCTTTTTCAGACGACACTTGTTGGGCTGACCAACGTTATTTTTACAGTTTTAGCAATGCGCGTAATCGACAAAACAGGGCGCAAAAAACTGATGCTGATTGGCGCTGCCGGAATGGCAATCTGCTACCTGCTGATTGGGTTACTTTTTCAAACCAGTAATACAGAAAGCTGGCTTTTACTTTCATTATTAATTATCACACCTGCATTCTTTGCTTTCGGTCTTGGCCCGACTGTTTGGGTGGTACTTTCCGAAATTTTCCCGAATAAAATCAGGGGAGCAGCCATGTCGGTTTCAACATTCGCTTTGTGGGTGGCATGTTACCTTTTGACACTAACTTTCCCGGCTTTTGTAGAGTGGTTCAGTGCTGCCAAAACATTCTGGATTTACGCGGCCATCTGCATCATCGGGTTTGCTGTAATTCTGAAATATCTGCCAGAAACCAAAGGCATTTCGCTGGAACAACTCGAGAAGAAACTGGTTATATAATTCAGTATTTTTAAACTGTTGAATAGTAAAATACAAAGCACGATGAAATCATTTGTTTTACTGATGCTGTTTATATTAACGGGCATTTTAACTGCCAACTCCCGTGAATATCATGTGGCTAAAAATGGCAATGATAAAAATGAAGGAACAAAAGATTCACCTTTTCTGACCATACAAATGGCATCGAACTTAGGGCTTCCCGGCGATGTTATTGTTGTTCACGAGGGAACTTACCGCGAGTGTGTGGTTCCGCCGCGTGGAGGAAAATCACACGAAAAAAGAATCACCTACCAGGCAGCTTCCGGCGAAAATGTGAATATAAAAGGTTCAGATTTGATTAAAAACTGGCGGCAGCATTCGGGTACAGTTTGGGTTGCTGTTATCACTAATGGATTTTTTGGTAGTTATAATCCGTACAAAGACAAAATTCATGGCGACTGGTTTGATGACAATGGAAGAGTGCACCACACCGGCGAAGTTTATCTGAACGGAAAATCGTTGTGGGAAGTTGAATCGCTTGAAAAAGTACTGAATCCGGTTGTAGCAAAGAATTCTTTCGACCCGACAGGTTCGGTTTTTACCTGGTATTGCGAAACCGATGAGCGCTACACTACTATTTATGCCAATTTTCAGGGTGCCGATCCAAATAGGGAACTGGTGGAAATCAATGTCAGAAAAAGCTGTTTCTATCCTGCGATTAACAACGTGAACTTTATCACGGTTCGCGGATTTACGATGTGCCAGGCCGCTACTCAGTGGTCGCCGCCAACAGCCGAGCAGGTGGGTTTGATTGGCACCAACTGGAGCAAAGGCTGGATTATTGAAAACTGCACCATCAGCGACTCAAAGTGCTCGGGAATCACTCTCGGAAAACATGGCGATGAATTTGACAACACATCGGAAAATTCAGCCGAAGGTTATGTAAAAACCATTGAACGCGCCTATAAAAAAGGATGGAACAAGGAAACCATCGGCAGCCATATTGTAAGAAACAATACCATTTTCAATTGTGAGCAAACCGGCATTTGTGGTAGTTTGGGTGCTGTATTCAGCACCATCGAAAACAACAATATTTACAACATCTGGACAAAACGCCAGTTTTCGGGAGCAGAAATGGGCGGCATAAAAATTCACGCAGCCATCGACCTGGTTATCAGGAATAACAAACTGAGTAACTGCGGAAGGGGTTTGTGGCTCGATTGGATGGCACAGGGAACACGCGTTTCGGGCAATCTTTTTTACAATAATTCATCCGACGATATTTTCGTGGAAGTCAACCACGGGCCATTTCTCATCGACAATAATATTCTGCTTTCGCCGCTCGCCATCCGCGACTGGTCGGAAGGCGGAGCTTACGTTCACAACCTGATTGCCGGGAATATTGAATTGTTGCCACAGGATCGTGAAACACCTTATCATCACGCACACAGTACAAAAATGGCAGGACTGAGCCAAACTAAAGGTGGCGACAACAGGTTTTATAACAATATTTTTGTGGGCGATAAAAACTTACCTCAACCGGGAAAATCGGGTTTGGACGTTTATTCATCGGCCAATTTCCCGATGGCAGTTGACGGTAATGTTTATTTAAACGGAGCCGGAAAATTCAGCAAAGAAAGAAACATACTGGAATTGAACGTAAATCCTGAGTTTAAATTAACGGAGACCGAAAAAGGGATCTTTCTGAATTTTGTTTTTCCAAAAGAAATAATGAAGACGAAAAACAGGGTGGTAACAACACAGGCACTCGGACAGGCAAAGGTTTCAGGTCAAAGGTATGAAAACCCAGATGGAACTGAGATTGTTATCTCCACTGACTATTTCGGAAAAAAGAGGGATAAAATCAAACCAACGGCTGGCCCATTCGAGAAACCGGACAAGGGCAACAATAAACTAAAAGTGTGGTGAAAGTTTGACTCAGAAACTGCATTTCTATAAAGTTTCTTTTACAAAAAAGCGCATATTTGTAAAGAGATTTTTACAAAATGGCTGCCTGAAGCATAAGTAAATTAGCTAAACCAAAAAATAAAACTATTTCGATATGAACTCAAGAGACCAATTTCTTAAAACCATAAATCACCGTCAACCCGACAGAATTGTATTCGATATGGGCTCGACTGGTGTAACCGGAATTCATGTTAATACAGTGGCAAAACTGCGCAGCCATTATGGTCTGCAAAACAAACCAATACGCGTTATCGAACCATTTCAGATGCTTGGCGAAGTGGATTGGGAACTGATTGACTCTATTGGCATTGACGTAATCGGAGCCTGGGGCCGGAACAACATGTTTGGGTTTAACAATCACGCACCATTTAAAGAATGGAAAACTCCGTGGGGACAACGGGTGATGGTACCCAAAAATTTCAATGTTACTAACGATGCAAAAGGTGATGTATTGATTTATCCTGAAGGAGATACTTCGATTGAAGCCTGTGCCCGGATGCCGAAAACAGGCTACTTTTTTGATGCCATTATACGCCAGGACCCGATTGTGGAGGAAGAACTTGATGTTGAAAATAACCTGGAAGAATTTGGACTAATTTCGGACAAAGACCTTGAACACTGGCGGGTTGAGGTTGACAAAGCCTATTTTTCAGGGAAGGCAGTGATCGCTTCATTCGGGGGAACCGCGCTGGGCGATATTGCGTTGGTACCGGGGATGAATCTTCGTCACCCGAAAGGCATCCGCGATGTGGCCGAATGGTACATGAGCACGGTAATGCGTCCCGATTACATTAAATCGATTTATGAAAAACAGGTTGAAATAGCCATTGAAAACCTGACCCGTATTTTCAGTGTGGTGGGAAATAAAGTAAATGCTGTTTTTACCTGCGGAACCGACTTCGGAACCCAGGAATCAACTTTCTGCTCACCGGAACAATTCGACGAAATGTGGCTGCCTTATTACAAAAAGGTAAACGACTGGATTCATGAAAATACCCAGTGGAAAACATTTAAACATTCGTGTGGCGCCGTGGAAACTTTAATGGACAACTTTATCCGTGCCGGTTTCGATATCATCAACCCGGTTCAGATTAATGCCGGTGGCATGGATCCGGTTAAACTGAAACAAAAATATGGCCGTGACCTGGTTTTCTGGGGTGGTGGAATTGATACACAAAAAATACTGCCGTTTGCCAAACCTGCCGAAGTGCGTGAACATGTTCTGCGTACCTGCGATATTTTTAACAAAGGCGGTGGCTTTATATTTAACACGGTTCACAATATTCAGGCAAATGTGCCGGTTGAAAACCTTGTGGCTATGTTGGACGCTATCAGGGAATTTAACAGAAAATAATCAGGTCCGTCAGGAACCTGAACGTAATAAATTAATCTAAACCTTTTTAAAATGAAACAACTGATTACATTGTTGGCAGCTCTATTCTTTTCTGCCTTCGTTTTTGCCCAAAAGTATGAACCCACCTGGCAATCAATCGATAGCCGGCCGGTTCCGCAGTGGTTCGAAGATGTAAAATTCGGAATTTTTATTCACTGGGGAGTTTATTCTGTGCCTGCCTGGGCCCCTGCCAACGCAGATATTGGTGTTTATGCCAAATATGCCGAGTGGTATTGGTGGAGAATTAACGACAACAGTGAAGCCGGTAAACTTTTCCGCGAACACCATAACAAAATGTATGGCGAAAAATTTCAGTACCAGGATTTTGCAGGTGATTTTAAAGCCGAATATTTCGATCCGGCGCAATGGGCCGACGTATTCAAAAAGGCCGGGGCAAAATATGTGGTACTCACCTCGAAACACCACGAAGGTTTCACCCTGTGGCCCAGCGAACAAAGCTGGAACTGGAACAGCATGGACATCGGGCCTCATCGCGACCTATGCGGCGACCTTACAAAAGCTGTGAAAGACGCCGGGCTCCACATGGGTTTTTATTACTCACTGTATGAATGGTACAACCCGCTTTACAAAGCCAATCTCGAAAAATATGTGGATGATCATATGATTCCGCAGATGAAAGACCTGGTAACCCGTTATCAGCCTGATATTCTATGGACTGACGGAGAATGGGACCACCCCAGCGAAAAATGGAAAAGCACCGAATTTCTGGCCTGGCTATATAACGAATCGGCTGTAAAGGACCGTATTTGCATAAACGACCGCTGGGGCAAGGAAACCCGCAGCAAACACGGTGGTTATTTTACCACTGAGTACGATATGGTTCACGAAAACACCGGAGTAGGCGAAGTTGATCGTCCCTGGGAAGAGTGTCGTGGAATCGGAACTTCTTTTGGGTACAACCGTATCGAAGACCTTGGAAATTATATGAGTTCGGATGCTTTGGTGGATATGCTGATTGCCAAAGTGGCTGCGGGTGGTAATTTGCTGCTCGACATTGGCCCCACTGCCGATGGGCGCATCCCGGTTATTATGCAGCAGCGTCTGCTCGACATGGGCAGCTGGCTTGACACAAACGGAGAAGCGATTTACGGAACGCGCAAATGGGAAGGCTCAAAAAACAATAAAACCGACAATGTTTTCTTTACAAAAAAAGGAAATGATTTGTATGTTTTGTGCACACAAATTCCTCAGAAACCTATTTCAGTAAACGGAATTTCAAAGGCAGGAAAAGTGAGCCTGTTAGGTTGTAAAGCTGAAATAAAAACAAAACAATCAGGAAAATCAATAGTCATCAATCCACCTGTAATTTCACCGGCTGTAAGTCCTTCGCAATTTGCCTGGGTATATAAAATTGAAAATGCTTTTTAGGGCTTTGTGCCGATAAAATCTTTATTTTGCAACACAGAAATTCATATTCAAAAAATATTATTATG
>CAZXVT010000092.1:0-18110 GCA_964644015.1 uncultured Maribellus sp.
GAAAATTGTACCTCTGTTTAAATTTATCCTTTCGATTTTACCGGAATAGAAGCTATTCTTAATTGCAAGTGGATAATTTTTGTTTTTATATTTTTCAAACCAATTGCTAACTATCAGAAACATGGTTGAAATAATCAGAGTAATTACAATAACCATTAAAATCCACTTGCTTTTTTTTTCGAATATTTTCATTTGTATTAAACTTTAGAAATAAAAGGACAAATTGCAAAACTCAATGTGAAGTGTTAGATTTTATTTTCAAGAACCTAAAGCCAACTTCTTATTCCCTGAAAAGTGCAACGTTTTCGGCGCTTTGTGACAATAAAGGTATAAAATTTTGTTTACCATTTTATCGTAAAGCACGGATAAAAATGCTTTAAATCCGACAGCCAGCGATGATTTTTCCATTCAATATTAACTTTATTTAAATTCATTCCAGATAAATTTTGATTTTTAAAAAATCGATTTATATTTGCCTCAAACAAAACCGGCAGGAAATGAATCTTTACAAAAAACATAGCAACATCTTTGGGGAAATCAAATCCCGTTGTTGTGTTTGCATGATGCCGTCAGGTTTTATGTTTATGCGCACGCCTTCTTTCTGTTAACGAAACGGATGGAAGGCAAATAAATACAGCGCGAAAATTCACATTTTTTATCTTTTAAAATTTTTTATCTATGTCAAATCGTATTATCCGGTTTGGTGGCAGTTACATAGCCTATCCCGATTCAGTTAATAGTTTACTGAATTATTTGCAGAAGGACCCAGCCAGAACCTTTGTAGTGGTTTCTGCAATTCCTGAATTGTTGGAATGGATTGAGCAAAGCCTGGAACAAATTTTTAATACACAGCCGGCAACCGGAGAACTGAGTGAAAAAGCAGTTTCGTTTTTTATTGAACGTGTTGAGGAAGAGCCTACTGAAAATTATAACAACCTGTCGGAACAGCTGGTGAATTTGTTAAAAGGGATTGCACTGATTGGCGATTACTCATCGGCATTGAAAGACCAGGTTGTTACTTTTGCCGAGAAACTATCGGTAGAAATTCTGTTGGGCCAACTGAGAAGAACGGGTAATGAGCTGAATGCAATTTCGCCGGAGGAACTTGGTTTGACAACCACGAGTGATTTTGGAAATGCAACTTTTATTTCGGTGAATAATGATTTTATTGCATCTTTGCCCGGGTCGGTTTATTTTGTTCCGGGTTCGTATGGAATTACCGAAAACGGCAAAGTAGTGCGCACGGGTAAAACAGCAGCCGATTACACAGCAGCGTTTTTAACTGCTCAGCTCGATGCTGAAAAGCTGGAACTTTGGGGCCTCGACCTTGATTTTCAAAAGGCTGATCCCTCAATAATTCAAAATCCACCACTAATTGAAAGGCTTACCTATTCCGAAGCCAGTGAACTTGCTTATTTCGACCATTACTCTTTTCACCCACGGACGGTTGAACCGCTGGAACACAAACACATTCCGATTCAGGTTTTGAATACTTTGAACAATCCCGGAAACGTGGATACAATTATCAATACTGAAACCTTTATCGACGACAAAATTGTAAAAAGTGTGGCTTGCTCCGATGATATTTCGCTGCTGAAACTCGACGGGCCGGGTGTTGGGTTGAAACCCGGAATTCTGGCAAGAGTGACCACCGCTTTGAACGATGCGGGTATCAACGTGAAATCGGTGATTACTTCACAGATTTCGATCAACTTTATTCTTGAAAAGAAGACGGGTGACAAAGCACTGAAAGTGATTCAAAAACTGGGTTTTACATCGGTAAAGGAAATCAACCTGGTTAAAGATGTCTCACTTGTCGGTGTAATCGGCCACGGAATGCAGACCAATTATGGTGTGTCAGCCAAAATTTTCACGGCCGTGGCCCAAAACAAAATCAATGTGGTGCTCAGCGGGTCGGGAGCTTCCGATTTGGTAAGCTACCTGGTGGTAAAAAGTACCGACAAGGAAAAAAGTGTTCAGGCTATTTACAACATGTTTTTTAACGACTGAATTCTCAGAAATTAGGAATAACAATAAGAATTACTTCAAATTACTAACAAAAAAGGTTTAACAAAATGACAACAAAAAAATTAAATTTCGAAACCCTCCAGCTACATGCTGGTCAGAAACCCGATTCAGCAACCAATTCAAGGGCTGTCCCGATTTACCAGACTTCTTCCTATGTTTTCAATAGCGCAGAACATGCTGCCAACCTGTTTGGCCTGAAAGAATTTGGTAATATCTACACCCGGATTATGAACCCGACTTCCGATGTTTTTGAACAGCGCATTGCTGCGCTTGAAGGAGGTGTGGCAGCTTTGGCGGTCGCCTCTGGCCATGCATCGCAGTTTCTGGTTTTCAGCACAATTCTCGACCAGGGTGATAATTTTGTTTCGTCGCCGTTTTTGTATGGCGGAAGCTACAACCAGTTTACAGTTTCCTTCAAACGTCTGGGTATTGAAGCCCGTCTGGCGGCTGACCTGGAACCGGCTTCGTTTGAAAAACTGATTGACGCAAAAACAAAAGCCATTTATCTCGAAACTATCGGAAATCCCGGATTTAACATCCCTGATTTTGATGCGATAGCAGCGTTGGCGAAAAAGTATGATATTCCGCTGGTGGTTGACAATACTTTTGCAGGTGGTGGTTATCTTTTCCGCCCCATTGAACATGGCGCCAACATTGTTGTTGAGTCGGCCACAAAATGGATTGGTGGCCACGGCACCAGTATCGGCGGTGTGATTGTGGATGGCGGAAATTACAACTGGGGCAACGGAAAATTTCCTGGTTTTACTGAACCATCACCGGGATATCATGGCCTGAAATTCTGGGATATTTTCAATTTCGACGGACCTTTCGGGAATATTGCCTTTATTATAAAAGCACGTGTTGAAGGTTTGCGTGACTATGGAGCTGCCATCAGTCCGTTTAACTCTTTCCTTTTGTTGCAGGGGCTTGAAACGCTTTCGCTGAGAATGGACAGGCACATTGAAAACACGCTGGCACTGGCCAAATGGCTCGAAAAACACCCGAAAGTGGAAAGTGTGAATTATCCCGGGCTTGAAAGTCATCCCACACATCATCTGGCAAAAAAATACCTCCCGAAAGGTGCCGGTGGAGTGTTGTCTTTCATCGTAAAAGGTGACAAGGAAGAAACCAACCAGGTGGTAAATAACCTGCAACTGGTAAGCCATTTGGCGAACGTAGGTGATGCAAAAACACTGATCATTCAGCCATCGGTTACAACGCATCAGCAGCTTTCAGAGAAAGCACAGATTGCTGCCGGGGTTTATCCGACCCAGTTACGTGTGAGTGTCGGCCTTGAACATATCGACGATATTATTGCCGATTTTGAACAGGCTTTGGCAAAAATATAGGAAAGCCCCACCTAACCTCCCCACAGGGGAGGGATTGGAAGGAAAAGAATAAAGCCTTTTTTGATTTTTTATTTGTTAGGCTAATTTTGTAAAAACTTATAACGTATGTCCTGCGTATTCCTGCTCTTCCCCCCTGTGGGGGAGGTTGGGAGGGGGCTTTATATTATGCCACTAAAAATTCCGGATCAGTTACCGGCCATAAAAATCCTTGAAGAGGAAAATATTTTTGTGATGAACGAAACACGGGCATCGCACCAGGATATTCGTCCGCTGAAAATTATTATCCTCAACCTGATGCCGGTAAAAATCACCACAGAAACCGATTTGTTGCGACTGTTGTCAAACTCTCCGCTTCAGATTGAAATTGATTTTCTGAAGATTGCCGGGCACACGCCAAAAAATACGCCATCGGAACACATGGAAATGTTTTACCGCGACCTCGGTGAACTGAAAAACAAAAAATACGATGGCATGATTATTACCGGTGCGCCGGTTGAGCAGTTGCAGTTTGAGGAAGTGATTTATTGGGAGGAGATGAAACAAATTATGAACTGGGCTGAACATCATGTAACTTCCACCCTTTTCATTTGCTGGGCTGCACAGGCAGGGTTGTATCATTATTATGGCATCCCGAAATACCCGCTTGATAAAAAAATGTTTGGTGTTTTCAGACATACACACACCAAAAACAAACTGCCGATTTTGCGCGGCTTCGATGATGAGTTTTTTGTGCCGCATTCGCGTCATACCGAAATCAGGGCCGAAGATGTTGAGAAAGTAAGCGAGTTACAGATTGTTGCCACTTCGCCTGAAGCTGGTGTATGTATGGTGAAAGCCAAAAACGGGCGGCAGCTTTTTATCACCGGTCACACCGAATATTCGCGTCATACACTCGATGGTGAATATCGCCGCGATCTGGCAAAAAATCTGCCTATCGAAATACCAGTAAATTATTACCCGTCGGATGACACAGAGAAAGAACCGGTAATGCGCTGGCAATCAACAGCTAATTTATTATTTTCAAACTGGCTGAATTATTACGTTTACCAGGAAACACCTTACAATCTCGATGAAATAAATTAGCTTTTACTGTTTAAAACTGCTGCCGTTGCTTTTTTTCTTTTGAGGTTTGACTTACTTTTGAGAATCAATTAAACCGAAATAAAAATGAAAAAAATCGCTGTGGTTCTGGCAGGAAACGGTGTTTACGACGGAGCTGAAATTCATGAAGCCACGTTAACCATGTTGGCAATTGCCCGTCAGGGAGCCCGATATCAGTGTTTTGCCCCCGATATCGAACAGGCACATGTGGTGAATCACCTCACCGGAAAAGTGATGCCGGAAAAAAGAAATGTGCTGGTTGAAGCTGCCCGGATTGCCCGTGGAAATATCAAACCACTCTCGGAATACAAAGCTGAAAATTTTGATGCACTCATTTTCCCGGGAGGATTTGGAGTGGCAAAAAACCTTTGCACTTTTGCTTTCGATGGAATTAACTGTAAAGTAAATCCCGACGTAGAAAAGGCGGTGCGGGCCACTGCAGTTGCCGAAAAACCCATTGGTGCACTTTGCATTTCGCCGGTGCTGATTGCGAAAATTCTCACAGAAGTTGAGGTTACCATCGGAAATGATGAGGGAACAGCAGAGGTGATAGAAAATCTGGGAGCAACTCATATTAATTCAACACACGGCGAAATAGTAGTCGATGAAAAGTACAAGCTTGTAACCACTCCTTGTTATATGCTGGATGCTACTATCGACCAGATTGCCGATGGAGCTGAAAAACTTGTAAAGAAAATAATCGCACTTTCCTGAAAAATCTAAAAAAATGAATTTGGTTCCTTATGTTGATATACACACGCACAAACCGGAAATAGAAGAAAAAACGATCACGGTTCAGAATATTTTACCCAACAAAAAAATTGAAAAGTTCAGCGGAAGAAATTTTTATTCGGTGGGGTTACATCCGTGGAATATAAGTGCTGAAGAGGTGAACGATGTGTTGATTTCGATGGTAAAGGAAGCGCTTGAAAATGATCATGTTTGTTTTGTAGGTGAATGTGGACTCGATAAACTAAAAGGCGGCGACTTTTCCGAGCAAATTCGGGTTTTCAGGGCTCATGCAGTTTTAGCCGATGAATTTAAACGTCCGCTGATCATTCATTGTGTGAAAGCGTACAATGAAATTCTGGAGATTCACCAGAAGATGCGGCCCGAAATGCCCTGGATTTTTCATGGTTATACCGGAGGATTGGAGTTAACAAAACAATTCGGCAAAAGAGGGTTTTTGTTTTCGTTTGGAAAAATTTTGTTTAATACACGGGCAAAAGCTATTGAATCGTTAAAATGGTTGCCCATGGAAAGAATTTTTTTTGAGACCGATGAAGCCAAAATGGGTATTCAGGAAATCTACGAAAAAGCCGCAAAATTGAAAAATGTGACACCTTATTTACTCGCACAGGAAGTCTGGAACAACTTCAATCGGGTTGAAAGTTCGCTGATCAGTAGATTCTGATACTATTTCCAATAAGTTAAAGTGTTTATATCCAATAACTTAAATAAGTCAATTGTCGATTGAAGAAATTGAAATATAAAAAGTTGGTAATCAGGAATAAAAGTTTACCTTTGGCACGTTATTTTGATGATAGTGGTTGGTTATCACTGGTCGCTGTCAGAATTTTAACAAGATGGTCTTTTTTTTACTGAATTTTTTAAGGCAGTCGGGCAGTTCTCCTTTCCTGGTATTTCTTCACGGTATTTCTCAAAAACAGGGTTTCCTTTTCAGATGATTTTACAGTTTCAGAAAGTAACACAGAGGTGGTGCTACTGTTGTGTAGTTAAAAATTCTGGTATTAATTTTTTAAATTGTAACAAATGAACATTTATGTTGGAAATCTTCCATTCAATCTTGGATCTGAAGATTTAAAAGAAATTTTTGAAGAGTACGGTGAAGTAACAACAACTAAAATTGTGTCTGATAAATTATCAGGTCGCAGCAAAGGTTTTGGTTTTGTTGAAATGACTAACGATGAAGAGGCAAACAATGCCATTAAAGAATTGAACAATGCTGAAATCAGCGGACGTAACATTAAAGTGAACGAGTCGCTTCCGAAACCTGCCGGCGAAAGCCGTGGTGGTGGTGAACGTCGCAGCTTTGGCGGTGGCGAACGTCGCAGCGGAGGTTTTGGCGGAGAACGTCGTGGCGGTTTCAATGGTGGCGGTGATCGTCGTAACAGCGGTGGTGGTTTTGGTGGCGGCCGCAGAGAACGCTATTAAGAAATGAAAGGTACCGTAAAATGGTACGATACGGTAAAGGGATTTGGTTTTATCCAGTCAGAAGACAATAAAGATTTCTTTGTGCATCGTACCGGGGTGAAAGACAATGTTTTTTCACTCGAAGCAGGTCAGAATGTTGAATTCGAAACAAAAGAAAGCGACAGAGGACCGGTAGCAATCAATGTAGAAACGATTTAATTATATAATCGATATTAAACGGGGGCTGATTCAGTCCCCGTTTTTGTTTTTATATTTTTGATGGCAGCTTTCTGATTTTAGTTACCGTATTTCTCAGAATTTGAAATATCTCAATAAGCGATTCATGTGTTATCTCATTCATATAGGTGCGGGTAAAAAGCATGTCTCTGGATATATCAAACAATTCCAAGGCAAGTTCAGGATGTTCGGGGATACCCAGATAATTACTCCAAAGTGCATTCTGAACTTTATCATTTCTCTTTTTTACTTTAAGAAATGTCTCCCGGAAAGCTACAATCTCTTTGTGCTTTTTCATCTGCATTTGCACAAAAAGCTGGGTTTTGTATTTAAGGAGCAAATCAATATAACCAGGTTCAAAGCTTGTCAAAGCTTCCACTTCTTTTGCAAATTTCCTGCCCATTTGGTCATGGTATTCAGCAAGATCTGAAAAGAAAATCTCTTTGTCTCCAAAATAGTGGTAAAATCCTGATTTATTGGCCTTCAGAATACGGGCCATCTTTTCAACCTGAATTCCTTCAGGGCCAGATTCGGCAAACAAAACATAACCTGTTTCAACCCATTTTAATGATGATCCGTTTGCTATCATAAATTCATTTAATTGTTCGACAAAATTGGCTAAGTTTAATAAACCAAAGTAAAATCATTTTTTTTAAAATATCAGGAAATCCAATATAAATAGCCATTATCAGCGCATTTTATCAATCGAATTCCTTCAAGCAACTTAAACGCAATCGTTTACCTTTTCAGGCTTCGATATCCTAAATTTGATTAACATATTCGGAAATGTTCATAATAAGGGTTTTAAATTATTTAATATCAATAATATATGATTTTCCTTCAACTTTCCGTATTGCTGATTTGTATTTTTCTTGGCGCCCGCATGTCGGGAATCGGGCTCGGAGTAATGGGTATGATCGGGCTCCTGATTCTACTCTTTGTATTTAACTTAATACCTTCCGATCCACCGCTTGAAGTAATGCTGATTATTCTGAGTGTTGTTACAGCAGCGGCGGCTTTGCAGGCAGCAGGCGGAATGGACTACCTGGTTGGAATTGCCGCTAAAATCCTTCGAAGCCGCCCTGGACAAATTACGATTCTGGGACCGGTTGTAACCTATTTTTTTACGCTTTTTGCCGGAACCGCCCACATTTCCTATTCCATTCTTCCCATTATTGCCGAAGTGGCCATCAAAGCCAGAATCAGACCCGAAAGGGCGATGAGCATAAGTGTTACTGCAGCTCATATGGGAATTACTGCCAGCCCGGTTTCTGCTGCTTCTGCTGCATTGCTCACCGTTTTGGTGGCTGGTGGAATTCAGCTTGCCGATATTCTTCTGATTTGTATTCCATCAACATTAATTGGTGTAATAGCAGGAGTATTATTTGTTTTGAAAAGGGGGAAAGAACTGGATGATGACCCTGTGTTTTTGGAAAGAATGAAAGACCCTGTTTTTGCCAAAAATCTTACTGATAATAAATCTGACGGCTTAAAAACTTTAAAACCCGGTGCAATCACATCGGTAATTATTTTCGGACTTGCCGTACTTGCGGTTGTGGTTCTGGGTTCATTTCCATCGCTGTTGCCCGATTTTTCTGATATATCCGGCTTTACGCCAGGATTTGCAGTGAGCGAAACCGGCCAGGTTCAAATGCCATCCATGATAATGATGATCATGCTGGCAGCGGCAGGTTTTATTATTCTTTTTGCGAAAACCACTGCTTCCGAAGTTACAAAAGCCAGTCTTTTTGCTTCAGCCGGACAAGCAACAATAGCCGTTTTTGGCGTGGTTTGGATGAGCGCCACATTTATGGATAACAATTATGCCTTGATAAAAGAGACACTTGGACAACTTGTTACAAATTATCCGTGGTCATTTGCGCTGGCATTGTTTGCCATGAGCATATTGCTTTTCAGCCAGGCCGCAACCACCAAAGCGCTGATGCCGCTTGGATTGACGCTGGGACTCGCTCCTGCTTACCTTGTCGGAATTTTCCCGGCGGTGAACGGGCATTTTTTTATTCCCGGATATCCGACACTTTTAACGGCAATTCAATTCGACCGCACCGGAACAACTAAAATCGGAAAATATGTACTGAACCACAGCTTTATGTTACCGGGTTTGGTAACAACAGCGGTGGCTGTTATTGCCGGATTAATACTTCAGAAAATAATTCTATAACAATTAAAACAAAAACTATGAAACTGAAATTTACACTACTTACATTACTTGTCCTGACAATTGCTTTTACCGGAAATACCCAGACCCGCACCGAAAAGGATTTGCTGGGAGAAAAACAGATTCCGGCTGACGCTTATTATGGTGTGCAAACTGCGAGAGCACTTGACAACTTCAAAGTCAGTGGAATTCCAACCAGTTTTTATCCTGATTATGTTAAAGCTTATGCCATTGTAAAACTGGCTGCTGCCCGCGCCAACAATGAAGTTGGCCGCATGTCAAAAGAAAAACTTGATGCCATTGAAAAAGCGTGTAAAGCTGTGATGGATGGCAAATACCACGACCAATTCCTGGTTGATATGTACCAGGGAGGTGCCGGAACATCGGCCAATATGAATGCCAATGAAGTAATTGCAAACATTGCTCTTGAATTAAGTGGTCACAAAAAAGGGGAGTACCATGTAATTGAACCTCACGACGATCTGAATATGGGTCAATCCACCAATGATGTTTATCCGACTGCAATTAAAGTGGCGCTATTGCTGCATAACGACAAACTTGTTAAAGAGGTGGAAGAGCTTTCAAAGTCATTTCATAAAAAAGGAGAAGAATTCAGGAACCTTTTGAAAATGGGTCGCACCGAAGGACAGGATGCAGTGCCCATGACTTTAGGCCAGGAATTTCATGCTTTTGGAAATCAGTTGGATGCCGAAATAAAAGCATTGCGGGGTTCTGAGAAATTTCTTTGCGAACAAAATATGGGAGCCACAGCCATTGGAACAGGTATCACAGCATCTCCTGGGTATGCCGAAAAAGTAGCTGTTCATTTGGCACAAATCACTGGAAAACCAATGATAATGAGCAAAGATCTGATTGCTGCCACCAGCAGTCAACAGGCATTTGTGGTCTATTCTTCGGCATTGAAAAGCCTTGCAATTACACTGTCAAAAATCAGCAGCGACCTGATTTTCCTTGCAACCGGGCCCCGTGCGGGAATTTTCGAAATCAATCTTCCCGCTCAGCAACCCGGTTCATCCATCATGCCCGGAAAAGTTAACCCGGTGATGCCTGAACTGATGAACCTGATTTGTTTTAAAGTAATAGGTAACGATCTGACTGTGACGCTTGCCGCACATTCAGGGCTGCTCCAGTTAAATGCATTCGAACCGGTTGAAGCGGTTGCAATTATGGAATCGCAGGGTTTGTTTTATAAATCGCTGCCGCTTTTCCGCACAAAATGCATTGATGGAATAACAGCCAATGAAGATGTGTTAAAAAATTATATCGAAAGAAGTGTGGGAATAGTAACTGCACTGAACCCGGTTCTTGGTTATGAAAAAACCACGGAACTTGCCAAAGAAGCACTTCAGTCTGGAAAAGGTATTCTTGAACTGATCAGGGAAAAGAAACTATTGTCGGAAGAAGAAATAAAAAAACTGCTTGATCCTGCTACCATGACCGGACAGAAATAAACTGTGATATCAAATTATTCAAACTTAAAAAACTATTTACCATGAAAAAGATGAATTTGTTTGTGAAATCAACAATTTCGATATTGCTGATTATGATTACAATGGTGGCATTCAGCCAGAAATTGCCAAATGTTGTAATACTTGCAACAGGAGGTACTATTGCCGGGGCAGCCGCAACAGGAACCCAGGCAGGTTATACTTCAGGGCAAGTTACCATTGACGCAATGGTTAATGCAGTTCCGGATATTACAAAGCTTGCTAATATTAAGGGTGAACAGATTTCAAATGTCGGCTCTCAGGACATGTCATTCAACATAATGCTTGCGCTGCAAAAACGTATTACGGAACTATTGGCAAATAAAGACGTTGATGGTGTTGTTATTACGCACGGAACTGATACGATGGAAGAAACCGCCTATTTTCTGAACCTGGTGGTAAAATCAGACAAACCGGTTGTGCTGGTTGGCTCAATGCGTCCTTCAACAGCGGTCAGCGCCGACGGACCACTTAATTTGTATAACGGAGTAGCTGTTGCTGCCGATCCGAATGCTAAAGGGCGCGGAGTATTACTGGTTATGAACGACTGGATTCATTCGGCACAAACGCTTGTAAAAGTGAGTACAACCGCTGTACAAACTTTTATGTCGCCAATTAAAGGTTTAATCGGTACAACTGCCTACGGCGTGAATGAATTTTATCGTGTTCCTTACAGCAAATTCGGAAAAAACAGTGAATTTGATGTATCAGGAGTTACTGCACTTCCGCGGGTTGATATTATATACGGTGGAGTTGATATGCCTGCTGATTTGATTGAAGCCTCGGTTGAACGTGGTGCCAAAGGAATTGTTATTGCAGGTGTAGGCAACGGAAATATGCCGAAAGCTGCTCTCGAAGCCTGTGCAAAAGCCAGTAAACAGGGTGTTGTTGTAGTTCGCAGTTCAAGGGTTGCAACGGGTAATGTTGGGAGAAATGTGGAAGTGAATGATGATGAATTAGGCTTAATTGCTTCCTATGACCTGAATCCGCAAAAGGCAAGGATTTTATTATCAGTTGCTTTATTGAAAAAACGAACCTTGCCCGAAATCCAGAAATTGTATATCGAATACTAAAATTGGGCTATGAAAGCTTTTATCTTCAAGGTATTAAGTATTTTTCTTGTGCTGATGCCTATTGTAATATCAGCCCAGGTAAAAGAACCACAAGCCGGCGACACAACATGGTATAAAACGCTTATTCCTGAGGAAAAACAGGGATTGCTGAAAAACATGAGCATGGTTGCCAATACCCGGTTTGCATTCAGAAATGAATTCAGTGGTGGGGATTTTGTTCAGTCACGTTTCATGATGGAGCAGTTCAGGTTAGAAATAAAGGGGAAAATTCACGACAAAGTGTATTTCCGGTTTCGCGACCGCTATACAAGAGCACAAACATCAGAATCGCTTGATAATTTCAGTCGATCAACCGACCTGGCCTTTATCAGGGTCGATGTTTCGCCGAAAGTGAGCATTTATGCTGGAAAAGTATGTGCCGACTGGGGTGCGTATGAATTCGATTACAACCCGATTGATATTTATGAATATTCCGATATTATTGAATATGCTGATAATTTTCTCACCGGTGCGGGTTTAAGCTGGATGGTGGCATCAAAACATCAGCTTACCTTTCAGGTGCTCGATTCGCGCACAAAAAAGTTCGATGATCTTTATGGAGTACAACCTCATTATGAAGAAGGCAAAATGCCTTTGGCCCTTGTTGCCAACTGGCGTGGAAGCCTTTTTGATGGTAAATTCAACACCATTTGGTCGTATGCATTTCATAACGAGGCACGAAATACCGAAACAGATAAACCGGCTGGTATGAATTACATTGCCCTGGGAAACCAGTTGAAACTCGGAAAATTTTCGGTTGAATACGATTACAAATGGAGTCAGGAAGATCTCGATCGTTCGGGTATTATCAGCGAACAGGTAAATAGTGGTTCGGATTATCCGTATGCCCTTGAAAATACTTTATATGTCGGGCATTGGTTTCACCTGTATTACAGGGTAAGTCAAAAAGTTAATCTGGCATTTATCGGAATGGTTGATGTGGCCAACTGGAAAGATGCAGGGAAATATTTTCAAGATGCCGATGAGCATTTCAGAACTGCTTATGGATTTATCCCGACCATTGAAGTTTATCCGTTCAAAGACCTGAATATCCGGTTTTATGCAAACTATGTCGGAAGATCTTATAAATATTCTGATTTTGCAAAAGACCACTTAACAGTCAATGATATCAACACTGGTCGTTTTGCCATTGGCTTTGTTTCACCTCTCGGAATTTTCTGATGAAACACTGACAAGTAAAATTTAAACAAAAGGAGGCAGGGATGAAAAATTCAGTCAGAAGAAAGCGGATTGTTTCATTCCTGCTTTCTTTTTTAATAGCTGCCGTGCTCACACTTTTGATCAAAGAGCCCGGGTTTACCTATTCGCAGGTGTATGTCATGTTTCTGCTGTTCTTTTCAGTAGGACTCTGGCTGACAGAGGCAATACCGGCATTTGCAGTAAGTCTTTTTATCATTGCATTTCTGGTTTTTGCACTTGGCAATCCACACCTGAATTCGGCACCTGAAAACATTGATAAATACGCCCAGACATTTTCCAGCAATGTAATCTGGCTGATGCTCGGTGGCTTTTTTCTGGCTTCGGCACTCTCAAAAACAAAACTTGATGAAACGCTTTTCAATTTTACCCTGAAAATTGCGGGTAGCAAACCCCGTAATTTATTGGTGGCATTAATGGTTACCACAATGGTTGCCAGCAACCTGATGTCGAACACTGCCACAGCGGCTATGGTAATTGCTGCAGTTACTCCGCTGATTTCGGTTTTGGGAAAAAACTCGGGAGTGACAAAGGCAATTTTACTGGGAATCCCCATCTCGGCGGCAACAGGCGGTATGGGAACGATCATTGGTACACCGCCAAATGCCATTGCAGTTGGTGCACTTGAAAATGCCGGAATCGAAATCGATTTTATTAACTGGATGTTATTTGGTTTACCCATTTCAATACTGTTAACGGTAGTCAGTTGTCTTGTTCTCATCCGCCTTTTCCTTAAAAAGAATAAGCCGATCACGTTGAATCTTGCGACCGGTGATGGAACCGAAATACCAAAAGAAATGCTGTTTCAAAGAAAAATTGTGGTAGGTGTTATTCTTGTAACTGTCGGATTATGGCTTACCACTTCATTGCATGGAATAAAAGTGGCAGCCATTTGCGCTGTTCCGCTTGTGACCCTTACATTAACCAGGATTCTTGAAGGAAAAGACGTACAGAATCTTCCGTGGGACACGCTGTTGCTTGTGGCTGGCGGGCTTTCTCTTGGTCTGGCACTGGAAAACACCGGGTTGCTTCAGCATTACACCCAAAAACTGGTTTCATTTGAAATCAACAAACTGGTGATGATGTTCATTTTTGCATTTCTGACGATGATCGTTTCAAATATCATGAGCAACACCGCTGTCAGTACAATCATGATTCCGGTTGGAATGGCAATATTGCCCGAATTTAAAGCTGAGGCGGCGCTCATTATCGCATTGGCTTCATCAACCGCCATGTTTTTACCGGTTTCATCGCCACCCAATGCCATTGTTTACAGTACCGGATATCTTGAACAAAAAGATTTAAGGATTGGAGGAACACTGATAGGTTTATTGGGTCCATTGCTGGCGATTATTTGGGTCCTGCTTATTTCCTGATTTTTTGGCTGTGACTAATTTTTGTTTTATTTGCGGACTACTTGAACATTTTACTCAAAAGTTAATATCATTTGAAAACATCAAACCGGGAATGTTGATTATCTTTGCGGCTTTTAAAAAACTCTGTTAAAATTTTAACATAAGTTTGAAAATTCAGGGTATAGTAAAGATTTTGAAGGATGGTTTAATTCCTGTTTTGGATTTAATTAAAAAAACTGTAAAAAAATGACGGGCACGATTGCAAAATTTCTGAAATCTAAAGTTTTGTTATTTAAAGAACTTTCAGAAGAACGTATTATTGAGATTGTTAAAGCGTCAAGAATAGCTTATTACGAAATCAACGAACCCGTAATCAGATTAGGGGAAGAGGCTACATTTTTGGGTGTAATACTTGAAGGCGAGCTGAAGATTTCGGGTGTTGCTGAAGGCGGTATTCAAAAACAGGTTGGTTTTTTTAAAAAGGGAGATACTTTCGGAGAAATGGCTTTAATGTCACGCGAAAGAATTATTGCTGATTTAATTGCTAATTCACATTGTAAAATATTAAGAATACCTGTCGAGGTTTTTCAGTCGGTTCTGATGTCAGAACCTGTTTTCTTACAGTATGTTTCAAAAACCATTATGGATCGCATAAAACAACTCGCCGAAGATCCGAATAAAGCATCACTCACCTTACAAACCGGCGACGACCCCACAGCTTTAATGTTGAAAGGAGAAAGACCTGAAAAGATACTGGTTATTAACAGTGGTTCATCATCAATAAAGTATGCATTTTTCGATTCTGAAAATAAAGAGAACAGGGCATCGGGTGGTGTGGAACGGATTGGAATGTCAGGCACTTTGCTGAAATTTAAAGGTCCACGCGGGGAAGTAAAAATTGAATTGGAGAAAGGTGGATATTCTGAAGCCCTTCATTCGATATTAAAAGTTCTTTCGGATAAAAAAACGGGGGTAATAAAAAATCCGGCTGACATCAGTGTGGTTGGTCACAGAATGGTTCATGGCGGAGAAAAATTCAGCGAATCGATTGTTGTAAACGACGAGATTCTGGACGAACTTGAAAAACTGAATCCACTAGCGCCGTTACACAACCCGGTAAATATTGCCGGAATCAGGGAAGCCAGAAAAGTGTTTTCTTCGGTTCCGCACGTGGCGGTTTTCGACACAGCATTTCATTCAACTTTGCCATCGTATGCCTATTTGTATGGTTTGCCTTATGAATATTATGAAAAACATGGTGTCCGCCGTTATGGATTTCACGGAAGTTCACATTCATATGTTTGTCTGAAAGCTTCGCGCTTCCTTCAGAAAAGAATCAACGAACTGAAAATAACCAGTTGCCATCTGGGGAATGGCGCATCAATTGCTGCGGTGGAACACGGACGTTCGGTAGATACAACCATGGGATTTACGCCCGGAGAGGGATTGATAATGGGAACCCGTTCAGGTGATTTGGATCCCGGTGTAATCACTTATCTTCAGCGCGAAGAAGGACTTTCGACTGCCGATATTGATCAGTTGCTGAACCGAAAAAGCGGGTTATTGGGTCTTTCAGGAATATCAGGCGATATGCGTGAAATTGAGGAAGCAGCTGCAAACGGAAACACGCGTGCTCTGATTGCGCTAAAAGCATTCAGTTATCGAATCAGAAAATATATTGGTGCCTACATGGCGGCCATGGGCGGAACAGATGTGCTTATTTTCACAGGGGGTATCGGACAAGGCAGTCCGGGGGTCCGGTCGCTTGCTTTACAGGGTTTGCAGTGCATGGGAATTCATCTCGATGACAAGAAAAACCGTGAAGCAGATGGTTTTAACGGAGGAGTGAGCGTGATTTCGGCTGATGATTCGCCTGTAAAAGTATTGATTGTACCAACCGACGAAGAGAAAATGATTGCCCGTGAAACGCTGCGTGCAATCAGTCGTTCTTATTTAAAAGAAGTTAGAAAAACACAGCAGACTGAACCTTTTTTATTGGAAGTTTCAGCACATCATATTCATTTGTCGCAGGAACATGTTGAAGCCTTGTTTGGTAAAGGACATCAACTTACATGGCACAGCGATCTGTCGCAACCCGGACAATTCGCCTGCAAAGAGCAGCTCACAGTAGTGGGACCAAAAGGAAATATTGAGCGATTGCGGGTTTTAGGACCTGTGCGAAAAGAAACCCAGATTGAAATTTCAATGACCGAACAGTTTAAGCTGGGAATTCATCCGCCGATTCGCGAATCGGGTGACCTCGGTGGTACACCCGGATGCACCCTCGAAGGACCTGCCGGCTCTGTGACTATCGACAAAGGCGTAATTTGCGCATTACGACACATTCACATGCACCCCGAAGATGCGCTAAAATATGGCGTTAAAGATAAGGCAACAGTCAGGGTAAAAGTAATGGGTGACCGCGAACTGATTTTTGGCGATGTGTTGATCAGAGTTAGTCCGACTTACAAACTGGCGATGCACATTGATACCGATGAAGCCAATGCCGCCAACCTGAAGACTGGCGACATGGTTTATATTGACGGAATACAGCATGAAACTTTGTAAACTCAGATAATTTCTGAAAAAAGTAAGGGCTGAACAGTGAAATTCAGCCCTTTAAATTTTATGTTTCCTTCTTTTACTCCGAAAAACAATAGAGTGAACCAAATCCTCTCAGAATTAGTTTATTACCCGAAATTACCGGTGAGGCGTGAAAGTTGTCGTCGATTTTGTTGGCCGAAAGAATTTCAAACTGTTCGCCGGCTTTGATCACGAGGCAAATATTCTCCGATGCAATGTAGATTTTGCCGTTTGCCCCTGAAATGGATGAATATAGATCGCTGATTCCTTCAAGTTTTATTTTCGAATATACCACCGACCCGGTTTTTGCATCGAGACAGGTTAAAAAAGCATTGTTGGCTCTTAAAAAATACAGTTTACCTTCCATCAGCAGCGGACCGGGCGTATAAGGCGTGTCCTGGTTATAAGTCCACAACACAGCGGGAGTTCCGGTGATATCGCCTTTTGCCTGGGCAATATCAATCGCCTGCAGAGCGCTGCCACGAAATCCGCTCATAACATACAGAATTCCATCGGCATAAAGCGGATTTGGAATACAGTTTCGTGTCATTCCGGTACTGGTCCAGATAATTTTCCCGGTTTTTGCATCATAACTTCTGATCTGATTGGTGGCAACTGTAACTAATTGTGGTTGGCCATTTACTTCAACCACAAGCGGTGTGGTCCACGATGTTTTTTCATCGCGCTGAGATTTCCAGATTTCTTCACCTGTATTTTTATTCAATGCCACCACAAACGATTCCCCTTCGTGGTCCCATTGTATAAATAGCTTGTCTTTATAAAGATAAGGTGATTCACCTTCCCCGAAACTCATGTGTTTGGTCATTTGTCCAAAGTCTTTCTGCCAGATGATATTTCCGGCGAAATCAAGACAATAAATTCCTCTTGATCCGAAGTAGGCAAAAATATGTTCGCCATCAGTACACGGCGAATTTGAGGCCCAGCTACCCAGGTTGTGTGTGTTTTCTTCCGGTAACTCGCGGGCAACCGTTTTTTCCCAAATTGTCTTCCCGGTGTTCAAATCAATTAAAATTACTTTGAAATCGTGCACAAATTCGGTGCTTTCACCCGACATTCGTTGTTCGCCTTCCGACAACTCCTTCGGCTGCCGTTCTCCTTTTTCACTGGTGGCAACAGTGGTTTGCACAACAATTTTGTCACCCCAAACAACAGGCGTGGCGTGGCCTTTCCCCGGAATTTCAACTTTCCATTTCAGGTTTTCGTTTTCCCCGAATTTTACCGGAGGAGTACCATTTTCAACTGTACCAGTATTCAGGTTTCCGCGC
>CAZXVT010000093.1:0-18052 GCA_964644015.1 uncultured Maribellus sp.
CGCTGGCCCTGATAATTTCGTAGATGGGCTTTTTAATTTTCTTGTTCGTAAAAACAATCAAAAAGAGAATCAGAAAAATCGTGATCAATGCGGCGAGGATAAAAAAGTCGGTGGTTGATTCTTTGAGTGAATTATCAAGTTCTTCCAACGGCATTTTAATTATAAGCGATCCAAGCACTTTTTCTTCAGGTTTGTGGGCATGACATTCGGTTGTTGAACACGAAGGATTATTCAGAATTGGCGATTTAATGAGCAAATGCCTGATGTTTTCGTTTCCGGGATTCATAATGCATTCGCTGGTTGCATCTACAATGCGGTACGATTTTTTGTCGTACGAAAAAAGGTTGTTGATATCTGCATGACATCTGTTGCAATCGGGGTCGCTGTGTGGCATTGTATCGTCAAGAATCGATGTATAAACCAGGTTATTATCCTTGTCGTACATACTTACATTGTCGATTCCTGACATTGTATTTATCAGGTTCAGTGTATGTTGCAGCGTTTCCTGGTCGTTTTCGAGCATAGCCTGGTAAAGTGAACTTTCAACCAGGTAGCCGATATTGTTCCCATTCTCGGTTATTACCGATTTCATGTAATTTTCGTAAACCGAACGGAAAATTACACTGAAAGAAACAAAAAGGAAAAACGTGGAAAGGGTTGTAATAAGCACCACCCGCCCGTAAATTGACGATCGAAATTTCACGTAAGTTGTTTTTAAGGGAGATTCGTCAGACTTTTTATTTTTCTTTTTTCCGGTTCGGAACATGATGTCGGTTCTCAGTTGAATTGATGCGATAAAATTAGCTTTAAAAATTTGATTTCGCAGGGGTTGTGTATCTGAAAATTCAGGGATTCTGATTGGATTAATTTTATAAAAACGGACAGCAAAAATGAATTCTGCTGTCCGTTGGGTTATATCCTGAGGTTAGCAGGATTCTTGTTCACGAAAGAAACTGTTCCTGAAAGTTATTCCATACTTCGCGCGGAAACTCTGTCAGTGGCTGGTCGTAAAGTTCACCGCCATCCTGCATCACAATTTGAACAGAGTCGGGCGAGATAAACTTCACCGATTCGGCAATAAAATCCTTTACCCTTTTCAGTTCCTGGTTAAACCAATTCAAGGCTTCATCGGCCAGGTAACACGAAACAGTTTCTGTTTTCCAGTTCGTTGGCTGGATCATACAAATCCAGCCGTTTTTGTAAAAAGCCGGGTCGGTGGTATCATGACTGTCGGCAAATCCTGTGCTGTTGGCCTTTTCGATTTTTCCGGTAAGCGGCGACAGAACCTCCAACTTTTTGCCTTCATGTTCCACCATTATCAGAACTTCCCCTTTTCTGACCCATTCGCCGGGTTCTTTCAGAAGCAGGTAATTCACACTGCCCGTAATCCGGAGTAAAAATTCATCGATTCCCACTTTTGCAAGTCCATCGGTTTGCAAATGCGCCCACGAGTGAAATTTGCTGAAGAAAATACCTTTCGGTACCACAAACGAACCAGCAGTAAGCAACAGGTGTTCCTCTGCCTTTTCGGATGCTTTTCTTTTCCTGTTCAGTAAAAACCAGAAGGGAACCAAAACAAGAAAGAATGTAATGATAACCAGGTACTCAATTCCCTTGGTCTCAAAAATGTTGGTGTAAGTAAAACCTTCCATTTTTTATATCGATTTAAAATTTAATTCTGATTAATGTTCTTTTCGCGCCCAGGCTGGCGATTCTCTCAAAACCGGCATCCGGGTCACAATCCATCTGAAAATCCAGATTTCGATAAAAATGATGGTGAGTGTCACCACAATTTCCATCCACGAGGGTACGTACCTGACAGCGGCATCCCACCTGAAACCGATTACCGAAACATTCAGCCGGTTCAGAATAATTCCCAACATGGTTAACACGGCTGCCACTTTAATAAGAGTAATATTCTTTACCCGGTAACTGTAGAAATACAGGATCATTGGTAAAATAACGAACCCGATGATTTCGGTTAAGAACCAGTATCCCATTGGTGTATTTAAATAATCCCATCTTTTATTATGAATGAAGTTCAGCACCTGTAAAAACAGGTAGGCGAACATGGCAACTGCGCAAATGCCCGATAAACTGTGCAGAATTCCGTTATGTTCCTTGTGGTTTTTTTCTGTTAACTGGTCTGAAAATACCTTGTTGCTGATCGATCCTTCGAAAATAACCATCGACAAACCTGCAAACACACTCGACACAAGAAACAGGAGCGGAATAAACTCGGAATACCATAACGGGTGAATTTTTTCTTTTGCCATCAGAAACAGGGCTCCCAAACCCGACTGGTGCAAAGTGGAAAGTGTGATTCCGAAAATCACTGCAGCCAGGGTCATACCTGAGAGGATTCTCTGTGCCCGGCGGGCACCCAGCCATTCAGCAATTGCAGGCGAAAACTCGATTAGTTCGGCCAGCATGTAAAGCAGAAAATGCCAGGCAACCAGGAATAATACCGAGTTAGTTCCGAAGCTGTTACCAATAATCGGGTTGATTACATTCCAGGGTTTGCCAAGATCGAGCAACAGTGCACCGGCATAAAAAAGATACGCCAGAAAGCCATTCAGAACGGTGACTCTGACAATGGAGTGAAACTTTTTCTGATTCAGAATATAAACCAGAAATGTAAGGATGTAAGCGCCACCGGCAAAAGCAACGCCGGTAACCACATCAAACCCGATCCAAAGTCCCCATGGAACTTCCTGTGTTAAATTGGTAACTGCACCAATTCCGTTTGCAAATCGGATTACAATCAGAACTAGCCCGGTAATTATCACCGGAATTGAGATCACGTTAAACCAGGTAAACCATTTTCCCCTGGGTTTCATTTCGCTTAAAAGAAACCTCCACATTGATGGAGTTTTGCTGTTGGTTACAGCGGTTGCAGCCTGACTATTCATCTTCTTCGTTATTTTCAGATTTGTTTTTGGTCGCTTTGCTGATTCCTAACAACAAGGTTGGAACGAGTACGAATACTGAAGGAACACTGTACAAAAATCCCTTAGTAAGCGCAGGGTACGATGCGTTTTGAAGATCTGTCTTCATTCCGAGTTCATTCACCGGCACCGAAGAGAGGTACAAACAGCCTGTTCCTCCGGCCACTGTGTCTCCATAAACTTTGTCGACATAAACACCCGGGTTTTCCACAATTCTTTTGCGTGCTTCGGCAATCAATTCGCGACGGGTTCCATAGAATAACGCCACTCCGCAGTTTTCAACACAGGCCGGAATTTTACCTTCGATAATTCTGTCGTAACACATGTCACATTTCTGGATTTTCGGATTGGCGCTGTGGTATTCAAATTTCGGCACGTCAAACGGGCACGAAACCATACAATACCGGCAACCCATACATTTGTCTTCACGCCAGATAACCGGCCCTTCCTTGGTTTTGTACATCGCCTTTGTCAGACAGGCAGCCACACACGCCGGTTCGTTACAATGCATACACTGGGTACGCATATAAGCCTCGCCGTTGGGTGTGTTGTAGGCATTAATTACACATCGTTGGGTTTCGCTGGTTTTTCTTAAAACACCTGCCACCAGTTCATCCTGCGGTAACGGAAAGTTGTGTGCTTCGGCGCAGGCGTTTTCGCAATTCCTACAGCCTACGCATGCAAATGAATCATACAATACTCCGTGAAATTCAGTGTCATCAGTTGCTTTCGAATTTTCTCCGGCAGCTTTCATCCCGATTACTGTTAAACCAGTGACACCGACAACTTTGAAAAAATTTCTCCGATTTATACTCACAACTAAAAGTTTTATTGGTTTGTTTTCAGTCTATTAGTTTACTTATTTTGACACGTCCAAAAATCTTGTCTGAAATTCTTCCCAGATTTCAGGTTCCATATCAGCAAGAACTTCATCTTTCAGTTCACCGCCGTCCTGTAAAACAATGTGTTGGTAAACAAGCTGGTTGTTGTTGGCTGTATTGGCCAGAAAATCTTTCAGGCGGGTGAATTCATCATCGAGCCATTCCCTGTATTTTTCGACCATAAACATAAAGCCTGTATCTTTCAGCCAGTTTGCGGGTTCAATTTTATAAATCCAACCTTCGGTAAACGAAAAAGTATTCAGTTTTGCCGGTGACTTCAGCAGCACCTGGTTTTGTTCCCTGATAAAACCGGTGATTGGAGAATAAATATCAAGTTGCTTCCCTTCGTGAACCAATGTAAAAAGTTTTTCACCTTTTCTGATTCTTTCACCAGGTTCTCTGAATTTGATTTGAGTAATAGTACCTGTTACCCGTTTCATGAAATCATCAACGCCCACATTTACCAATCCATCCGGTTCCATAAAAGCCCAGGTATGCGATTTCCCGTAATACAATCCTTTGGGCGACCTGATATTTTTTTCGCTTAATACGGGGGCAATTTCCAGATCTTCTCCACTGATTTCTGATGTGTTTCTGCGTCTTGCAAACAGAAAAACAACCAGTGCGATTAAAGCCAGAACCAGAATTCCACCAATTAATAAACCTCTTGAAATTCCTGATTTAGCTTCCGGTATCGCGGGAGTTTCCGCCAGGTTGGAAAATGTGGCACGTGCAATGGTTTTTTCCCTTCCGGTAAGCACAGCAAATCCGGCGTCTTTAAATTGGGTTTGTCCGTTGTTCAATACATAACTTAGGAAATCAAGATTGGCTTGCCCCACAGGTTTTTCGGATGCAACCAGAAAAATATCACCGCATAATTCACGTGGATATTTTCCAATCCAAACCCCTCTTGAAAAAACTGCCGGGTTTTGGCCGATATTTTCAAACTGGTCAAGAAGGCCATTTTTATTTTTATCTATCGGAACCAGGGCAATACCCTGAATAAATGCATTTTCACCATGCTTAACAATGTCAGACAGTTTGCAAAGACCAATCACATTTGCATCTTTCTGAACTTTAACCAGCAAATCAGCAACCGGTAACAATGTTTCTTTTGAAATATTTTCCTGAGCAATTCCGGTGAATTCGCCTGTTTTTTCAATAACATCAGGAGTATCTGCAATGTAGCATTTAACCTGATTAGCTGATGACCCTTTAACAATTTGATTCCAGGTAACTTTCCCTTTAAATGCCAAAGAAAGGCTTTCTGAAGTAACACCCTGTTTGTTCAAATGCTCGATCTCCTGATTCCCTGAATTCATGATTGCCACTACCACATCGTGTGCGGCCACCATTTTCCAGTTGGCTCCATTGTTTAATAAAGCGCTGTTTTCGTCAACCAGGTAAAATGTATTTGCGGATTGCTGTTCATCAGGATTCTGCGTGACAATGGTCAGTTTCGCATTACTGCTTTTTTCATAACCAGTTGCCCAGATTGTTGCCAGGCTACTCAGTTCAGGCTGACTTACAATGGTAATTTTTTCATCCTGAACGGTTGTCTGTTCATTTTCGGCTGCACAAATGTTTGCCAGAAGCAGAACAGCCATCATTGTTGTAAAAATTTTTAAAGTTTTCATAAGAATACTATTTATTGAACTGTTTTATCTCTTTCGATTTTGGTTTTATAACCTGAAAACAGGTTAGCCAAAATGAATGCCAAAGAAGAAACAGGAACGTATTCTTTTGAATTACTGATATTTAGATCACAATCTGTTCAATTTTTGAATTGCATCGTTTGTTGAATTATTAAACACTGATATTTCAATTGTCAAATAAACAACTGGATACCTGAAAGTTAACGCAGTTGATGAATATTTCAACAATGATTATTAATTCAACAACTAATGATAGGAAATGTGATTAACCGGGCTGTTTGAATGGTAAAAATTTTTGAAAAAAATGAAAAAAAAGGATAATATCACGCTTTTCAGTTTTTATGTGATGATTTTATTTTTCCAATTCTTTCCAGACAAGGGCACTTGAACCAAGAATGGCAGCATCACCGGGTTTTAGTTCAGAGGGCAAAATTTTCACCTTGTTTTTATAAAACGGCAGCAAGTGTTTTTCCATACTTTCTTTGGTGGGTTTGAAAATCAGATCGCCGGCTGCTGTAGGGCCGCCAAACAGAAAAATGGCTTCCGGACTCAGGTAATGCACAGTGTCAGCCAGACCGATTCCCAGCCAGTAACCTGTTTTCTCAAAAACTTCGAGCGCAATTTTATCGCCTTTTATAGCTGCGTCAAAAATCATTTTTGAATCGAGTTCGCGATACGACTTATCAGCCAAAAGACTGTTACAATCGTTATACTGGGCTAATAACTCAAATGCTGTGCGTTTCATTCCGGTGGCAGAACAATAGGCCTCAAGATGTCCCGGGGTTCCACAACCGCAGGGACGTCCGCCGGGAACCAGCATAGTATGGCCACATTCACCGGCAAAACCGTCGCTTCCGTAAACTACATCGCCATTCACCACAACGCCGCTGCCAACTCCGGTTCCAAGCGTGTACATCACAAAATTCTTCATTCCCTTTGCCCCGCCATAAATCATCTCACCCAAAACTGCGGCATTTGCATCGTTTGTCATCACAATTGCTTTAAGCGACGGGAAATAAACACGTAAAAGTTTCACCAGCGGGACTTCGCCATTAAATGAAAGATTTGAGGCATATTCTATGGTTCCGGTATAATAATTGGCACCCGGTGCACCAATTCCGATTCCTGCAATTTCCAGTTCTTCGTTCAGCAATTTAACCGAACTGATTAATTCATTCACTGCTTCAGAAAGATCGGCAACATATTTCTCTGCATCACCATGTCCCGGTGTAGTTATATTGCTTTTAACCATTATTTTACCATCAGGATTAACAACTCCGATGACAGTATTGGTACCTCCTATATCAATCCCGATTGCAGCTTTTTTAAATGCCATTACTGAAAATTTAAACTGGTTTTTTTGAAAGTTGCAAAGTTAATATATATCGCCATATCTCAGCCATAGTTAAAAATGGATGTTACTCCATTTAATATTTTAATTTTGCTGATTATGCGATCAATTTTTCAGGCAATATTGAAATTTATCGGGTGGATATTACTGGTTCCTGTTTATTTTTATAAATACGCCATCTCTCCGCTTACCCCGGCATCGTGCAGGCATTATCCAACCTGCTCTGAATACGCCCTGCAGTCTATTAAAATTCATGGGCCATTCAAGGGAGTGTGGCTTGCAACAAAACGCATTGCGCGTTGTCATCCCTGGGGAACATCAGGTTACGACCCGGTTCCTCCTAAAAAAGAGAAGGTTGAAAATAAATAAACTGACAAACATTGATAATTTTTAGATACGATGAAATATTCCATACTTATTTTCATGATTCTTTTTTTGCTGGGTTGCGGTACTCAGAAAAAAGAAGAAATAAAACAATCACGAAACATCCTTGTGAGCATTTTGCCACAAAAAACATTTGTAGAGAAAATTGCCGGAGATGATTTTAAAGTGAATGTTCTGATTCCGCCCGGAACCAGCCCGGCAGCCTATTCGCTGACTCCATCACAATTGGCAGAAATTTCCGATTCACCCTTGTGGTTCAGAATTGGATACATCGGTTTTGAATTATCGTCGAAAGATAAAGTTGCAGAGATCAACCCAAAAATGAAAATTGTTGACCTTTCTGAAGGATTAAACCTTATACAGACGCAAACCATTGACGGCGAAACCCTGAAAACGGGAACCGATCCGCACACCTGGCTTTCTCCGGCGCTGGTAAAAGAAATGGCAGCGAAAATATTGAAGGAGCTTTCGGATTTGAACCCCGATCAAAGTCTGAAATACAAAACCAATTACCTTGAGTTTGTAAAAGAAATCGACGAACTCGATATTGAAATAAGAAAACTGCTGGCAAATTATTCAGGCAGAAAATTTATTACGTTTCACCCAAGCCTCTCCTATTTTGCCCGTGATTACGGACTTGAGCAGCACTCGCTTGAAAGCGGAGGTAAAGAGCCCACCCCTCAACGAATGGCAGAATTGACAAAACTCGCAAAAAAGGAAAATATTAAGGCAATTTATATACAGGGAGAAATTGACCGCGAACAGGCGCGTGTTTTTGCCGAAGAAAACAAAGGTGAAGTCGTGCAGGTTCGACCGCTTGACCCGGCCTGGGCAGAAAACCTGCTGGAAATGACACATATTTTTGTGAAGAACTTTCAATGAACCCGCTGATTCAAATAAACGATCTTTCGGCCGGATACAATAAGATTCCGGTAATCCGCCATGTTAACCTGAAGGTTTTCAACAATGATTATATTGGTGTGATCGGGCCGAACGGAGGAGGAAAAACCACATTACTGAAAGTAATTTCAGGGCTTTTGCAACCTCTGTCAGGAAGTATTGAGTTAGATGAAAGCATCTCCGACAGAAAATCCATTGGCTATCTTCCACAGATAAAAAACATTGACAAAAAATTTCCGATTACTGTTTTTGACGTTGTTCGCTCAGGTTTGATACTAAACCGTGGAAAAGAAAATTCGGTGAAAGAAAAACAAAAAGTAACCGAAATTCTGGAAGAATCTGGCATTGCAGGAATCAGCCAAAAAGCCATTGGCGAACTCTCGGGCGGACAAATGCAGCGGGTTTTTCTTTGCAGGGCATTGATCAGCGACCCGAAAATTCTTTTACTTGATGAGCCCGATACTTTTGTTGACAACACTTTTGAGGGAGAACTCTACGAAAAGCTGCAATTTTTGAACGAAAAGATGGCGATCATTCTTGTTTCGCACGATGTCAGTTCAATTTCGGGGCATGTAAAAACAATCGCCTGCATGAACGGCGGTCTGCACTACCATCCCGAAAACCAGATCACCCAGGAACAACTCGACAGTTATAATTGTCCGATTAAGCTTGTTTCGCACGCCGTGAGACGGAAAACTTCAAAAAACTACGGCGTATGAATTCAATAACCGAACTATTCCAATACAGTTTTTTTATAAAAGCGCTGGTGGCTGCAGTTTTTGCCAGTATTTCGTGTGGTATTATCGGTAGCTACATTGTTGCCCGCCGTCTTGTTTTTATCAGCGGAGGAATCACACACGCCTCTTTTGGCGGAATCGGACTTGCTTTTTTTCTCGGGTTTGAACCGTTGCTTGGCGCTTTGATTTTTGCGATTCTTTCGGCACTGGGAATCCAGTTTTTCACCAAAGTGGCGGGCGTTCGTGAAGATTCATCCATCGCCATCTGGTGGTCGCTGGGAATGGCGCTGGGAATTATGTTTGTATTTCTCACCCCTGGTTACACTCCAAACCTGATGAGCTATCTTTTCGGAAATATTCTCACCGTTTCCACCAGCGAACTTTGGTGGATGTTTGTGCTGGTTCTTGTTATTATTCTGGCATTTACTTTTTTTTACAAACCTATTCTTTACATTGCCTTCGACGAAGAATTTGCGCGGACGGCCGGTTTGCAGGTTCCTTTTTTCAATTATCTGACCATTACACTGGTTGCCCTCACCGTGGTTTTGAACATCAGGGTGGTTGGAATCATCCTGATACTTTCGCTCCTCACGCTTCCACAGGCCACTGCCAACCTTTTCACTTCCGATTTCAAAAAGCTGATCCGGTTGTCAACGCTTTTTGCGTTTGCAGGAACTTTTTCAGGTTTGCTTATTTCGTGGTGGATCGACATTCCATCCGGAGCCTCAATCATTTTTACGCTGGTAACAATTTTTGTGGTTTTTAAGCTTGTAAAACACTTTTCAAAATGATTGCGCCACGAAAAGAGAAAATATATGAATGTGGTAATTGTGGCTTCCGGTTTTCAAACTACGATGTGCCACGTGCCTGCAGCAACTGTTTTGCCTGCACCGGCTGCGAAATTTACATTTGCCCGTCGTGCGAAAAAGAGGTGATCATAAAACCCATGAAACAGATACAAAAAGGCAATTCATGAATGATTTTGCTTTATTGAAGGCTTTGTTTCGTAATGATTCATTAACATAACAAAAAGTATCCTGAAAATATTGCCAACCTGGCAAAACCTGAATTATATTTAACGTTTTGCATTGCCCCGTTTGAAGGGCCGAATTAATAAACCGTTGTAAATTATAATTGTTATAGCTTAAAAAGTGGGTCATGAAAACACATTTAAAAGAAATACCACCTCCTATTTATGTTGTTTCCGGTGGCCGGGGAATGGCCGGAAACAATGTGGTGCAAGCTCTTCTTATTCAATATCCTAATAATAACATTCCGGTTATTATCGTTCCGAATGTTACAAAGGAAGATGAAATATTTGATGTGGTTACAAAAGCCAAAACAGACGGGGGAATTATTGTTCATACTTTGGTTAATACCATTCTCCGCGATAAGGTTTTGCAGTATTGTTCCGAATTTAACGTAAGGGAAGTGGACCTTTTCAGCAAACTTGCCGGATTTCTGGATGAGGCAACCCAGATAAAACCCTTGATGTATCCCGGTTTATATCGTGAGTTGAATCACCAGTATTTCGACCGTATCGAATCGATTGAATATACACTCTCTCACGATGATGGAATGAGCCCTGAACGACTTAATAATGCTGAAATTATACTGACCGGCGTTTCGAGAGCAGGAAAAACACCTTTGAGCGTTTATCTGGCCATGTATGGCTGGAAAGTAGCAAATGTGCCTTTGGTTCATGGAATTGCACCTCCCGACGAACTTTTTAAAGTCGATCCGCAACGTGTTTTCGGGTTACACATTTCGGTTTCACAATTAATCGCTCATCGTAAAAAGCGGCTGATGGGCTGGAATAATCACCAGGACGAAACCTACATTGACGAAAGAGCCGTCAGGGAAGAAATCAGAAATGCCATGTTTATTTTTGATAAAGGAGGTTTTACCGTAATCAATGTTTCTAATAAACCTATCGAAAGCACAGCCAACGAAATTCTGAATATTATGTCGCAGCGGTTTCCTTACGGCGGACGAAAACTTGAATCACCCTACCATAATAACGAGGAAGAAATAAATACGCCCATTTGACTTATTTCTGCACAAAAACCGGAACCTGAGAAAATGCTAATTCTTTTTCTGTTTCGAGAAGTTGAAGGTTGCCGCAACAACCAAAGTAAACGAATTCACATATGAATCCATTTCTTTTTGTCTGGTTCCCTGAAGTGCTTTTAATTCGGTAAAGTTAAATTCTACCGGATCACTGACATTGACAAACTGAGTCTGGTTTTGGCTTATTCCCAGTTTGTATTGAATACCGGCAGTCAGATCCTGACCCCAAATTCGAAGCGATAATCCACCGGATAAATGATAGTAGTCAAAATCAACACTTTTAACCGATAAATCATTCTGAAACGGATATAAATCAAGGTCCTTTTTATAACTGAAATTGGTTTTAATACCGCCCAGGAACATTAAATTTTCTTTCAGATACCACCGCATCCCAATTGCTGCATTTAATACCGGATTAGCGCCATCGACCCAGGTAAGCCAATCGCTGTTATCCCTGTTTTCGAGTACATTCCCGCCGGAAAGTTCAGGGTTTTCTTCGGTCTGAACCATCCGGTACGGATCTATTCCAGCGAAATATTCGAGTGTTGAATAAAAAACCTGTTTACGATCTTTGCTGTAAATAGTAGCTCCCACCGAAAGCGATAGCGGGGTTTTTGAATTGACTTTAACATCTTTAACTTCAGCATAATCCATTATATAATAATTTTCCATTGGGGTGCCAGTGTCCGGATTTATTATATTACTCTGACTCCGTTCCCTCATTATCCTTTTGCCATCACTATAAACTTTTCCGACTGATGGTGTTGTAAAATTCATTCCCACACTAAACCTGGGTTTTACAAACAAAATCCCGAATTTCATTAACCCCCGGTAGTCATTAAATTTCATCACTCCATTGTCATTATACGATGCTGTATAAAAAGGAATTTCCTCCCCGTTAACAAAAACCGGCTCCAGCGGATATGCATTCAGGTCGGTTATATAAGTTGAGTAATATGATTTAAAGGAGATAAACAAACTGGTGCCAAAATAAAAGCTTTCGCTTAGTTTTTTCGATCCGCCGAATCCCAGGAAGTCATTTCGAAATTCGGTCCGGGTATAAGAATAGGTGGTATATCGCTCGGTTCCGGGTAAAAACGTAAGCAGATCGATATTCTTATCAACACTTCCCATGCTTTCAGCGTTAAAATTGGCCACACTCATATAAGCCAGCTCAAAACTCCAGCCTGGGTAACGTGTCGACTTTACCATCCACGAAACATTCCTTGGCACCATGAATAACCTCGAAGAGTAAAGATCTAAATTGTGTCCAAGAGCATTATTATATTTCAGATAATCATACGAATAAATACTCATATTAAGCGATAAACGGGTATCGCTGATTTCGGAAATGGTAGCAGGATTATAGTAAATAGCTGAAGACCCTGCCCCGCCGCCAACAACAGCACCTGCCACCAATGATGACTCTTCACTGAAATTCTGCGACCAATGGTTGGCAAACTGAGCCGTCAACAATACCGGGCAAACAACAAACAGAAAAAATAAAAATTTTGCTTTCATTGAATTCAGTAGTGTTACAACATCAAAAATAATCGATTAACCGGATTCTGTCCAATTTTAACTTCCGAATCGTTATCACATTTATTTGTTTATTTTTATAAAGCCAATTAACTATAAACAACCAAAATGGATCTGAAATCATTGCTGCCTGTTGAGATTGCCAACTTTTTACTGGTACTGATTTTTTCCTTGCTGATTGGGCTGTCGCAACGAAGTCACCACAAAGAGCACGACCACAGCCTGTTGTTTGGCACCGACCGTACTTTTTCGTTCATTGGGCTGCTGGGTTTTGTATTGTTTATTGCTAATCCCGAAAGCCTGATCCCTTTTCTCACAGGTTTTGTGATTCTGGGGATTTTCATGGGAATCCAGTATTTTATGAAAATCCAAATGCTCAAAGAATTTGGGCTTACCTCATCGTTGCTGGCACTGCTCACCTATTGTCTCGCATTTCTGGTTTACACTCAGCCCGAGTGGCTTGTACTTTCGTTTGTGGTTTCCATTTTCATTTTAACCGAAATGAAAGACAAATTCAAATCACTTTCTGAAAAAACCTCTGAAGAAGAGTTTATCACATTGGGTGTTTTTATTGCCATTGCGGGGGTTGTTCTTCCATTGTTGCCCGAAAAGAACATTTCGGAATATATCCCGGTTTCGCCTTACAATCTTTGGCTGGCAGTTGTTGTAGTCTCCGGAGTTTCGTACCTGAGTTACCTGATCAAAAAATTCATATTCCCCGAATCGGGCATTTTGTTAACCGGTGTTTTGGGCGGAATTTACAGCAGCACTGCCACCACAATTATCCTGGCCCGTCGCGAGAAAGAAGAAGGCACAGGAATCATGTCGGCATCGGCCATTTTACTGGCATCATGCCTGATGTACCTGAGGGTTTTGGTGTTGGTTTATATTTTTAATCCGATCGTGGGGCACTACCTGGCTGTTCCGCTTTTACTGATGTCGGCTATCGCTTTTCTGTTTTCAAAACTGGTGATCAGAAAATTCAGAAAAGAGAACAAACCGGTTGAAAAAGTGAGCAGCAAAGTTCTGAATAAGAATCCGCTGGAAATGAAAACTGCCATCATTTTCGGGGTACTTTTTGTGGTATTCGGGCTTATCACCGAGTTTGCCATGAAAAACTACGGCAGCACTGGCGTGACAGGACTGGCATTTATTGTAGGTATTTTTGATGTCGATCCGTTCCTGCTCTTTCTTGTTCAGCAAAATAATATCGAAACGGCCACTGTGGCGCTGGCAATTATCAATGCCACTAACAGTAATAACCTGATGAAAATGTTTTACGCCATTTCGCTGGGGAGTAAAACAATTAAACAACCCATAATCACAGGATTCATCGGCCTTTTTGTTTCCGGGATTATTATATCTGTGATTTATTACCTGATTTGGTTATAAATCGTTTTGTAAGAAATGCAGCAAATTGAAATATCTATTACAAAATTTATTAAAAATCAGAACCAATGGAAAAGAGTATCTGGAGTAAATCGGGCAAGCTTAAGAGAAAATTCTATGAAAAAGAACTGAAAAGCCTGTTTATAGAACTGGTGAAATTTCAAAACTGGATCAAAGAAAACAAACTTAAAGTGGTGGTTCTTTTCGAAGGAAGAGATGCCGCAGGCAAAGGAGCTGCTATCAAAAAAATCACCGAACCGCTGAATCCGAGAATCTCGCGGGTTGTGGCGCTGGGAGTTCCGACCGAACGCGAAAAAACACAATGGTATTTTCAACGATATGTTCAGCACTTGCCGGCGGGAGGCGAAATTGTTTTTTTCGACCGGAGTTGGTACAACCGTGCCGGAGTTGAAAAAGTAATGGGTTATTGCACAGAGGAGGAATACTGGGAGTTTCTGCGGTCGTGCCCCAGTTTCGAAAGAATGTTGATGCGTTCGGGGATTATTATTATCAAATACTGGTTTTCGGTAAGCGAGGAGGAACAGGAAAAACGGTTTCTGAACAGGCTGCAAAAACCAACCAAACAATGGAAATTCAGCCCGATGGACCTGGTGTCGCGGGATAAATGGGTGGAATATTCCAAGGCGAAAGATGAAATGTTTGCTTACACCGACACCAAACAGGCCCCGTGGTATGTTGTTGAAAGCGACGATAAGCACATTGCCCAGTTAAATTGTATCCGGCATCTATTGTCACTAATCGATTATAAAAAAGAAGTTGAGCCGCTGAAAATTGAAATGGGGCCCCGTTGCAAACAATCGGGTTATGTGCGGCCACCTATGGAAGAACAGACCTTTATTCCCAACTGCTATCCACCGAGAACGGAAGAAGAAACGGATAAAAAATTAACTGAATAATTAATACAAAGCCTGATTCAAAAAGAAAAAGCCGCTGACAATCAGCGACTTTTGTAGCCCCACCGCGACTCGAACGCGAATTTGAAGTTTAGGAAACTTCCGTTCTATCCCTTGAACTATAGGGCCATTCAGCTTCCTTTTTTACAGGTTTGCAAAAATAGCTAAATCTTTGTTTGTGACAAATCAAACTCAGAATAATGTAAATTATTCAGGTTTTAGCTTATGTTTTTTTATTAATATTACCTGACACTAACTAAAATGCAATGAAGAAAAAATCACACAAAAATATTGGCCCGGTGCAATTTTCTTTTACAAATCAGAATTTAACAAACCAGCCATGGAAACCTGGTGCATAAATATTATCATGCTGAACTAACCTTTCAAATACGTATGAAAAATTACATTAAATACAGCTTTCACGTTTTGCCGCTTCTGGTAATCATCCTTGGAATTACAGTCACTTTTATCATCACCTTTTTGGCCTATAAAGACTTAAAACTTATAAAAAAACAAGCCTTCGAAAACACTTGCCAGGAATACGAAAACAAAATTTTCAGCCAGTTGAAAGCCAATGAACAGGTTTTATACAACAGCGCAGCCTTTATCGCAGCATCTGATTCTATTTCGCGTATTGAGTGGAAAACGTTCCAGTCAATCAATAAATCGTTAACCGAATTGCCGGGGATTCAGGGAATTGGTTATGTTATTAAAATCCACCCAAAAAGTCTTGCCGGATTTGAACAACGAATAAGAGACGAAGGTTTTCCCGATTTCAGGGTAAAACCAGAGGGTGAACGCGAAATTTATACATCCGTGCTCTTCATCGAACCTTTCTCGGGCAGAAATCTGAATGCATTCGGTTTCGACGGTTACACTGAACCTGTCAGAAATAAAGCCATGAAAATGGCTTGCGAAAACGATTTGGTAACCATCACTGAAAAAGTTAAACTGAAACAGGAAACAGACACTCTTGTTCAACCCGGAACCATCATGTTTGCACCGGTTTACAAAAAAGAAATGCCGAAGGAAAATGTCGGTGAACGATGCGCTGCCCTGAAAGGGTGGGTATTTTGCCCATTCAGAATGAATGACCTGATTTCAGGGATAATTGGTGATCTTGAAGACCCGCATCTTGATCTGAAAATTTACGAGGATACGTTGCAAAATGAGGAACAATTGCTTTTTAAGAGCGAAGACGTGACGAAAACTATCAAAACCCCGTATTCAATTACCCACAATGTTTCAATGATTTTTAATCAGAAAACCTGGATATTGAAATTCACAAAATATCAATCCAGACCTTTCTTTTTTTCAAGCCGGATTTTAACTGTTTTTTTTACTTGTCTGGCAATCAGCTTGCTTGTGTTTTTACTCGCAGTTAACTGGGTGAAAACGTACCAGAAAACAACCGAAATTTCGGTTTTGAACGGTGAACTCGAAAAAACAAACCTGAGCAAAGACCGGTTTATTTCGGTGCTCGCCCACGATTTGAGAAGCCCGTTGAACACGTTGCTGGGATTCACTGAATTGTTAAAGGAAAAAGCAGATCAGCTAAAACCCGGAGAACTGAAATCATATACAAGTTTTATCGACGACTCTGCCCGCAATATTTTCAGCTTGCTCGACGACTTGTTGCTGTGGGCAAAAATCGACTCAGGAAAATTTCCGTTTAATCCTGAGAAAACAGATGTTTCGGAAATCTGCCGGAACATTGTGAGCGATTTCAAACTGATTGCCGCCCGGAAAAACATTTCTCTTTCGACCGATTTTACGGTTGAACCACTTTTTATTAACGCTGATAAAATGATGCTGAAAACAGTCTTAAGAAATTTATTGGACAATGCTATTAAGTTTTCATTTAAAGACGGCAGAATTGATATTCTGGCCGGGAAAACCGGAAATAACATTACTATTTCTGTAAAAGATTTTGGAACCGGAATGGCTCCCGAAGTAAAAGCAAAACTTTTTGATATCTCCTCAATAACAACAGTTATCGGCACTTCAGGTGAAAAAGGCACCGGAATGGGACTTATTTTATGTGCCGACCTGATTAAGAAAAATAATGGGGAAATTCTGGTTGACAGTATCGAAGGAAATGGCACTATCATAAAAATAAGCTTCCCCGAATTTTAACCTTAAATGATTTTTAGGGCCACTTTTGATTTTACAGCTGTCAGTAAAAATTCAAATTAAAAATTCCTGTACATTTGCCCATCACAAAATTGCTTTGCAGATGTTAGAGAAAATTAAGGCTTTACAAGAGGAAGTTGAGAAAGCAGTCGCTTCAACAAAAGAGGAAGTTGAAGAACTCAGACTGAAATTTATCAGTAAAAAAGGAAGCATCAGCCAACTGTTCGACGATTTTAAAAACGTTTCGCCTGAACAGAAAAAAGAGGTTGGTCAGGCAATCAACACGCTGAAGAACTTTGCACTCGACAAAATAAATTCACTGAAAGAAGCCTTTGAAAATACCGGGAACAACGACACAGGCACTGATCTTTCGATGCCGGGAGAGCCTTTAAAACTGGGTACCCGTCACCCGCTGTCACTGGTGAAAAACGAGATTATCGGAATTTTTGGCCGCCTTGGTTTTACTGTTGCCGAAGGGCCCGAAATTGAAGACGACTGGCATGTTTTCTCGGCACTTAATTTTCCGCCCGAGCACCCCGCCCGCGATATGCAGGACACGTTTTTTATCGAAAAAAATCCCGATGTGTTGTTACGCACACACACTTCCAGCGTTCAGATTCGCGTGATGGAGCGTACCCAGCCGCCAATCAGAATGATTTTCCCGGGCCGTGTATTTCGCAACGAAGCCATTTCGGCACGTTCACACTGTATTTTCCACCAGATTGAAGGTTTATATGTTGACGAAAATGTTTCGTTTGCCGACCTGAAACAAACGCTGCTGCAATTTGCCAAAGAACTGTTTGGCGAAGGAACACAAATCCGTTTGCGCCCGTCGTACTTCCCGTTTACCGAGCCCAGCGCCGAAATGGATGTAAGCTGTTCGATTTGCGGTGGCAAAGGCTGCAATGTTTGTAAATACAGCGGCTGGCTTGAGATTCTGGGTTGTGGTATGGTTGATCCGAATGTTCTGGAAGCATGCAACATCGATTCAAAAAAATACACTGGTTTTGCTTTTGGAATGGGAATTGAACGTATTACCATGCTTCGTTATGGTATCAAAGACATCCGCCACTTCTTCGAAAACGATGTACGTTTTCTGAAACAGTTTGAATCGGCAATGTGATACTGAAAAATAAAACAAAAAATAAAAG
>CAZXVT010000094.1:0-17992 GCA_964644015.1 uncultured Maribellus sp.
GTATAAGAGACAGCCTGAAAATTCAAAATCATAAAACAGAAAGTTGATTTTGTGCTTGTTTTGGATTTTTAAATTTTGTGCTTTGTTTTTTATTTGGTTTCTGAATTTTGATTTTGTTTTTTGTTATTTGGATTTTAATAGTATGATGAACTTCTGGCAACAATTTAATGGCCCTGTTTTTTCACTAGCCCCGATGGAAGATGTTACTGACACGGTTTTTCGGGAGATTGTGCTGGGGATGGCTTTCCCGGGAAAGCTGAATGTGGTTTTTACGGAATTCACTTCGGTGGAAGGAATGAACCACCCGGTTGGAAGAAACCGTGTTTCTGAGAGATTGATTGTCAACAATTCAGAAAAAGAGCTTTTGCGGAAAATGAATGTAAAACTGGTAGCGCAAATCTGGGGGCGCAATCCGGAAATCTACAAAAACATTGCCCGCTACCTGACCGAAAATTATCAGTTTGACGGAATTGACATCAACATGGGTTGCCCGGTGAAAAAGGTGGTGAAACAAGGTGCTTGCAGTGCATTAATCGGTGAACCATCGCTGGCAAAAGAGATTATTGCTGCCACCAAAGAAGGCACGAATTTGCCGGTGAGTGTAAAAACACGAACCGGAATTAAAAAACACCAGACCGAAGATTGGATTGAACAACTACTCGAATCAAAACCAGCCGCCATTATTTTACATGGTCGCACACAAAAAATGCAAAGCGAAGGTGATGCCGACTGGCTGGAAATTGCAAAAGCTGTCAAAGTAAGAAATGAAATCGATACATTGATCCCGCTTCATGGAAATGGAGATGTGTTTTCTTATGCCGACGGATTAAAAAAGATTGAAGAAACCGGAGTTGACGGGGTGATGGTTGGCCGTGGCATTTTTAAAAATCCGTGGTTTTTTAATCCTGAAAAACGGGAAATAACAGAAAAAGAACGAATTGAAAAGCTTTTGGAACACACACACCTTTACGAGCAAACCTGGGGAGGCAAAAAGAATTTCAACATTCTGAAACGGTTTTACAAAATCTACCTGAATAGTTTTGATGGCGCAGCAAAAATGAGAGCAGATCTGATGGAAGTAAAAAGCTTTGAAGAGGTTTATTCCTATTTTAGTCGGCTATAAATTTTGCATTTGATTAAGGGTTTTAGGTTGTTGATTTGTCAATTAGTGTAATTCTGATATTTTATTATTCACTTATTCTGATAAATCCAAAACCATGACAAATCAAATCAACCGAAGAAAATTTATGACAGCCGGTGTTGTTACAGGCTGTACCCTGCTCCTATCCGGCAAATTACTGGCAAGCAATGGATTCAGCCATTTGCTGACCCAAAAACCTGATCCGAAAAAACTCAATTTCTGCGGCTACACCTGCCCGAAAGACTGTAAATTTCTGGAAGCCTCTGTCAAAAACGATCCGGCACTGAAAAAGGAAGCCTACGAAATCTGGGAGATGAAAGAAAGATTTGGAGTTGCCGAATTCGATCCCGACAAAATATTTTGTTTCGGCTGCAAAAATCCCGATAAACCAGTTGGAATAAGACTTCAGAAATGCGATGTCAGAAACTGCTGTATCGACAAAAAACTTAACGCCTGCATTGAATGCCGGGAATTGAAAACATGCGAAAAAGACCTTTGGAATAAATTCCCTGACTTTAAAAATGCGGTCATCAAAATGCAATCAGAATATTTCGAAAACAGGGGTTGAAATAAAAAGCCCGATGCTTTTAACAACCGGGCTTTTCTACAATTTTCTGTATGACTAAACTAACAATTCTCTATTTAAAAGATTAAAGTTCAAGGTATTTCAGAAATTCATCTTTTACCTGTTTATCTTTGAATTTGCCTGAATATTCGGCAGTTACTGTACTGCTGCTTTCGTCCTGAATTCCACGTGACGAAACACACATGTGTTTTGCATCGATAACAACAGCAACATCGTCAGTTTTCAATATTTCACGAAGTTCGGCTGCAATTTGCACGGTTAAACGTTCCTGTACCTGCGGACGACGTGCGTAATAATCAACAATTCGGTTAATCTTGCTCAAACCTATTACTTCGCCATTCGAAATGTAGGCTACATGCGCTTTCCCGACAATTGGCAAAAAATGGTGTTCGCAGGTCGAATTCATGTTGATGTTTTTCTCAACCAGCATTTCACCATATTTAAACTTGTTTTCGAAAACCGAAATTTTCGGTTTATTTTCAGGATTCAACCCGTAAAAAATCTCTTTAATAAACATTTTTGCTACCCTGTGTGGAGTTCCGCGCAAACTGTCATCGGTTAAATCCAAACCCATTGTTTCCATAATATCACGGAATTTATCCTCGATAATGGTCATTTTTTCTTCATCAGAAATGGCAAAGGCATCGTCCCGCATTGGTGTATCAACCGATGTGGCAATGTGGTTATCACCAAATAATTCAAAATCATGTATATCGATAGTCCGATGACCGTTTCCGTTTTTATGTCCGTTGGTTTTCCCGTTTAATTTTGTCAAAATCATTTCGTCTTTCATGGCTTCCTATTTTTTGTCCGCTCAGGACAGTTATTCTTTTTATTTCATTTTAAAAAACAGACATAAATGTATTTTGTTTAAACTAATTGATTAATTTATTAGACATTTTTTCTTCTTTGCTGAAAATGAGCATCAATTTCGGAAACAAAAAATTAATTCTGAAACAAAGTTTTACCCGAGTTGTACCAATTTTTATAATTTCGCTCACCGAAAATCAATGAATCATGAAATCAAAATCAATTTTTAGTATCCTATTCATTTTAGCAATAGTTTCCTGCAAAACAAATCCGCCAAAATATATTTATAACGATGGAATTATTCATGGCGCTCCTTACCATATTGTCTATGAAAGTCCGGAAGCTGTTGATTTTCATGCTGAAATTGATACACTTCTGAAAAACCTGAACATGATCTTTTCAACATATGAAAAAGAATCGGTGATTTCAAAGGTAAACCTCAATGAAGAGGTTGAGCTTGATTCAGTTTTTGCCAAAGCATTTGACCAATCAATGAAAATCTCTGAATTATCAGGCGGAGCATTTGATATTACCTGCGGCCCGCTGGTTAACGCCTGGGGTTTTGGTCCGGAAGAAAGAAAGAAAATGACACCCGGAGTGATAGATTCCCTGCTTCAGATCATTGGCTATCAGAAAATCAGAATGGAAAATGGTAAAGTCATCAAGGAAAACCCCAATATGAAAATCAATATGAATGCCATTGGTGATGGTTTATTTTGTGACCGTGTTGCGCAATATCTTGAGAAAAAGAAATGTGCCAATTATCTGGTTGAAATCGGAGGGGAAGTGACAGCCAAAGGAAGAAACGAAAAAGGAAATATCTGGACAATTGGCATCAATAAACCAGTCGACGAAAACCAGTTTGTAAACAATGAAATTGTGGCAAAAATTCAGATCGAAAACAAATCAATGGCAACTTCGGGCAACTATCGCAATTTTTATATCGAAGACGGGAAAAAGTATGCACACACAATCAATCCCAAAACCGGATACCCGGTTGAACAAAGCTTACTGAGTGCAACTGTTCTGGCTGATAATGGTACTGATGCTGACGGATTTGCCACCGCATTTATGGTTTTGGGAATTGATAAAAGCATTGAGCTTTCGAAACAACTGCCAAATTTTGATGTTTATTTTATTTATACCGATTCAACAGGAAGTAACCAGATTTATATGTCGGAAGGATTCGGGAAATATATCAAGGAATAATTATCAGAAAACTTATAATGAAAAAGCCGCCTATTCAGCGGCCTTTTCATTGGTAACTATTTTCAAATTTGAAAAACTCACTTTTTTGTAAGCATTCATTTGCTCAATTCTGTCCTGCGTTTGCGAACACTGAACACCATTACGCTTCAAATACTTGTTTCCGCTCACATGTGTATTCGGAAATTTTCCTCCCTTCTTCACCAGCATTGTAATTGCCATTCCCAGCATTGAGATGCCCAAAATAATTACTGCCGGTAAAACAACTTTTAGTATTTCCATATTTCTGAATTTTTCTGCAAAACTAACTGTTTAAAATTTTTTCCTGCTTTATTAACCCGATTTTTGACCTGATTGTTTACTACAATTAATGAATTAACATTTCGGAAAAGTATAACCGGAATTTCTTAATTTTAAATGCACTAAAATCTGTTGAAATGGAAAGACATATTAACATCGTAGCAGCAATCCAGTTGGGGTTCAGTATTCTTGGAATTATAATCGGAATTTTTGTTTACATACTCTTATTTGTAATTGGAGGTTTTGTTGATGAATCGCAGGCACAAAAAGTGATATTAGTTATTGCTAAAATTGCTTTCGGTTTTATTATTCTTTTAAGTTTACCCGGAATTGTTGCCGGAATAGGACTATTAAAAAGAAAAGAATGGGCGCGGGTATTGTCGCTGATTCTGGGGATTATCGACCTGATTAACTTTCCATTGGGTACAGCAATCGGAATTTACACCATCTGGGCAATGGTTCAACCCGAAGTAATACAACAATTTAGAAATCAGGTTTGATTTCATGATTGAATATTGAAAACAAGAAAATTTTCCGAATGGTTCAATATGAAATTATTGTCTCTGGTCGAGTGCAGGGAGTCGGTTATCGTTATTATGCAGTTCAGCAGGCGCAACTGCTTGGGGTGAAGGGTTATGTCAGAAACCAGGCAGACAATTCGGTAATGATTGTGGCTCAGGCTGATGAGGAAATTATAGATATTTTTATTGATTATCTGCATATTGGTCCAACCAGGGCAAGAGTTGACCACATTTCAAAAATAATAATCAATTACTCATCCGATTTTAATAATTTTAGCGTCAAATATTAAAACCACGCTAAAATTGAAAACCGGAAATTATCATATGACGCCGGAACTGTTCCGGACAGAAGGGAAAAAAGTAATCGACTGGATCGCCGATTATTATGAGAATATCGAAAAATACCCTGTACTTTCGCAGGTAAAACCAGGTGAAATCATTGAAAAACTCCCATTATCTCCACCACAGAAAGGTGAACCTTTGGACAGAATGATGGCAGATATTGATGAAATTATCATGCCGGGAATTACTCACTGGCAGTCACCCAATTTTTATGCATTTTTCCCTTCCAATACTTCGTTTCCTTCTATTCTTGGGGATCTTATTTCGTCAGGTCTGGGAGTACAGGGAATGATCTGGGCCACCAGCCCCGCAGCCACCGAGCTCGAAACACGTGTGTTAGACTGGCTTGCCGGGATGATGGAAATGCCTGAAAAATTCAGATCAACTTCAACAGGTGGCGGTGTCATTCAGGATACTGCGTCAACCTCTGCTCTTACAGCCGTGATTGCAGCAAGGGAACGCGCCACCAATTTTGAATCAAACAAAAAAGGCGTTCAGCAAAAACTGGTTGCCTATATTTCAACCCAAACTCACTCATCATTGGAAAAAGCCATAAAAATGGCAGGAATTGGAACCGAAAATCTCAGATTGATTGATGTTGACGATAAATTTGCAATGAGGTCCGACTTACTGGAACAGCAAATTCAACAGGATAAAAAAGCCGGATTAAAACCATTTTTTATTTGTGGGGCACTGGGTACTACATCGTCAAATGCGATGGATCCACTGGACAAAATTGGCGAAATTGCAAAGAGTGAAAATTGTTGGTTTCATATCGATGGTGCAATGTCGGGCACTGCCATGCTTTGTCCTGAGTTCAGATATCTGTTGAAAGGAGTGGAATCTGCCGATAGTTTTACATTCAATCCCCACAAATGGATGTTTACAAATTTTGACTGCGATGTATTTTGGGTTGCAAATCGCAATGAACTGATCAATACTTTTTCGATTTTACCGGAATATCTGAAAAATAAAGCTACAGAATCAGGCGCTGTATTCGATTATCGTGATTGGCATGTACAATTGGGTCGGCGATTTCGATCATTGAAACTATGGTTTGTGATTCGTCATTATGGAGTTGAAGGATTACAGTTTCACATTCGCAAACACGTGCAACTTGCTTCTGATTTTGCAAAATGGGTTGAAAACTCTGCTGAGTTTGAACTTTTTGTTCAACCACCTTTAAATCTCGTTTGCTTCAGGTTAAATGCTTCTGATGAATTAAATCTAAAGTTGATGAATGTATGCAACAAGACAGGCAAAATATATTTTACACATACAAAACTGAATAATCAGATAGTTTTAAGATTCAGCATCGGTCAAACAAATACGGAAAAAGAACATCTCGAAATGGCATGGACACTGATTCATGAGAAAGCAAAAGAAATTTTGAATTAACATCATCAGTTTAAAACATTGCCGAAATAAACTTATTAAAAGTGTATAAAATACATTTTTAATTTTCTATTTTAGCGGAAACTTTAAAACAGAATTCTTATGACAGACTTTGATAAAAAAGAAATTTGGTTTGTGACTGGCAGTCAGCACTTATATGGTCCAAAAACACTTAAACAGGTAGATGAAGATTCAGCAACAATAGTTGACGGATTAAACAAATCAGGAAAAATACCTGTAAAAATCGTGTTCAAACCGGTTGTAAAAACGCCAGATGAAATACTGAATATTTGCGTGGAAGCAAGTTCAGAAAAAAGTTGTATTGGCATCATCACGTGGATGCATACATTTTCACCTGCTAAAATGTGGATTAGCGGCTTGAAAGCTTTGACAAAACCATTTATGCACCTGCACACCCAATTTAACCGTGACCTTCCATGGAGCGAAATTGATATGGATTATATGAATCTTCACCAAAGCGCTCATGGCGACCGTGAATTCGGGTTCATCAACTCAAGAATGCGAAAAAACAGGAAAGTTGTGGTTGGACATTGGCAAGACCCTAAGGTTGTTGAACAAATCGCTGCATGGAGTCGTGTAGCCATTGGCTGGGACGATTCACAGGGTCTGAAAGTTGCCCGTTTTGGAGATAATATGCGTGAAGTAGCTGTTACTGAAGGCGATAAAGTTGAAGCACAAATAAAATTTGGATGGCAAATCTCTGCTTTTGGCGTTGGCGACCTCATTAAATATGTAGAAAAAGTAACAGAAGACGAAGTTGCCCAGCTTTATAAAGAATATGAAACAGAATATGAAATAGCCGCTGATTGTAAACCCGGTGGTAAATATCATGAAAATGTACTTGTACAGGCTCGTTATGAGGTTGCTTTAAAACGTTTTATGGTTGATGGAAATTTCAAAGCGTTTACTACCAACTTTGAAAACCTGACAGGACTTTCACAACTACCAGGACTAGCGTCGCAAAGATTAATGGCTGCAGGTTATGGCTTTGGTGCTGAAGGAGACTGGAAACAGGCTGCCATGCTTCGTATCATCAAAACAATGTCGAAAGGGATGAAAGGCGGAAGTTCATTTATGGAAGATTATACTTACCATCTTGACCCAGCAAATGAAGGAGTTCTTGGTGCTCACATGCTTGAAATTTGTCCGTCAATAGCAGCCAAAAAACCACGGCTCGAAGTGCATCCCCTTGGAATTGGAGGAAAAGATGCTCCTGCCCGTCTTATTTTTGACTCAGCAACCGGCGATGCAATGAATGTTACATTAATTGATATGGGCAACCGTTTCAGGCTGATTGTAAATACACTCGATGTGGTAGAACCTCTTGGAAAAATGCCCAAATTACCGGTGGCATCAGCATTTTGGAAAACGCTACCAAATTTGGCCGATGGCGCCGCTGCATGGATTTATGCCGGAGGTACCCATCACTCAGCATATACAATGGCTTTAACACCCGAATTTATTGAATCGTTTGCCGAGATCGCAGATGTGGAATATGTGGTAATTGACAAAAACACCTGCCTCAAAGAGTTCAAAAAAGAGCTGAAGTGGAATGAAATATATTATATGCTTGCCAACGGATTAAAATAAATAAATCTGAGATACTCAAAAAAGGCACATTGTAGAATGTGCCTTTTTTTTTGTTCTAAAATTTTATTTCATGTTGATTAACAGGGGTATAAATGGAAAGAAGGAGGCTCAATAGCCTCCTTCTTAAATGTTAACCCCCAAACACACAATATGGGATGAATCCCAAATGCATTACAAAGGTAATGTAAATTTTCAATCTACAAACTCATTGTCGATACTTTTTTCCAGAAAATCGCCAAAAAATTTGACAACAATTTTGATAATATGTAATAAGCTCATTTTAATAAGATTAAAAAACAGTTCAAATAATTAAAAACAATTTTGCATCATTCATTTGAATTTATTGGATATATTTAACTTTAACTCCATAAGTTATAACCATAAAATCTGAACGAAATGGAAAAAAATATTGCAATTTTCATAATGTTTTTAGTTTCATGGCATTGCTCAGTAGCACAATATCCACCGGTTGTAAGCGCGCTTGACAAAAAGGTTGAATCATTCCTCCAGAACAATTCAGAAAACTGGAAGGATATGAACGTGCCACTGAGTGATGGAAGAATTCTTTATGATATCATAATTAAAAATAATTATAAAGATGCAGTTGAAATAGGAACTTCAACCGGACATTCTGCAATATGGATTGCATGGGCACTTAGTAAAACCGGAGGCAAATTAATTACAATTGAAATTGATAAAGAGAGATATTTACAGGCAAAATCAAATTTCAGGAAGGCAGGAGTTGATAAATATATTGATGCCCGGCTTGGTGATGCACACGAATTAGTTCCGGCATTAAAAGGTAATTACGATTTTGTATTCAGTGATGCAGATAAATATTGGTATAAAAACTATTTTATGGCACTTGATCCGAAGTTAAAGCCTGGTGGTTGTTTTACTGCCCATAATACTGCAATGAGGGTTTCCGGCATAAAAGAGTTTCTGGAATATGTTGAAGACCTTGATAATTATACCACAACTATAGACCTGTCAAGTCTTTCAGGAATTTCAATAAGTTATAAGAAGAAATGAATTATTAAGAATTGAATGCATAAAAAAAACCGGAAAGATAACTCCCGGTTTTTCTGAGGTCTCTGGCGGATTCGAACCGCCGTACACGGTTTTGCAGACCGCTGCCTAGCCACTCGGCCAAGAAACCTTGTTTTTCGGTGTGCAAAGCTAAGAAAATTTAGATACCTGACAATGTTTTTAGCAATTTTTACCTCACTTTGAATTTTAACATTCCCTGTAAAAAACAACACTTACCTTCTTAATTTCCCCTCCCATTGGCGGATTCAGCTTCGAAACTTTTATGCTTGAATTCCGGATTTCAGGGAATTGAAGAAATAGCCGATCAAGTATTCGCTTTGCAACATTTTCGAGCAAATCAGACTTTTTCCCCATCTCAGTTTTCACAATTTCGTATGCAGTTTGATAATTAAGTGCATCTGCCAGATTATCTGTTTCACCAGCTTTTATGCAATCTACAGCTATTGCCAGATCAACTAAAAACTCATTTCCCACTTCTTTTTCAACAGGATAATGACCATGAAAGGCATAGAACTTCATGCCCTCTAATTCAATTCGTTCCATCTTTTTTCGGCGAAATTAAGATTAAGCAGGTACTTGTCACAATTCCTGCCAGTTATAATCAATCTCACAAATCATTTTTTAATTTTGTCACCTTATTAAAAATAACCAAAAATGGCAGAAATTATAAATACCACTGAAAATACAGATACTTTAAAGAAGCCCAATTTTATTCATACAATTATATCTGAGGAACTAAAACAAGGGAAAAACAATGGCAGGGTTCATACCCGGTTTCCACCTGAACCAAACGGATACCTGCATATAGGACATGCTAAATCAATTTGTCTGAATTTTGGTATTGCCGGGAAATTTGAAGGAAAATGTAATCTCAGGTTTGATGATACCAATCCTACTAAAGAAGAAGTGGAATATGTTGAGTCGATTATGGAAGATGTTCGATGGTTGGGATTTGACTGGGAAGACAGGTTATATTATGCATCAGATTATTTCCAGAAATTGCATGATTTTGCAGTTCAACTGATAAAAGATAACAAAGCTTACGTTGACGACCAGGATGCTGAAACGATAAGCAACCAAAAAGGAACACCAACACGTCCGGGAACTGAAAGTCCGTTCAGAAACCGTTCGGTTGAAGAAAATCTTGATCTTTTCAGGAGAATGACCAATGGTGAATTTGAAGAAGGAGCCTGTGTTCTGCGCGCCAAAATAGATATGACATCGCCTAACATGCACATGCGCGACCCGATTATTTACCGGATTATGAAAACACCTCATCACCGGACCGGTGACAAATGGTGTGTTTACCCGATGTATGATTTTGCACATGGACAATCAGATTTCTGGGAAGGAATCACACACTCAATCTGCACACTCGAGTTTGAAGTTCACCGGCCTTTATATGACTGGTTTGTTGACCAGTTACAGGAAACTGATTACCGTCCGCGACAGATTGAATTTGCACGACTCAATCTTACCTACACAATTATGAGCAAAAGAAAATTGCTCGAATTAGTGAAAGATAAACATGTAAATGGCTGGGACGACCCACGAATGCCCACCATTTCGGGTTTACGAAGAAGAGGTTACACACCTGAATCAATCCGTAATTTCTCTGACAGAATCGGGGTAACAAAAGTTGATGGTGTAATTGATGTTTCGTTGCTGGAATTCAGCGTGCGTGAACATTTGAATAAAATGGCCCAGCGGGTAATGGGAGTTCTGAATCCCTTAAAAGTAATTATTACTAATTATCCCGAAAATGAATCGGAAGAACTGGATGCAATTAATAATCCTGAAGACCCAACAATGGGAACACGTAGAGTACCTTTCTCACGTGAGCTTTACATCGAGCAGGATGATTTTATGGAAAACCCGCCCTCTAAATTCTTCAGATTAAGTCCCGGAAAAGAAGTCAGGTTGCGCTATGCCTATTTTATTACCTGCACCGAAGTTGTAAAAGATGAAAATGATAATATTTTGCATTTGCTTTGCACTTATGATCCGGCAACAAAAGGAGGAAACGCACCTGATGGAAGAAAAGTAAAATCGACCATTCACTGGGTATCGGCAAATCATGCGGTAAAATCTGAAGTACGTTTGTACGACAGATTATTTAAAGATGAAAATCCTGATGGACACAAGGACATTGATTTCAAAGAATTTCTGAATCCTGATTCTTTAAAAATCCTTTCAGAATGTTATGTTGAACCTTTTGTAAAATCGGCCAGTCCGTTAGATCATTTTCAATTTGAACGTTTGGGATATTTTAATCTCGACTATGACAGTACACCTGAAAAACCTGTTTTTAATCTGACTGTTCAACTGCGTGATTCATGGACCAAAGAACAAAATAAAGGTTGAGAAACACTCAATTTTGATTAAAAGGCGACAGTAAAACAACTGTCGCCTTTTTTATTCGTTAAAACTACTGTTAATTCGAATGAACAGCCTGACTTGATTTTTCGCTGTTTTTCTGTTTTCACCGATTATATCCTATTGTTAACCGAATGTTAAATCACAGGGTTTATTTAGTTTGTTACTTTTAAACCGTAAATCAGGAAAAAAGCGATGGAAACTACAAAGCAAAAGGAAAATTCGGGGCAAACACTTGCCATTATTCTGATCGTCATCGGAGCAGTCTGGATTCTTGGGAAAATTGGTGTTTTTCTGAGTTTACACAATGTTTTGTCAGATATTGTATTTTCATTCCGGAATGTTTTTCACACAATACCTTCCATTATTTTTTCATGGCCAATAATATTAATTATTGTTGGACTTATTCTGATGGCAGGAAACAGAAAATCGGGAATTGCTTTAATAATTATCGGCGGTATTTTATTACTACCGAAAATTCTCCTTTTTCCTGGATTAACAATATCGTTATTAGTGCCGGCAATTTTGGTGGGCGTTGGCGTTTCAATGATACTTAAACATGAGAATTAAAAAAGTGAACAAGTAATATTTCAATCTTACGATTATGGAAAAGCGGGGTACAGAAAATAAAAGGGTGTATGTGGGATTATTCCTTATCGGTATTGGTTTTATCTGGATATTAGAAAAATTAAACCTGATTCCCGAAGTGTGGGAAGACATATTTATTTCGTGGCAAATGTTGCTGATTGCAATTGGTGCTTTCTCCTTTATCGGAGGTAACCGGAACACGGGAATTATCCTGATGCTGATCGGCGGATTCTTCCTGGTTGATGACGTTTTTGATATTCCAAGGGAATTCAGGCAAATTGGCTGGCCGGTTTTACTGATTGCGGCCGGAGTATTAATGTTGGTTAGCCACAGAAGGAAAAAAACTGAACCTGAAATTAAAAATCACATCAATGCAAATACCAGTGGAATGGATTATTTCGATGATTTTGTGATTTTCGGGGGACGCGAAGTACTGATCAATTCGCAAAACTTTTATGGTGGAAAAACAACGTCCATGTTTGGCGGAACAGAATATGACCTGAGACAGGCTCACCTGGCCGAGAATGGTGCAATAATCGATTGCCTGACCATATTTGGCGGATGCGGATTTAAAGTTCCACCCGACTGGACCATAAAAAACGAGGTGACATCCATTTTTGGCGCATTTACCGATAAACGGGGAGCCACTTTTAACAACATGGTTTCAAATCCATCCAAAACACTGATTTTAAAAGGTTTTTCAGCATTCGGAGGCATTGAAGTAAAACATTTTTAAAACATGGAACTTCGTCACCCGTTTATAACAAATCCAAGACTTACAATTTTTTACGGCATCTTCTGGCTGATGGCTTCGGCTGTGATGATGCTCATTCTTATTTTTTCAAATGGTCTTGATTATTGGGCTGCTTTTGTTGAAGTATTTACCTCGATTTTAGTTTTTGCATTTATCGGAGCATCTGTTTGGTATGTAATCCGTTTCAGTACGCTTGAGAACAACAGCGTTTTACGTATAATTTTGGCACACCTGATTGCAGCTTCCATCATCGTATTCATCTGGATGTACCTCAATGTAATTCTGGTAAAACTTTTGAATCCTCAGGCGCTTGAATGGATGCAAAAAGGCATGATTAACAAGATTTTTGGCGGATACTTAATGTATGTGATATTTGTTATTTTCTTTTATGCTGTAAACTATTATTACAGTTTTAAAGAAAAAGTAAGAAATGAAGGGAAACTGATTGCACTTGTAAAGGAAGCCGAATTACATGCCCTGAAATCACAGATCAATCCACACTTTTTGTTTAACAGTTTGAACAGTATTTCGTCGTTAACAATGACCGACCCTGCAAAAGCACAGGAAATGGTCATCAACCTTTCACAATTAATGCGTTACTCGCTGAAACATGGACAAAACGAGAAAGTACTTTTCAAACAGGAACTTGAAAACAATAAACTCTATTTGCAGATTGAAAAGGTGAGATTTGGAAGTAAGCTCAACCCGATTTTTGATATTGATGAAAAGTGTTTTCAATTGAATATTCCGAATATGATTTTGCAACCACTCTACGAAAACGCTATTAAATATGGTGTTTACGAAGCGACTGAACCTGTTGAAATTAAAACCGTTTGCCGCTGTAACGAAGATTTTCTGCAGATTACCATTAAAAACAGTTATGATCCGAACGTTATTTCGAAACGTGGCGAGGGAATCGGCCTCAGAAATATTCGCGACAGGCTGGAGATTATTTATGGTAATCCACACCTGATGACCCTTGAAGACAACCGAAAAGAATTTACTGTAACTTTGACAATACCACAAAAAACAAATTAATATGACTGATAAGCTGCGAACCATCATTGTTGAAGATGAAGAACTTGCCAGACACCTGATGAAGTCCTTTCTTGCTGGCAATGAGAAAATTGAGATTATTGCCGAATGCGAAAATGGTTTCGAAGGCGTGAAAATGATTAATGAGCTGAAACCCGACCTGGTTTTTCTCGACATTCAAATGCCAAAAATTACTGGTTTCGAAATGATTGAACTGCTCGATCATAAGCCACAGATTGTATTTGCAACAGCTTACGACCAGTTTGCCATCAAGGCTTTTGAGCACAACGCAGTTGATTACCTTTTGAAACCTTACTCAAAAGAAAGATTGCTCGAAGCGGTTGCAAAAGTTAGCGACAGGATTCAGAAGGAGGGAGTTGAATCAGACGTGGCAGAGAAAATTATGAATTTCCCGCGTGAAGGTTTTATCGACAGGGTTGTGGTGAAAGACCGTCATAAAATCCACATCATTCCGGTTGATAACATCCGTTATATCGAATCAATGGACGATTATGTGATGATTTATACGAACGAAGGACGCCACATCAAACAGAAAACGATGAAATATTTCGAAGATTCGCTGGATCCGCATTCTTTTGCGCGTATTCACCGGTCGTACATTGTAAAAATTGACCAGATTAACGAAATTCAGCAATACGAAAAAGAAGCTTACATTGTGATCCTTCACGATAAAACAAAACTGAAAGTAAGCAAAACAGGCTATAAACTGCTGAAAGAAGTGCTGAATTTCTGAAAACAACAAGATTTAATAAACATCTGAAAAGCCTGGGTAAACCGGGCTTTTTTTACATCCATTTTCTCCGTTTCAGGAATATCAGCAACCCGATAAAAACCACAATCATTACACCCCAGACAACATAATATCCGTATTTGTGATGAAGTTCGGGCATATTATCGAAATTCATTCCATAAACGCCGGCAATAAACGACAATGGAATAAACAGCGAAGTCATAATAGTCAGTACTTTCATGATCTCGTTCAACTTATTCGAAACGCTGTTGATGTACAAATCAAGCAAACTCGAAGTCATATCACGGTAAATTTCCACGGTTTCGATTACTTTGATGGTGTGATCATACAAATCGCGGGTAAAAACCTTATTGCCATGACTGAAAAGTGGCTCTTCGAGTTTTTCAAACGCAGCCACCATTTCACGCAGCGGATAAACGGTTCGGCGCAAGCCAAGCGTTTCGCGACGGAAATTGTGCAGTTTTGTTAATGTATTCTTATCCGGATTTTCGAGCAATTCAGTTTCAAGGTCATCCAGCTTTTCACCAAAAGATTCGAGTACAACAAAATAGTTGTCAACTACGTTATCGAGCAGTGCATACAACAAATAATCAGCGCCCCGTTTCCTGACATTTCCCTTGCCCTCCCGGATTCGTTTCCGCACACCATCAAAAACATCGCCTGAGCGTTCCTGAAAAGATATCAATACATTCCCTTTCAGAATAAAACTGATTTGTTCCTGTTCAACAGATTCCTCTTCCCGATCGAAGCTGATTTCCTTTAAAACAACATGCAAATAATGAGAGTAATCTTCAAGCTTTGGCCGCTGACCCACACTTAATATATCTTCCACAGTAAGTTTGTGAATGTCGAGAAACTCACAAATTGCTTCAATTGCACTAACATCATGCAATCCATCGATGTTAACCCAAACAACTCCTTTTGATTTTTTTATGGTTTCAATTACCTCTTCAATCGTCTTTGGACGGCTTTCATAAAAATCATCTTCTGTATAACAAATTGATGCAAGATCGACATTAGTCATTTTTTGTAACCCGGTAAAAACAGGAGTTCCGGGAGCCATCCCCAGTTTCGATTTCAGTTTTTGTTTTTGCCTTTTGCGGCGCATGGTTTGATTTTTACTTGATTCTCATGTAATTCAGCGTAAAACTACGGTTTTTATTACCGACTGTCGCTTTTATCTCGTTGGGTGAAATTACTAAATATTGGATATAGGTTGGAAAATCGTGCAAAGGATTCGTGAAAGTATAAATTGTATCGACTGCCGAAAGCGTAAAACTAACCGGCTTCTCGTTATTCTGATTCTTAACCGAAACCGTATAAACCAAATCATCGCCATTCATAGAAAGTTCGAAATACTCTGAAATTTTCTTTTCCCCATTTTTAATTTCATATGAATAACCTTTCAGGTGTTTGTCACCAACTTTTTCCCATGTTTCGTAAATTCCGGTGTTGATGTCTCTCCAGGTTCCTGTAAAAATTTCAGGGAATGACTGCGCAAATACAAATCCCGGAATCAATACCAGCAAAAAAATCAGAATTCTTTTCATTTCAATTTTCCTTTTCAAAAAAGCAATTTCCATTAATATCTGCAAGTCTCTTTCTTTTCTCTCAATCTCTTTCCTTCTCTATCAATCTCTCTACTTTTTCGGCTTAAATGTCGCCTCATAAATAGCAATCCATTGTTCAGGCGTGATTTTCGAAGCCAGGTGACCAATCAGTTCAAACGGAATATCGGCTGGTTTTTTAAACCTGATGCAACTTTTCCCCATATCGAGCCGGGTTTTTGTGTGTTTCGGATACTCAGCAGTAAACCAATCGCTTAGTTCTTTATCGGCATAAACTGCCATGTGGTAAACAGCTATAAAATTCTTTTGCGAAGCGATATTCATAAATGGCAGAGGCAATTCGGGAGTGCAATGATAACCGGCCGGATACAAGGTTTTCGGGACAACATAACCAATCATTCCATAACTCATCTCTTCCTGAAAACCTTCGGGAATATTCTGTTTGATTACTTTCCTGAGTTTTTCAACAGCTTCTTTTCTGTCGTCAGGTAACTGGCTGATGTATTCTTCAACCGATTGTGCTTCGCTTTTCATGTTTCCTTTAACTGAGATTTCTGAATTATTTCAGCCCGGTAATATTTATTATACTTATTATGACAAACAATCAACTGCACAATTGGTTGTACCAATCAGTTTATATAGCCGTTCGAAACCGCCATTTTTATGAGAATAGCCGTATTCCGGGCATTAAATTTAAGTAACAGATTTTTACGGTGGCTATCAACTGTCAGTGGACTTATAAAAAGTTTATCAGCAATTTCCTGGTTTGTAAGCCCATCGGCAATCAGTTTCAGAATTTCACTCTCACGCCGTGTAATCATCGGAAGATCATTGTTACCAACGGCAATTCCTTTTACCAGTTCTTTGACACCTTTCCCAAGATAAAGTTCTCCGGTTTTAAGTACCTGCAAAATTCCATTCAAAATATCTTCCTTGTCAGAAGTTTTCAGGATAAAACCATCAGCACCCGCTTCCAGCATCTGTTCAACGATGTGTCTTTGTGCAAGCGTTGTTACCGCAACAATTCTGATTCCCGGAAACCTTGCTTTGGCGGTTTTGCAAAATTCCACGCCATTAATATCCGGCAGGTTAATATCAAGAATAATAAGGTCTGTTTTATTACCATTCAGAAATGCCAGTCCTTTCGTGCCTGAAGCTATTTCATGACAATTTATTTGCAACAGATCGTCGCTGAACAGTTTTGCTATACTTTCACTGACAATCGGGTGATCTTCAACAATCAGAATTTGTTTTGGTGCTGACATCTGGTTTTTAATAACGTTAATGGCCTAAGTTATTAAAAATTCCAATGTGCATTCTGTTCCATTTCCCGATTGACTGAAAATTTCAAAACGCCCATTGAAAGCTGTAATTCTGTCGTTTATATTTTTCAATCCCTTTCCCTGTGATTTAGGTTCAGTAATATTCATATCAAAACCTTTCCCATCATCAATTACCTGCACACAAATCCGGGCGGTCTCGGTGAAAAGCTGAACATCAATTTGCTTTGCATCGGCATGTTTCAGAGAATTATTTACTAGTTCCTGTGTAATTCTGTACACCGTAATTTCAAGCTCTTTTCCATACCGCAAATCGTCGCCAAAAGTATTGAATCTGATTGAAGGCAATCCATCAGGTTTTACTTGCCGTACAAAGTCGGCTAAAGCAGTTTGTAAACCATAGTGCATTAATGTTTCAGGCATCAGATTGTGTGCAACACGTCGCATTTCGGTAATCGACGTATCAAGCAGATTGAGTGCATGATTAAACTGCGCTAAGTTTTCGCTGGTTATTATTGAATTCTCTTTCATAGAAGAAAGGTTTAGTTTAACACCTGTAAGCAGTCCGCCCAGTCCGTCGTGTAAATCGCCGGCAAGCCGGGTTCTTTCAATTTCTTCTCCTTCCAGCAGCGAGCGGGTGGCAATTAACTGTTTCTC
>CAZXVT010000095.1:0-17812 GCA_964644015.1 uncultured Maribellus sp.
ATTTACATCATATTCAAATTAAAAATAAGTATGTAAAAACGGTTACGGAAAATACCGAAAATCAGGTAAGCGCTGATTATGATTTTCCGGAACCCGATCTTTTTGAAAAAATTGAGAACAGCATCAGTTCGTTGCCTGAAAAGCGGCAGGAAATATTCAGGCTCAGCCGGCAGGAAGGATTAAAATATCACGAAATTGCCGAAAAACTCCAGATTTCAATTAAAACCGTTGAAACACAAATGGGACTGGCTATCAAAACATTGCGTGAATTACTCAGAAACAGTTTCACGTTTTTTACATTTTTATTTTAATTTTTTTATTCAGCATTAAGGGTAAAACAAAACAGCTTTGTCATAATATCAACATGAAAAACGAAAAGAACATAGAATTTTTTAGTCCGGAGTTATTGGCCAAATACCTCTTAAACGAGGTAAATCCGGATGAAAAATCGGAAGTGGATGCCTGGTTGGATCAATCTGTTGAAAACCGGGAAGAACTTGAGCGTGTCCGGAAAATGCTCGTATCTGTAGATGCTTTTTACAAAGCTGATAGTTTTAATTCGGTTACTGCATTACAAAAGGTGAAAGCCAGAATGCAGGATTCACAACTGAAAGTTGTTCAACAAAACAGGTTTAAAAAGGAAATAATCATCCGTTATTACAAGTATGCCGCGGTTGTTTTATTTGCTGTTTTATTGGGTTCAGCAGGTTATTACTTCGGTTTCAGGAACAAAACACCTGAATTTTACAGCGAAGTAATTGCTGCCGAAAAACAGGTAATCAGCGAATATACCCTGCCCGACGGTTCGGTAGTTGCATTAAACAGCGGTTCGAAGCTGGTATTTCCAAAGAGTTTCACGGGAAACACCCGCGAAGTTTCCATCACCGGGGAAGCATTTTTTGATGTGAAACCCGATGCCTCAAAGCCATTTATTATCAATGCCGGAAATGCCCAGGTAAAAGTTCTGGGGACCTCGTTTAATGTTCGTGCATACCCCGAAAATGAGACTGTTGAAGTGGTGGTTGCCACCGGAAAAGTGCAGGTTACTGAACGAAACGGTGAATTTCTGAACGAAAACAATCATTTATTGCTGGTTCCGGGTGAAAAAGGAACGCTGTTTAACAAAAACAGCCAACTCGAAAAATCGGAAAACACCAACCTGAATTATTTATCGTGGAAAACACACAATTTCGTTTTTAACGAATCAGAACTTCAGGATGTTTTCAGTTGCCTCGAAAAAACCTATCATGTTGACATTGAAGTTGTTCAACCTGAATTAAACAATTTGAAACTTACTGCTCAATTCGACAAAAAATCAATCGGGTTCATTTTAAATGTGGTGCGGCTCACATTTGACCTGGAACTGACTGAGGAAAACGAGCAGTTTACTTTAGCCCGCCGCACCAATAAATAATAATCTTAAAGCCATGAAAACAACTTTTTTAAATATTAAATCATTTTTGCTGATTGCCTTATTTGCCCTTATTCTTATACCTAAAACCCAGGTGGCACAGGAGAAAAAAACCGAAGCGCTCGATCAGAATATCAGCATTATTGTTGAAGATGAATCGCTTACTGATGTAATCAAGAAAATTTGCAAGTATCTTAATCTTGATTATTCCTACAACTCGCAAATGCTAACCGACAAAAAAGTAAGCCTCAATATCTCAAACAAGCCGGTGAAATTTGTACTCGACAAACTGATGAAGGATTATTACCTGCTATTCGAAATTGAAGACAACATCCTGGTTGTGCGCGATTATGTACCACTCGACAAGAGTATGAATCTTGACCAGAATCAAAGTCAGTATTTCGCCAGCAACCGTGGTTTTCTGTTCGACAATCCAAAGAAAAAATCGATTACAATTCCGTTCAAATCATCAAGCAACCTGATAATTATCCCTGTTACCATCAACGAAAGCGATACCCTGAATTTTATTTTAGACACTGGAGTCAGGTACCCGATTATCACCGAGCTTCCGTTTGTGAATAAACTGAATCTGAATTACATGACTCCAATACCGATTAAAGGCCTGGGTGAAGGTATTGAACTTACAGCTTACAGATCTGGTGGCAATACATTGCATATCAGCGGAATGACCGCCAACAACCAGGAAGTTCAGATGATTATTGATGAAAAGTTTCAGATTTCGCATATTCTCGGAATTCCTGTTCACGGACTTATCGGGTTTAACCTTTTCAAAGATTATATTGTTGAAATTGACTACATTAACGAGAATATTACCCTAAATAAGCCGGAATATTATAAATATCGCGACAGGAATAAAGACATCGTGCTGAATCTTCAGATTGACGGAAACAAACCTTATGTAAATACCTCGATTTTAACTGATGATTCAACAAAAATTCCGGTAAAACTTCTGGTTGATACAGGCGCCAGCGATGCTTTGTGGCTCTCCGAAAAATCGGATGAACGGATTCACTACCCGAAAAACCACATTGAAACATTCATTGGCCGTGGATTGGGTGGCGATTTGTATGGTATTAAAGGCCGAATAGAAGCCTTGTGGGTTGGTCCGATGGTATTACCACAACCCATTGTTGCTTTCCCAAATTCTGATCTTGTTGATCAGTTGATCTCCGCAAGTGACAGAAACGGAACGATTGGTGCCGAAATTCTGCGCCGTTTTCATGTAACCGTTGACTATCGGAACAGCAGGCTTACATTGCGCCCCACTCATAAAGTAAAAGAAGATTTCAACTACAATATGAGCGGAATGGAAATTGTAAATCCGATGCCTGGCTTGCCGATTTTCACAGTTTCCAATATCCGTGAAAACTCACCCGCCTTTTTGGCCGGAATAAAAGAAAACGACCAGATTCTTTCAATCAACAACAACAACCATAAAACCATGGAGTTGAATGATATCAACCTGTTGTTGCAAAGCAAGGAAAACAAAAAAATAAAAGTGAAATATTTACGCGACGGACAAGAATTTGAAACTATGTTTGAGCTGAAAAAGCTGTTTTAATGTTTCGTCGGGTTACGATAGTGTTTTTAACCATTCTGTTGATGCCTTTTCTGTTGAAAGCGCAACAACAGAATGGTTCAATTCTTGAAAACAGGGTAACTATCAATCTTAAAAATCAACCGCTGAATTCTATCCTCGATCAGTTGAGCTGGCAGGCAGGAGTTTATTTTTCGTATGATGCTTCGGCCCTGAGTAGCCATGAAAAATTTACAGTTGAAGTAACCGATAAATCACTATATACTGTTCTTTGTCAATTATTTAATCCTTCTGAATTTAAGTTCCCCGAACTGGAAAACCAGGTAATTATTGTAAAAAATACGGAAAAGGTACTTCCTGTTGAAATATCCATTGATTCAATCCCTGAAAAGTTTTTTTTCCTTAAAGGAAAAATTGTGGAGGGAAAAAAGCAAGAACCCCTGAAATTTGCCTCGGTTTCTGTTCTGAATAAACCAACTGGCACGATCTCGAATGCTGATGGAAACTTTCTTTTGAAGATTCACCCCGATCTCATTCGCGATACCATTATTATTTCGTGCATGGGTTACAGCCAGATATTAATGCCGGCTTTCGAGATTCTGGATGAAGATGTGATTACAATGTCTCCCATTTCAATCAAAATAAAAGAGATAAAAGTTACCGCAACAACGCCTGAGCGGTTGCTCGATAATATCAGGAATAATCTTACAAAAAACTACAGCAATGATCCTTGTCTGATGACAGGATTTTATCGGGAAACCATTAAACAGGATGGAAACTACATCAATGTTTCGGAAGCAGTTGTCGAGGTTCTGAAAGCTTCGTATTCAAACCAAAACCGAACCGATTTGGTAAGAATTGTGAAAGGACGCCGAAGTCCGGATGTGAAACCTTTTCAGTGGATTAACTTCAAATTACAGGGAGGTCCCTTTACCATCACTCAACTCGATATGGTAAAAACCCTCGAAAGTTTTCTTGATCCTGAATATCAGAGTATGTACAATTACCGGATTACCCGATCAATCTGGTATAACGAAAATCCTGTTTATATACTTGAATTTAAACCTGTTGCTGAATTCAGCAGGCTGGGATTTAACGGTGAGATGTATGTTGACCGTGAAACATTTGCCATTGTACACATCCACTTCAGTTTTAGTAAGAACGGTTTAAAAGAAGCTGAAAATTTGATGATTAAGAAAAAACCCAAAGGAGTGAAAGCAAAACTTACCGAAACCGATTACACGGTGAACTACCAGTTTTACGACGGAAAATGGCACCTGCTGAATTTGAAAGCGTCGGTAATTTTCAGGGTAAAAAGCCGTTTCGACCGCATAAATTCTGAATACCACAGTGTTTCCGACCTTCTGATAACCGATATCGATAAAACCGACATCAGACGGTTTGAACGCGGAGAATCTTTCACCCAGCGCGATGTTTTTGTTGAAATGATTGATAATTACGACCCTGATTTCTGGGAAAACTATAACATTATTAAACCTGATGAAGATCTTCAGAATGCTTTTAAAAAACAGCTTTTGAAACCCTGATAACATTTTTTTCTTTCATTTTTCTAATTACTTCGTACACTGAAAGCTTTCGGGGTTTTTTGTGTAATTTTGGAGTTCGTTATAAAATTAAATCCGATGGAAGAATTAAGTACCCGGCAACAAAAAATTGCCCGCCTCATACAACGCGAAATGGCTGATATTTTATTGAAAATCAATAAAACACAGTTTTCAGGAAAACTAATCAGTGTTACCCAGGTGAGAGTGACAAAAGACCTCGGAATTGCCCGTATTTACCTGAGTATTTTCCCTTCGGAATTCGCTGAACCCATCAAATCAGAAATCGAAATGATGGGAAAACCGCTTCGTGGTGAACTGGGACGAAAGCTGGGAAAATCGTTAAGAGTAATTCCGGAACTGGAGTTTTACATTGACGACAGTCTGGATTATATCGAGAAAATTGACAAACTTTTACACAACTGATAATTCTGCCTGACTTTGAAACTGTCACTTTTCATAGCCGGCAGATATCTGATTTCCAAAAAGAAACAGAATATTATCAATATCATTTCAGCCATTTCGGCTGGCGGAATTGTTGTGGGTACTCTGGCGCTTGTTATTGTACTTTCGGTTTTTAACGGATTTACAGATTTAGTCGGAACTTTCTTCAGCAGTTTCGACCCCGATTTAAAAATCACCCCTGCCGAAGGAAAAGTATTTGATCCGCAAACCTCTGAATTTGGAAAAATCAGGAATAATCCTGCCATTATTCATTATGCGGAAGTGATGGAAGATGTTGCCCTGCTGAAATATGGAAACCAGATCTACCCGGCAGTTGTAAAAGGCGTTCCTGAAAATTACACACAATACACTTTAATCGACAGCCTGATTATTGATGGGAAATTTATGTTGAAAGATCAGGATATTAACTATGCAGTTGTTGGCCAAGGAGTTGCATTCAACCTGGGGTTGCGGCCTGAATATCCTGAGCCCCTTCAGGTTTTTGTACCCAAAAAAGGAAAGCAGGTTGTGATGAATCCCTCTGCATCAGTCAGTTCCGGGTTGGTTTATCCATCCGGCGTTTTTGCCGTTCTCGAAGAAATTGACAAAAGATACATTCTTGTTTCAAACGAATTTGCCGCCCGGCTTTTTGAAAGCAGAACGATGGTTTCGGCAGTTGAACTGGCGATAAAACCCGGTGCCGACAGTAAAAAAGTACAGAAAGAAATCGAAACCATTTTGGGTGATTCATTTCACGTGAAAAACAAATACCAGCAACACGACCTGATCTACAAGACAATGCAGTCGGAGAAATGGGTGGCCTACCTCATCCTCGTTTTTATCCTGATTATCGCTTCGTTTAACATTTTAGGAAGCCTTTCGTTACTGATAATCGACAAAAAAGACGACATCATGATTCTGCAAAGTATGGGCGCCGACAATCAACTCATCAGCAGGATTTTTCTTTTCGAAGGCTGGCTCATATCAATAATTGGTGCATTTGCCGGTACAATCCTCGGATTATTGATTTGTTGGTTACAAATAGCCTTTGAAATTATTCCATTGGCCAGCAACGGTTCATTTTTAATAACTGCATATCCAGTAAGAGTTGTTTTTACTGACATTCTTTATATTCTTTTGGTGGTTTTGCTGATTGGTTTTCTGGCTTCGTGGTATCCGGTAAAATACATTTCCAAAAAGCAGTTTGCCAATCAAAATCTCTGATTTTAGTTATCATTTCCCTCTGTTTAATTCTCTAATTTGGCCACAATTTAAATCTCGTTTTTATGAAAGCGATTGTAAAAAGAAATCCTGAAAAAGGTTTGTGGATGGAAGATGTTCCTATTCCTGCAGTTGGCCCAAATGATGTACTTATAAAAATCAAAAAATCAGCTATTTGCGGTACCGATCTGCATATTTATAAATGGGACGAGTGGGCACGACAAACCATTAAAACACCTATGACAATCGGTCACGAATTTATGGGAGTTGTAGTTGAAACCGGTTCTGAAGTTGACCGGGTTCAGGTGGGTGAACGGGTTACAGTTGAAGGGCACATTGCCTGTGGATTTTGCCGCAATTGCCGGAGGGGCAGACAGCACATTTGTGACCACACAATCGGAATTGGAGTAAACAGAAACGGTGGTTTTGCCGAATATGTTTCTGTTCCGGCTAAAAACGTTCTTCATATCGACGACCGTATTTCCGATGAAATGATGTCGATCATGGATCCCTTTGGAAATGCAACCCACACAGCGCTTTCTTTCCCGCTTTTAGGCGAAGATGTGCTGATAACCGGCATTGGTGGCCCGATTGGTTCAATGGCTGCCGCAATCTGCAAATTTTCGGGTGCCAGGAACATAATCGGAACCGATTTGAGTCCTTACAGAAGGGAACTGGCAGCAAAACTGGGAGCCACCGAAGTAATCGATCCAACGAAAGAAAGTCTGAAGGAAGTAATGGCCCGTCACGAAATGGTGGGCGGTTTTGATATTGGTCTTGAATGTTCGGGTTCTCCGGCTGCTTTTAACGATATGGTAAATCACATGTACAACGGCGGAAAAATCAGCCTGTTGGGACTTTTGCCACAAAATACCCAAATAAACTGGAGTAAACTCATTTTCAAAGGTTTAACATTAAAAGGAATCTATGGTCGCGAAATGTACGAAACCTGGTACCAAATGGAAATGATGCTCACCACCGGACTTGACATTTCGCCCGTAATCACTCATCGTTTTGATGCGGATGATTTTCAGAAAGCATTTGATATTATGGAAGAAGGTAATTGTGGAAAAATCATACTAAACTGGGAATAAGCCAGATATCAACAACCATTTTTATTGAATCCGTCTGTGGTTTCACGTGAAAAGCGTAAAAATTACAAGCGGATTTTTTATTTCTATTTTGCCTACTTTTGCAATAAAAAAGATTGAAAAAAGGACTGGTAATCAAATCAACTGGTAGTTGGTACACTGTTGAATGTGAAAACGGTGAGTTGTACGACTGCAAAATCAAGGGTAATTTTCGTATCAAAGGAATTAAAAGCACCAATCCGGTAGCAGTTGGCGACCATGTTACTTTCAGTGCACAGGGAAATACAGAAAATAACACGGGCAATAAAGTTGGATTGATTACTGCAATAAACGACCGCAAAAACTATATCATCCGCCGGTCACAAAACCTTTCGAAACAATCTCATATAATTGCTGCCAATATCGACCAGGCAGTGCTGGTTGTTACGTTGTACTTTCCGGTCACAACCACCACATTTATTGATCGTTATCTTGCTTCAGCAGAAGCATACAGAATTCCAGTGCTGATTGTTTTTAACAAAACCGATTTGCTGAACGTGGAACAAACCGAAGAATTGGATGATCTGATTTCGGTATATACAAAAATTGGTTACGAATGCATTAAAACCTCGGCAAACACCGGGGTGGGAAATGATGATTTTCGGGAAGCACTGAAAGGGAAAATAAACGTGGTGAACGGCCACAGTGGCGTGGGAAAATCAACACTTATCAATCATATTGAACCGGGACTTCAATTAAAAACGGGTGATATTTCTGATGCCCATAATACCGGAAAACACACCACCACTTTTTCGACACTTTACAAACTGAATTTTGGAGGTTACATTATTGACACTCCCGGAATCAAAGCTTTCGGGATGCTAGAAATGGAAGCCTGGGAAATATCACACTATTTTCCTGAAATTTTTAAAATCTCCGACGATTGCCAGTATAATAATTGCTCGCATACCCACGAACCGGGTTGTGCTGTAAAAGTTGCGGTGGAAAATGGTGAAATTGCTGTTTCACGTTTTATCAGTTATCTCGGTCTTCTCGAAACCGACGAAAAATACCGTCCGGCTTTTTAGCTATTCTGACTTCTCAATAAAGCCTCCGCCTATCACTCTTGCTCCATCATAAAAAACGGCAGTTTGTCCGGCCGAAATCATTGCTTCAGGTTTTAATAATCTGACCTCTGCCCTGTCCTCTTCCAGAATATTCAAATTACACGGGGTTAACTGGAGCCTGTAACGTATCTTTACATTGTATATTTTATCACTATCTTTTTCTTGTCTATCAATAAATTGAATATTTTTTAAATACACTTTTGTTCGATACAACTCATCGTATTCTGCCAATATAATTTCGTTATCATCCGGACGAATTTCGGCTACAAAAACCGGAAAATTGAGATTTACACCCAATCCTCTTCTTTGCCCAACGGTATAATTTATAATTCCTGAATGTCTGCCCAAAATTTCTCCTTCGGGATTTACAAAATTTCCAGGTTCAGAAAAAATACCTTGATTCTTTAAAAATTCGCGATAATCTCCATTGGGTGCAAAACAAATTCCAAGACTGTCTTTCTTACTGGAAAGTCTTTCAAATCCTCTTTCGGCTGCCAGTTTTCGTATTTCCGATTTTGTATATGAACCCAAAGGCAAAATGAGTTTATCTAAAACCGATGAATTCAATCCCCACAAAAAGAATGATTGGTCTTTATCCGGATCAACTCCTTCAAAAATGAAATTTTTGCTGCTATAACTTTTAACTTGTGCATAATGACCTGTTGCAATCCAATCACATTTTTCAATTTCAGCGTATTGCAGCAAAGCCTTAAATTTCATTTCCGGATTACACCAGGCGCAGGGAAATGGTGTTTTTCCCGCTTTGTATTCATTAATGAAATAATTGATAACAGTATTTCTGAAGTCACTTCTTAAATCAACAATAAAATGTCTGATATTCAATTTATCAGCCAGATTTTTTGCGTCAGTGAAACTATCATTAAAATCAGCTTCTTCACCACAGAAAAGGAATGACACTCCCACAACTTCATACCCCATTTCCTGCAATAAAAATGCAGAAACAGAACTGTCCACTCCCCCACTCATTCCTAATAAAACGCGTGGTTTCATTTATTAAAATATTCGTAAACTATTCTTGCTTTTGCTTTGCCAATACTTTCAGCAAGCGCCTCCTGTGTCTGGGCTTTTATCGACTTAACCGATTTGAAATCTTTCAGCAGTTTTTCTGTGGTTTGGTCGCCAATTCCTTTTATAGAAGTAAGTTCAGAATTAATAAACGATTTCGATCTTTTATCACGATGAAAACTGATTCCAAACCTGTGTGCTTCATCGCGCAAATGCTGGATTACACGCAGCGATTGCGAACTTTTATTGATATAAACCGGTACAGAATCTCCCGGAAAATAAATTTCTTCCAGCCTTTTTGCAATGCCAATAATGGCAATTTTCCCACGCAAATTCAGTTTTTCGAGTGCAGTAACTGCCGATGACAATTGTCCCTTTCCCCCATCAATCACGATCAATTGCGGCAACGGTTTTTCCTCTTCCAGAAGACGGCTGTACCTGCGATATACAACCTCTTCCATCGATGCAAAATCATTCGGACCTTCCACCGTTTTTATATTGAAATGACGGTATTCTTTAGGTGCCGGTTTGCCATTTTTAAATACCACACAGGCAGCCACAGCCTGCGTTCCCTGTAAATTACTGTTATCAAAACATTCGATATGAACAGGATTTTCGGTCAGTTGTAAGTCTTTTTTTATGGTCGAAAGCAGCTGTTCTTCCTTAATTTTCGGATTCTTCAGAACCATTTGCTTTTCCTTTTCCAGTCTGAAATATTTCGCATTCCGCTGGGACAATTCCAAAAGCTGTTTTTTATCCCCTTTTTGAGGTATCCTGAAAACAATATTTTCAAGTTCGTAATCAAGTTTTATAGGAACAAGAATTTCTTTTGCATTACTGAAAATACGTTGTCTGATTTCGACAATTCCGGTTAAAAGTAATTCTTCCGGTGTTTCATTGAGTACCTTTTTTATTTCGAGTGTGAATGTTTGTATGATGGCGCCTTTAATAACTTTCAGATAATTAATAAACGCAAACTTTTCATCTTCTTCAATTGAAAAAACATCGACATCTGTGATGGTTGGCGATACAATAGTTGACCGGCTTTGAAAACGCTGCAGTGAATCGTATTTTAGCTTCACTTTTGCGGCTTCTTCAAAATCCATGTTTTCGGCCATTTTTGTCATTAAGTCTTTCAGATGTTTAATCACACCCGACACATTTCCTTTCAATATATTCTGAATATCTGAAATTCCCTCGTCATATTTTTCAGGAGAAATGTAACCTTCGCATGGTCCGGTACAATTGCCAATATGATATTCCAGACACACTTTGTATTTGCGATTTTGTATGTTTTCTTCCGAGAGATAATAATTACATGTCCGGAGTTTATATTCGGCTCTGAAAAGCTCAAGTAATGTTCTTACTGTATAAATTGATGTATAAGGACCGAAATATTTCGAGCCATCGCGAATCAGATTTCGTGTTTGAAATACTCGCGGAAAAGGCTCATTTTTGATACAAATCCAGGGAAAGCTTTTATCATCTTTCAACTGAATATTGTATCGCGGCTGATATTTTTTAATCAGGTTATTTTCGAGCAACAGTGCATCCTGTTCGCTCTCCACCACCATATGTCTGATGTCGGCAATATTTCGAACTAAAAGAGCTGTTTTCCGGTGTTCGTGATTTTTGGCAAAATAAGAAGAAACACGCTTTTTTAAATCTTTTGCCTTTCCAATATAAATGATATTCCCGGTATTATCGAAATATTGATAAATACCGGGTTTATCAGGCAAAACCGCAACAAGCGATTTCAGGTGTTCAATATTGCTATTTTGCGTATGATATTTCAATCAGGTATATTTTACCAGCACGTGTTTGTTGTAATCCTGCAGAACTTGTTTTTGTGGTGTATCAATGAATTCAAGATCACATAAAAAACTAAAAAACACTTTATCGACACCCAGTTTTTTTACCAAATTTAAAGTTGCCAATGCAGTGCCACCTGTTGCTAAAATGTCATCGTGTATTAAAACTATGTCGTTTCTTTCTAATCCGTCAACATGCATTTCAATCCGGTCTTCACCATATTCCAACTGATAGGTTTCGGTAATAACATCAAAAGGTAATTTTCCTTTTTTTCTTACCGGCACAAATCCTGCGTCGAGTTTACTAGCCAATGCACCACCAAAAATAAAACCCCGGGCTTCGAGAGCCACTACTTTTGTAATACCTTTTTCTTTAAATTCTTTTACTATTGAATCAACAACAAAGTTAAATGCCGCCGGATTTTTTACCAGCGTTGTGATGTCTTTGAAGTTTATTCCTTCTTTTGGATAATCCGGAATTTCCCTGATTTCTTTCTTTAAATCCATAATTTTTAATTGCGTTCCACGTGAAACATTATCTACCCAACAAAATCAAAAGCACATTAATATCGGCCGGTGAAACTCCGGAAATTCGGCGTGCCTGTCCAATTGTTTTCGGATTTATTTTTTCCAGCTTTTGCCTTGCCTCTGTAGAAATTGATTTTAACTCACTGTATATGAACCTGTTCTCTATAATAATATTTTCTAATTTGTCTAATTTGTCGGCTAACTGCTTTTCTCTGTTGATGTAACCTTCGTATTTGATAACGATTTCAGCTCCTTCAATAATTTCCATTCTTCTTTCATCCGGAACTTTTTCCAGAAACTTTTTGAAAGGAGTAACTGGCTCAATTAAATCGAAAATTGACAATTGCGGTCTCAGAATCAGATCGATCAATTTTACACCTTGTTTTAATTCTGATGTACCTTTTTCAACAAGTAATTGATTTACAAAACGTTGCTTAACGCTGAAATCTTTTGCAAAATCAACTATTTCGTTTATTAATGTCGTTTTCTCATTTAACAACCTCATTCTTTCAGCAGAAGCCAAACCCAACTTAAATGACTTTTCAGTTAACCGGGCATCTGCATTATCCTGGCGAAGTAAAATCCTGTATTCCGCCCTGCTGGTAAACATTCTGTAGGGTTCATCAATTCCTTTTGTTACAAGATCATCGATTAAAACCCCAATATAAGCTTCATTTCTTCTCAGAATAAATTCTTCGGAACCGTTCTGACTTTTAAGGTGAGCATTAATTCCCGCCGTAATTCCCTGTGCACCAGCTTCTTCATAGCCAGTTGTACCATTAATTTGACCAGCAAAAAAGAGGTTCTTCAGAATTTTTGTTTCCAGAGAATGGTGCAACTGTGTGGGTTCAAAATAGTCATATTCAATTGCATAACCGGGTCTGAAAATTTTAGCCTTTTCCAATCCGGGTATTTTTTGCAAACCTTTGTATTGAACATCCCAGGGCAATGATGACGAAAAACCATTCAGATAATATTCAATGGTCGTTTCTCCTTCCGGTTCTAGAAATAATTGATGCATTTCCTTCTCAGAAAAGGTCACCAATTTTGATTCGATACTCGGACAATACCGCGGACCTGCTCCCTGAATGGTGCCATCGAACATGGGTGAATCATCGAATCCGGTTTCAAGAATACCATGTACTCCAGGATTTGTATATGTAATCCAGCACGATCGCTGTTTTAACTTTGATTCAGTGCCCGGCAGGTAGGAAAATTTATAATATCCTTCGTCGCCTTTTTGCTCTGTCAATTCAGAAAAATCGATGGTTCTTCCATCAATTCTCACAGGCGTTCCGGTTTTTAACCGCCCGGTTTTAAATCCTGCGTCAATCAGTTGTTCAGTTATATCATAGGAAGCGCTCTCTCCTATCCGGCCACCTTTCATTTTCGACTGACCGATATGAATCAAACCATTCAGAAAAGTTCCGTTTGTGAGTATTACTGTTTTCGATTTAAATTCAATTCCGATTTTAGTTACCACACCTTCCACCACCTTATTATTGATGATCAGTTGAGTAACTGCATCTTGCCATAAATCAAGATTTTCAATACTTTCGAGTGTTTCGCGCCAGAGTTCAGAAAAACGGAATCTGTCGTTTTGTGCACGCGGACTCCACATGGCCGGTCCTTTTGATTTGTTCAGCATCCGGAACTGAATGGTTGATTTATCGGAAATTATTCCTGAATAACCACCCAAAGCATCAATTTCGCGAACAATCTGGCCTTTTGCAATTCCGCCCATTGCCGGGTTGCAAGACATCTGACCATATTTTGTCATGTCCATTGTTATGAGGAGCGTTTTTGAACCCAGATTTGCTGCTGCTGCTGCTGCCTCGCATCCTGCATGTCCCCCTCCCACTACTATTACATCGTATTGCGGAATCATTTTTCTATCTCACTTAAATCAACTTCACCTAAATAATAATTTTCTTTTGCTCTCATCAGTTTTACATCCTCTTCGGTTTTGTCTTTATATCCATTCAGATGCAGAACTCCATGAAAAACAACTCTGTATAGTTCTTTTAAAAAACTTGTTTTATAAGTTCCGGCATTTTCTTTTATCCTGTCGATACTTACAAAAAGATCTCCTGATATGATATCATTTTCAACATAATCGAATGTTATTATGTCGGTAAAATAATCGTGATTCAGGTATTTTTTGTTCATTTTGAGCAAATATTCGTCAGAACAAAAAACAACTGTTATATCACCTGGTTTGTTACCTTCAGCTTTTACAAGGGATTGAATATGCTTTTTCAGAATTTTTTTTTGAATTTTCAGAGGTTTTATTTCCTCGAAAATGAAATCAATGCGGCTCACTGCAAATCAATTTAAATTTCACTTTGTTTCCCTTTTTGTTGTACTCAAGTGTATCAGTTAATTTTTTGATGATATAAATCCCTCTGCCTGACTCTTTCCTGATGTTTTCCTTTATCGTTGGATCTTCCACATTTACAATATCGAATCCTTCACCTTCATCTTCTACCTGAATCTGAACTTCTTTATCGCTACACCACACTGAAATACGTACTTTCTTATGCACGTTGCTTTTATTTCCATGTTTTATGGCATTTACAACTGCCTCAGAAACACAAAGCAAAACTTTATTGAAATACTTTGCAGGCAGGTCACATTCAGCAAACTTATCCTTTAAAAAGCTTTCAACTTTTTGTATTTCTGATAGTTCAGAATCAATTATCAGTATTTCAGGAGTTCGTGATATCACTTCTTTTCTTCCATGTTTTTTATATACTGCTTGTATTTGTTGTTGTAAAAGTTGTGCAATTTATGTGTATTTCTGTTCAGATACTCAATACTGATATTATCTTTTTCCTTGTACTCAAAAAACTTAACCGGGTTACTAAAAAACTCATCGGCAGTGCGCGATTCTCTTTTATCCTCAAAATCACGCTCAATTTCCGCCTTTTCGGCTTCCAACAACCGGGTGGTTATCTGGTTTTGTCGTGCTAATGTTTGTGCATTTATCGATTTACTCATCAACTCTTTTCTATTCTGTTCCAACATGTTATCAATTTGTTGAAGCTGGCTTTTTGCTTCACTTCCAACACTGCCGTTGTTCATAATATCGCGTAACATTTGCTGCATCATTTCGTGTTGCATCAGCGATTGGCCCATTTGCTGACCCATTTGCTGACTGTTTCCGTTTTTCATCTGATCAATCATTTGCTGCAATTGCTGCTTTATATTATCCGAAGCTTGTTTTAACTCACCCATTCCTGGCTTTCCGTTTCCACCTGGTTTTTCGCATTCCTGGTCACCGGGCTGACTGTTGGCCATTTGTTTTTCAAGGTTTTCCAGCGCTTCGTTCAGCATCAATGCCAGGTTATTCAACGACGTAACAACAAATTGTTGACTCATCCTTGCATTCGGAAAAAGTCCTTCCTGAAGATCTTCACCCGCTTTTGTCATATTCATTTGCATAGAAAGCAGTTCGTTGTTTACCATGCTTGTTATCTGCGGTGTTCTCATCGCCAGACTGTACAACGAATCTTTCACAATTCTGCTTTGTTCAGTGATCTTTTTCTGATCGCGGTTAATCTGAATTAATGACGGATCTTTATCGGCTATTCCGTTTAAACTGTTAATCAGATTTTCCTGTGAAAAAGATAAATACAGAAGATTACTCAAAATCTGTTTCAGATTTGCAATGCTTTCCATATTCTCTTCTTTTGTATTCATATCGAGCATTTGTTGCATCGAAAAGGCAAGGTTCTGAAGTTTTTCCGTATTATTTTTTAGTCCTTCTCCTGACTTTTTCCTGTTTTTCTTATCCAAATCCGATTTTGACTGTTGAAAGCTTTTGTCAATATCCTGAAACTCCTCTTTGAATTCATCAAAATTCATCGGCTTTTTCATTTCATTATTCAGTTTCAACGCGTCTTCCAGATTTTTTTGAAGTTCTTTTGTCCGATTCTGATGTTCTTCAACTTTTTGTGAAGTTTCTTCAAACGCTTTTTCCTGTTCAAATTTTTCAGATAATGCCTGTTCTTCCTGTGCAATTTCTTTTACCTGGTCAATTACATCCTGAAGCTTTTGCTCTACTTTCAGCTTTTTCAGCATTTCGAGATTTCTTTCGAGTTGTTTATCCAAATCTTCATAAGTCAGATTCATATCTTTAGTCAACTCATTCATTTTTTGACTGTTAAACTGATCCGCGAGTTTATTGAACTCTTCCATCAGTTTCTTCAGTTCGTCGGTAAAAACTTCGTTCAGCAACTCTTCAATTTGCTTTTGTTTTTCTTTTAAATCCTCATTTTGGTTGTTAAACGAATTCAGATAATTATTAAGTTTTTCGTTATCTTCCTTGATCTGGTTATACAATTGTTCAAGCTGGTTTTGTTTTGAAACGATATCATTTACCATCTGCGACTTTTCCCATTCCGAAAGATTTGTATCCATATTTTTAAGCTGAAGATTATTCAAATCTTCCCTTATTTCCTGAGCGAGTTTTCTGCTCTTTTCAAAATTCGATTCAAGATTATCAAACTGTTGTTTATCATTTACAAGAATCTCTTCGCGGGATGGAAATTTAAATGTAAAATTATCGGAAGTAGTTGTTTTATAATTATTTACAACATCATTGTCGGTCACCGAAAAATAATAAGAAACAATTCCTTCAGTTTTATCAAGCTGACTGAAATCGAAACTGAAGAAAAATTCCTGATCTGTTAACAGCGGAACTACCGGAATTGAAATAGCTGAGTCAGAATTTTCAACGTTAAAATGAAAACTAAGATTTGTAAAACCATAATCATCTCCTATGTTTCCTTTAAAAAAACTTTGTGTAAGTTGCAGTGAATCTTTTACTTCTGTTATTTCAATTTCAGGAAACAAATCAGGAATCACTTCAACCGAATACGATAAAGCCAATTCAGGTTCTGTTATGCTATTCTTTATAAATACATTGTAGGAAGTTGATTTATTGAAACCTGCGGATGCTGTGAATAAATTATCCTTTTCCACTGCTTCTGTTCTTATAGAATCGCTGAAAACTATAAAAACCGAATCAATATCAATACCCGAAAAATTCCACTCCACTCTTGTACCGTTTGGTACCTGCAAATCGCCAATATTATCGATTACCGGGTTTTGTAAACCTGTATAAGTTGGTGGTATTATGGTAGTTTTAAATCCTGTGATACCGGGTTTTGGCAAAAGCTGCAAATCGTAATTGGTTGAATTATACTTTAAATCGGTAAAGAAAAACCTTACTGAATTAATTACCGAAATCATTTCGTACTCAAAATTTCCAGGTGAAGAGGACTTCATCAGATAATTATTGCCTTCGATGTTGATATAAACAATTTCCGGAATCTCGCTTCCCTCAACCTTTATTTTTACGGTATAAGAATCTCCCTTTTTAACCTGTAAATTGTTGTTTTCGAGATGAAAATCAAACGGTGCTGGTTTTACAAAAGTTGTATTAAAATGAATCAGCCTGTTGGTTGACTCAATATAAATATCTTTGTTAACTACGAATATACCCACTGATATAATGATACTTACAAAAAAATAAAGCAAAATATTCCGTATATTTTTATATTGAACAGCTTCATTAAAATCAAAAACTTTCAGTTCATCAATTTTCTGATCGATGCTGGCCAGAATTAATTCGTTTGAATACTGCTTTGTATGTAACTCATTCAGTTCAATAATATTTAATAGCTTATCTTCAATGGCTGTAAAGTGTTTTTGAATCACCTTAGTAACCATTTTTATATCCATTGCTTTTAAAACATTGAAAATTTTAAGTGCCGGAAAAATTACAAACTGCAGCGAGAGTAATCCAAAAAAAAGAATAAATCCATAAAAAACGGTTCGTCTCACAGCAGGGCTGAAATACACAAAAAACTCTGTTAATGAGTATATTGTATAAAGAAATATGAGAATAAAAAGCAGCAAAACCAATCCTCTCACCAGTCTGTAAGTATAAAACCTGGTTTTAAAAGAATTGAGTTTATCAACAAGTATGTTAAAATTGTCAGTCATTAAAAACAATTATTTATTATTCAGCAATTTACAATTATCAAT
>CAZXVT010000096.1:0-17788 GCA_964644015.1 uncultured Maribellus sp.
TTTTCAAATCAACCCGGCTCTCTTAAACCACGCCAACCCTACTCATTATTACCTCTCCAATCTTTCAAATGAACTTCGCTATCAAAGCGGCTGCAAAAGTATATCTCTTTTTTAATTCTCCAAAAGAAAATTTTAAAAAAACTAAAAAAATATACTTACCAACTGATGTAGTGATAATTACAAATGTTAACTCAGTTTAACAATCCTTAAATTGAAATCTGATCAATACTTTATACTGCTTAATTTAACATCTGACTTCTTTCACAGTATCTTCAAATCAGAACTTTACAGAAGTATTTAATGAAAACAGGAGAATAAACAAGCAAATAGTTGACATTTGCAACTATTCTGTCCTATTTTTGTGTTTTTGAAAATATTATATGAATCAGGAAAGACCATTGACATACCTGCTTGGCCAGACGATGAACCTTGTGAAGTTAAAAATGACCGAGAAATTCAGAGATAATAACATTGAGTTGAGTATGGAAAATTTCATTTTACTCCATCTTATCAGTAAAAATAAAAATCTGACACAGCAGGATTTAGCCAATCATTTTATGCGCGACAAATCAATTATTCTCAGAAATGTTAACACACTTATTGAACTACATTATATAAACAGATTAACTGACAAATCTGATAAACGAAAAAAGAACCTGATACTGACCGAAAAAGCAAATACCTTTCTATCTTTTGCATTAAAGTTATCTCATGAAGTTTCTGAAGAACTTTTAAAAGGCATTTCGAGCGAAGAACTGAATCATTTTGAAAATGTCATCAACAAGATTCAATTAAATACAGGTTATTCAAAGTGCCTTTCAACCAACAACCATGTTTAGAAAAATAAATAATATCAATAAAGTTTAAAATGAAATCATTAAAGCAAATTATCATCCCGGTTACAGCAGTTTTACTGATGATAACTTATTCCTGTTCAAAACCACAACAGGATTCAGGAGGAGCAGTTCCCCAGATAAAAGAATACCTGGTTCAGGAAGTTGCTCCCAACAATATAACCCTTTTTAAAGATTTCCCGACTACGCTTCAGGGTGAACAAACCGTGGAAATAAGGCCCCGGATTTCGGGATACATTGAAGAAATAAGAGTTGATGAAGGTGCTTTTGTACAGAAAGGACAAATTCTCTTCAGATTAAATTCCAATGATATTCAGGCACAGGTACGTTCAGCCGAAGCACAGGTGAAAGTTGCCGAATCGCAGGTGGCAACCGCAAAAATCAATGTAGAAAAAACAAAACCACTGGTGGAAAAAGATATAATCAGTCCTTTCCAGCTTGAAACCGTGGAAACAGCTTTGCAAACCGCTGAAGCTCAGTTGGCACAGGCCAACGCCAACCTGGCAAACACAAAAGCAAATCTTCAATACACTGTAATTACCAGCCCGACAGATGGAGTAATCGGAACTTTTCCGTACCGGGTAGGAAGTTTGGTAAGCAGTACAATAACAGAACCGCTGACCACAGTGTCAAACACTTCTTCAATGCTGGCCTATTTTTCGATGAATGAAACTGATTTTTACCGTTTAACTAATGGTATTGAAGGAAAAACCACGCTTGAAAAACTTGAGAATCTGCCGGAAGTGGAACTGGTTTTACCCGACAAATCGGTTTATAAGATAAAGGGAAGAATTGAAACTGCCAGTGGAATTGTTGACAAACAAACCGGCGCGGTTAATATCCGTGCATCGTTTCCAAATCCCGGTGGTTATTTACGTTCAGGCGGAAGTGGCCGTGTGCGTTTGCCCGAAAACCGCCAAAATGCACTGACAATTCCTCAGAAAGCTTCTTATGAAATTCAGGGAAAACATTTTGTTTACGTTGTAAATAATGAAAACAAAGTGGTAAATACCCTGATTGAAGTTATCGCCGGAAACCTGAAGGATGTTTATGTTGTAACCTCAGGATTAAATGCTGGCGACAAAATTGTAATAGAAGGAATAACAAGTTTGCGGAATGGAATGGAAATAAAACCGAAAACCGCCGGAAAGGAAACTTCTTCAGAAAATCAGCATTCAAACAATAACTGAAACACAAAAAGATTATGTTCAGAGTATTTATTGAAAGACCTGTACTTTCCACGGTAATTTCGATTATTGTGGTTATTCTGGGTATTCTTGGCCTGGCCACCCTGCCCATTGAGCAATACCCCGATATTGCACCTCCTACCATTCGTGTTTCGGCAAATTACACAGGTGCCGATGCACAAACTGTATTAAACAGTGTTGTTATTCCGCTTGAAGAACAAATCAACGGGGTTGAAGACATGATTTACATGAACTCAACAGCCAGCAACAACGGAAGCGCCACCATCGAAGTGTATTTTAAACAGGGAATCAATCCCGATATGGCTGCAGTAAACGTTCAAAACCGTGTTACACGTGCCAATGCCCTTCTTCCGGCCGACGTGCTGCGTTCGGGAGTAATTACAGCAAAACGCCAGAACAACATGCTGATGATTTTTTCGATTTACAGCGAAGATGGTACCTACGATGAAACTTTTCTGCAGAATTACGCCAAAATAAACCTGCTGCCGCAGGTACAGCGTGTTAATGGGGTTGGTGAAGCAATGGTTTTTGGTGCCAAAGATTATTCCATGAGAATCTGGCTGAAACCCGATATCATGTCCGGGCACAATCTGATTCCGGCCGATGTGATTGCAGCGTTAAATGCCCAGAACCTTGAAGCAGCTCCGGGGCGGTTCGGCAGCGAAAACGACCAGAGTTATGAGTATGTTATTCGTTATAAAGGTAAACTTACTTTGCCCGAAGAGTTTGAAGATATCGTTATAAAATCAGACAAAAACGGGAATATTCTGAGACTTCGCGATGTGGCCCGCGTTGAAATGGGTTCGCTTAGTTATAACCGGATTACACAAACACAGGGAAAACCGGGTATTACGATGGCACTTTTTCAATCGCCGGGGTCGAATGCACGCAATGTAATTCTCGAGGCACAAAAAGTTATTGATGAAGCTTCGAAATCATTCCCTCCCGGCATTGAACATACCATCTTAATGAACACCAACGAGTTTCTTGATGCTTCCATCGAAAAAGTTCTACATACATTATTAGAAGCATTTGTGCTCGTTTTTATCGTTGTTTTTGTTTTTCTCCAGAATTTCAGGGCCACACTAATTCCGGCAATCGCGGTTCCGGTTTCAATTATCGGTACTTTCTTTTTCCTGAATCTGTTTGGGTTCACCATTAACCTGCTAACGTTATTCGCCCTTGTTTTAGCTATCGGGATTGTGGTTGACGACGCCATTGTGGTGGTGGAAGCCGTGCATGCCAAGCTTGATGCCGGGGCTAAAAATGCAAGGGAAGCTTCTGTCTCGGCCATGAGTGAAATCTCAACAGCCATTGTTTCAATTACACTGGTAATGGCTGCAGTTTTTGTTCCGGTTACATTTATTACCGGAACAACCGGGGTTTTTTACAAACAGTTTGGAATCACACTCACAGTGTCCATTATTCTTTCGGCTGTAAATGCATTAACCCTGAGTCCGGCACTTTGTGCCCTGTTTTTGAAACCACACAACGAAGAAATAAAAGGCAGTGCCGGGTTTATGAAACGGTTTTATGCCGCTTTCGATACCGCATTTGATGCCATGACAGGGAAATACAAAAAAGTAACCCGCTTTTTCATCGACAGAAAATGGCTGGCTGCTGCTATGATTTTGGCTTTTATTGTAACCCTTGGTATTCTGATGAAAACCACCCGCACTGGTTTTGTACCCACCGAAGATACCGGAAGAATGTTTGTTGACATAACCATGCCACCTGCAACGGCTGCAGAAAAAACAATAGCAGTTGCCCGTGAAATCGACAAAATAATCAGTGCTGTGCCCGAGATTGAAGCCCGTTCAATTGTTTCCGGCTTTTCGTTTATGGGCGGAACCGGCAGTCCGTATGCAATGGTTATTTTAAAATTAAAACCATTCAACCAACGCAAGGGAAAAGGCCAGGATTTAAACAGCATCACACAAAAACTGTTTATACTTACCTCTGGAATAAAAGATGCAAAAATCATAGTCTTCTCACCACCAATGGTTCCCGGGTTCAGTATTACCGGCGGATTTGAACTGAAACTGGAAGATAAAACCGGTGGCGACATTCATGACTTTGAGAATGTAGCCGGAAACTTTCTGGCGGCTTTAAATCAACGACCCGAAATTCAGTATGCCAGAACTCCTTTCAGCACTGCTTTTCCGCAATACAGAATCGACGTGGATGCAGCACGTTGTATGCGTTCGGGAATCCAGGTAAACACAATCCTGTCGGTAATGCAGGGTTACATCGGCGGATACTATGCATCAGATTTCAACAGGTTTGGCAAACAATACCGCGTGATGGTGCAGTCAGAAGCACAATTTCGAGGAAATGTTGACGACCTGAATAATATCAAAATCAGGACTGCCAGCGGAGAAATGGCACCCATTACAGAATTTATAACACTTACCCGTGTTTACGGACCTGAAAGCATAAACCGCTTTAATATGTACACGGCCATTTCGGTGAATGGTTCGCCAAAACCCGGCTACAGTTCAGGCGACGCCATTACAGCCGTGCGCGAAGTGGCTGCTGAACATTTGCCAACTGGTTATGATTATGAATTTTCGGGAATCACACGCGAAGAAATCAGCGCCGGAAACCAAACCATCCTGATTTTTGTGTTAAGCCTGATTTTTGTGTATTTTCTGCTCGCAGCCCAATACGAAAGCTATATTTTGCCGCTGTCGATTATTGTTTCGCTGCCTATTGGAATTGCAGGCTCGTTTATTTTTGCCCTGCTGCTGGGTATCGAAAACAATATTTATCTGCAGATTTCCCTTATCATGTTAATCGGGCTTTTAGCCAAAAATGCCATTCTCATTGTTGAATTTGCCCGTCAGCGACGCGAATCGGGGATGACAATTATTCAGGCTGCCGTTGAAGGAGCCACTGCGCGTTTACGCCCCATTTTAATGACTTCGTTTGCATTTATCGTAGGGTTAATTCCGCTGGTTGTTGGCGGGGGAGTCGGGGCCAACGGCAGCCGCTCAATTGGAACAGGAGCTGCCGGAGGTATGCTGATTGGAACTTTAATTGGTATCCTGGTAATTCCGGCCATGTTTGTAGTTTTCCAGATTTTAGAAGAAAAAATCAGAAAACCTCACAAAAGGAAGATTTCTGACGCTGATGCAAAGTTTTAAATCAGAACAAAAAAAGATGTTGAAGATGAATTTAAAAACAAAATACTACCTGCTCATTGCCTTATTTTCAGTTACAATATTTTCGTGTAATACAGGAAAACATTTTGAGCGGGATACAACAATTGCCGATGGTTTATACGGCGATATTCCTTCCGGTGAATCCAACTTATCGGAAGAAAAATGGCAAAATCTTTTTAACGACCCGGTGCTCGACAGTTTAATTGCTGAGGGCCTCCGAAACAATCCCGATTTACAGGTTGCGGTTCAACGGGTATTTGCAGCAGAAGCATCTTTTAACCAAAGCCGGGCGGCAATGGCTCCTTCGCTGTCGGCGCAGGGGGGGTACACTTATGCGCGTAACTCACAATCGGTTAATCCCAATGCTGTAAAAGAATATGATGCATCGTCGGTTAAACTACTGAGCAGTTGGGAAATAGATTTCTGGGGAAAACTCAGCAGTGCCAGAAAAGCAGCCTACGCTAATTATCTCGCCACCGATGCAGCACAAAAAGCTGTTCAGACAAGGTTAATTGCCAACATCGCCTCTGTTTATTACTCTCTTCTTGCACTCGACAGCAAATTACTGATTACCAAAGAATCGGTAAAAAACAACATCGATTTGGTTGAGACAATGAAATTACTGAAAGACCACGGAAATGTTACCGGAGCTGCAGTTGTTCAAAGTGAGGCAACCCGGTACGCAACAGAAGCCACTATTCCTGATATCGAACAGCAAATCAGGGAAACTGAAAACACACTCTGCCTGCTTTTGGGAAGAACACCCGGAAAAATTGAACGCGGGAAACTGGATGACCAAAAGGTACACGCAATGCTTGCCACCGGAGTTCCTGCAGAATTGCTTGACAACCGGCCTGATGTAATGCAGGCTGAATACAATGTAATCGGTGCATTCGAGCTGACAAACAGCGCCAGGGCCTACTTTTATCCGTCGGTTACACTCTCCGCCAATGCCGGTTTTGAAGCGCTTGATTTTAAAGATTTATTCGACCCTGTTTCGTTTGCCGGAAACTTTGTAGGCGGCCTGGTTCAGCCAATTTTCAACAAAAGAGTGAACAAAACCAGGCTCGAAATAGCAAAAGCCCAGCAGGAAGAGTCGCTGATTAATTTCAGAAATACCCTGCTGAATGCGGGCGCTGAAGTGTCGGATGCATTGAGTCTGTACGAAGCAGCGACAGAAAAAATCGGAATCAGGGAAAAACAACTGGCAGCACTTATAAAATCGGTCGATTACACAAAAGAGCTCCTCGTTTACGGTTCGGCCACATACACCGAAGTGCTGATTGCCCAGCAAAGTTTGCTTAATGCAAAACTCAATAATGTAAACGATCATGTTCAACAACTAAACGCAGTTGTTTCATTGTACCGTGCTCTGGGTGGCGGATGGAAATAAACCTTCAATTCAACTCAGGTTGTTAAAAAAACTCAATTGTTAACGGGCAGGTTAAAATTCAGATTAACAAAAACCTGAATTTCTAACGAAAAGAGTACTTTCGTTAAAAGATAAAATTACTGTTATGGCGTCGAAAAACCTTGTAATCATTCCGACATACAACGAAAAGGAAAACGTGGAAAAGATGATCAGAAAAGTCTTTTCGTTAACCACTCCTTTTGATTTGCTGATTGTTGAAGATAATTCACCTGACGGAACAGCAACCATTGTAAAAAAACTGCAAAATGAATTCCCCGAAAAACTTTTTATTCATGAAAGAAAAGGGAAACTCGGATTAGGTACAGCTTATATTGCTGGCTTTAACTGGGCACTTGAACGTGATTATGAAGTGGTTTTTGAAATGGACTGCGATTTCTCACACGACCCTGATGATTTGGAAAGATTATACGAAGCAGTAAAAAGGGGTGCCGATGTCGCCATCGGTTCGCGATACATTTCTGGAATTAACGTTGTGAACTGGCCATTAGGAAGGGTTTTAATGTCATATTTTGCCTCGTTATACGTTCGGTTAGTTACTGGAATGAAAATTATGGATACCACAGCAGGGTTCAAATGTTACAGAAGAAAAGTTTTACAAACCATTAAATTTGAAGAAATTAAACTGAAAGGTTATGGATTTCAGATTGAAATGAAATTTACAGCCTGGAAACACGGTTTTTATATAGTTGAAGTACCCATTGTTTTTACCGACAGAAAAGAAGGCACATCGAAAATGAGTGGCGGAATTTTTAATGAGGCACTCTGGGGAGTAATGAAGATGAAAATTAACAGTTGGTTTAAGAAATACGAAGTTACTGCTGAATAGTATTGTTCCGGGGAAATTTACGATTTCCTGCTTTATAGTTTAAATACGTAAATTCAAAAAAAACTGAATTCAATCGAAATGAAAACACTGATTAAAGATGCCACAATTATTAATGAAGGACTGAAATTTTCAGGTTCGGTTTTGATTGATGACGAAAAAATTTCGAAAGTTTTTCCGTACAAATTACCGCCCGATATTGATTTTTCGGGAGTTACTGTAATTGATGCCAGTGGTAAATACCTGATTCCCGGTGTTATCGACGACCAGGTTCATTTTCGCGAGCCGGGATTGCTGCACAAAGGCGAAATTGCGACCGAAAGCCGTGCCGCTGCTGCCGGTGGAGTAACCACCTACATGGAAATGCCCAATACCAATCCGCAGTCGGTAACACAGATCGAACTTCAGAAAAAATACGACCGTGCTGCAGAAGTTTCGGCTGTTAACTACTCGTTTTACATGGGCGCCACCAACGATAATCTTGATGAAGTACTGAAAACCGACCCTTCGAAAGTTTGCGGAATCAAGATTTTTATGGGTTCCTCAACCGGGAATATGCTGGTGGACAACGAAAATACGCTCGCTGAAATCTTCAGAAATGCCCACACACTGGTGGCCACACATTGCGAAGATGAAAAAACCATTCAGCAAAACCTTGAAGCAGCCCGCGCAAAATATGGCGAACTGGTACCGATGAGCGAACATGGACGCATCCGCAGCGATGAAGCCTGTTATCTTTCGTCAGCCAGTGCGGTTAAACTGGCTTCAAAATTCAACACAAGGCTGCATGTTCTGCATTTGTCAACAGCCAAAGAAATGAGCCTTTTTCAGCCTGGGCCGGTAAAAACCAAAAATATTACAGCCGAAGTTTGCGTGCATCACCTTTGGTTCGATGAACGCGATTACGAAAAAATGGGAACACGCATTAAATGGAATCCATCCATTAAAACCCTAAAAGACAAGGAAGCTCTTTGGGAAGCTTTGCTGACCGATAAAATTGATGTGATTGCCACCGACCACGCACCGCATACGATTCAGGAAAAAAACAATACCTATTTTAAAGCCCCGTCAGGTGGTCCGCTGGTACAGCACTCGCTGGTGGCAATGCTCGAAATGAGCCGGAAAGGCTTCATCACAACTGAAAAGGTGGTTCAAAAAATGTGTCACGCCCCGGCTGATTTATTCAGGATAAAAGACAGAGGGTACATCAGAGAAGGCTATTTTGCCGACCTGGTCCTTATTGACCCGAAAAAAAGCTGGGTGGTTTCGCCCGAAAATGTAATTTATAAATGTGGCTGGTCGCCTTTCGATGGAATGGAGTTTTCGCATAAAGTGGATACTACTTTTGTCAATGGGAAAATTGTCTTTGCAAACGACCAGATAAAGTCCGGAATTACAGGCAAAAGAGTGACCTTTAATTTATAGCCCAAACCGGGGATTAAAAACTGTAAGTCAAGCGATTTTTTAACCAGGAATCAGGAAAATTCCCGATGGAATGAAGATACTTCCTGACAGAATCAGGGCAATTCCATGCAGAATAATAGCAATTCTCTAAGGAATGGGAGCAATTCCAAATGGAATATCTATGATTCTATGCTGCTGCAACCCCATTCCATTTGGAATAACAGTAATTCGCTATGGAATGGAACCGGTTCCGGACAGAATCTCCCGGATTCCATGTTGCTAAAAAACAATTCCTATTAATATGGAACTTTAGAAACAAACAATTACAGCCTCTGCTCCCTCTTTTTATAAAGAGAAGAAGTCCGCAAAACAGTAAAAAACTTGCTTATCATCTATTGTTTCAACATTGGGGCACTCCAAACCTGCTGACCAAGGAGGGTTACTTCCATAAAAAGGTTATTGCCTTCGAATTTATACACGTAATCTTCTGATTTGCCGTTGCCACCAATAATGTAAAGCATACCTCCCTTCACTTCCCATGTCCAGCCGGTTATCCTTTCACTTCTTACAAACTGAACGGCGGTTCCGTTACTGTTAAACTGCCAGCCGCTCTGCTTCCTGTTATCATCGGTATGCAGCCAGGTGCCAAACAAGGTTGGGTCGAGCTGTAAATTTACCCTGGGTGTCGCAGTTGTGCCTGTTGCCGAAGCTGAATTAGAATTGTTGCCATACAACACTGCTCCCTCATAACCTTTGATAGTAAATGTGGACGCGGTTGCCAGTTCGTACTTTTTCCGAAGTTGTGCTTCGAGCGGATCAATCATTTTTAAATCACGGTGAATGTTATTTACAGTAAACTGATGATCTTTGAACAATTCATCAAGCTGACCTGAAAGTTTGTTTGCCTGGGCACTTTTTTTAAATAATTCGACCAGGGTTTTGGCATCATCAACTTTTCCCTGGTTAAAACCTTCGGCTATATTCCAACTGAAAACAGTTCCCACCAAATCTTTTGAAAGTTCAACCGGAGCTTTCCCGGGAATCAGGAATTTTACCTGTTCGTCAACAACTTCAATTTGCAAAGCATTGATAAACTTCATTTTTGCATCAAGTTGTTTCGAATTGATTTCCTGCCTTAATATATTGGCATCGTTGTACTGTTTTGTTGCAGTATTGAAATTTTCCTGCATCAACTCCTTTAACGGAATATTGCCCGACGGAAATCCTGATGGTTGACCATATTCTTTAAGTGTTTTGGCACTCCTTTCCACCAGTCTCATCCTTTCAGCCTGTTCCATTTCAGGATCAGAAATGGCTTTCTGCAATTCATTCTGCGCTTCCAACACGATTTGTGTTTCGTGTTCTGATAGTACTTTTTGCGCAAATACTTTACTGTTCCAACAAAAAATGAAAGTAAGGAAAAAAATTACCGGCAGTGCTCTGCCGGTAAAAACCGGGTTAATATTCATAGTAACAAGTTTTTAAAATTACCTGAATACCCACATTATATCGTAAACATAAGTAGGTTGCTGATTTTCGCCATAAGCAACACCCACATCGCGGAATGCTTTAATTCGTAAAGCTTCCAACATCACTTCGTTTTGATAAACCTCGCGCATAAAACTCCAGTCGCGTTGTTCATCTTTCAAAACTTTTTGTTCCATTTTGCTGATGAGCGATCTTGATTCTCCATAACACTTTGAGTCAGGATCGATAGCTGCAAGAACTGCACCCGCCTGCATTGCACCATTGGAATTGGGTTGTGCAGCCCAGCATGCCGAGGCCACATTCACCATCACCTGGCAATCGTGGTCGATATAATCCTGGTAAATCGGGCCAATTTCGTCAAGCGCTTTCATGTAACAATCTTTACAAACCTCAGGAATTCCTGAAAGTGTTGTCAGTGCTTCAGCAAACTGGTTTTGTTCCGCCTGCGATTTGGCCCGGGCAATGATAAAATCGCACCGCGAATTATAATACTGAATGATTTTGCGTTTCCCGTCGTCAAGAAATTTATTCACTTTATCGTTTTTCAAATCAACCGACCGCAGTGCATTTGTATAAGCTTTATTGGCATTACTACCAGCTCCTTTGGCGCTAAACGATGTGGATGACACAATGTTTTTATCCACATAATCAACAATGTAGAGATAGATTTCAAAAGTATAGGTTTCAACTTTGGGTACTGTTGGTGCGATATCCTTTGTTAGCAGCTCCATTTTTGCGGTCACCAGAAACCTCGGACTTACACCTGCCCCGGCCATCCCTTTTTCAGTGATGGCATTTGTCAGTTTACTGGTCAAAAGGCTTTTGGCATGATCAGGAATACTTTCCACCTGTTCAGGAATAAACACATCTAAAGCAAGTCTGTCGTAATCGGCAGCCGCACCCTCATTGTTCTGGGTAATTCCGAGAAAAGGCGCAAATGCCAGAAAAAGAAATACTATTTTCTTCATAATTAAAGATTTTATTTTTCTCCCACAATCAGCCATACTTCACCCAGGCCGCGTGTATGAATTTTACTGACCTGGTTAAATGGTGCCCCGGTAAGCAGGGTACGCAAATCGCGTATCCAGCGGCGGGTGTCGTTGGCGCGGCCCCGTTCGTCATATAAAGGGATACGAACCTGGTCGAACCTAATTACATTTTGGGTGTAAGTTGCCGTATTGAACCTGTTCTGAACTGTATTGTCAGCAACCCAGTCTTCAATAATTTCACCCAATTCAAGTGTTTCACCTTTGTAAGTAAACTCTTCTTCCAGATCGATGGGCGAAGTATCGAAGACCCTGGTCTGAAACACAATTTCGCGGCCATTCTCAAACAAATCGTTGAAGTGGTCCTGCAATCTTGAATTAAAATCGTCGATGTGCGAAAGCACAGCTTCTTCCAGCAAAACAGGTGTTTCGGTTGCATACGAAGGAGAACCGGTTCCCTGTGCTCCCGCGATTTGTTTATTGGTGTATGCGTCAAGTCCCTGCAACATAAAAGTGATTGAACGCTGCGGACCATTCTGATTAATTACATAAGTAAGCTGTATTATTATGTCGGCATTCGCGGTGCGCTGCAAAACATCAATAGGATTTTCGGCAATTCCGCCACCACTTTTACTTCCCAGCATGGCAATTTCTGCACTTTCCTGTTCCATGTTTTTCAGCGCAGTTTCAAGGTTAACCAGCGGAAAACCGCGATCGGCCATCATTGTATTAATTTTGCTGATTGTCATTAACAAGTCGGTTTCGTTTTGCAGTGCCATTTTATAATCGGGCAATGTTTTAGCGGTTCCCATTTCGTCGAACATTTGGGTGTAGCCATTTTTGATACACCAGTTATCACTCGGTACCACCATAATTGTGGGCTTTTTTGCCTGTCCGGTAACCAACAGGCTGCCTGCCACCAGGGCAATCAGAAATATCAGTTTTTTCATAGTTTTTCAATTTTATCAGAATCCGGTACCCAGTTTCGGGATGATTCCTGCTGTTTCGAGTTCGCGTCGCAATTCAGCATGTTTCACTGCCACGATCACTCCTACTTTGTATTGTTTTTTATCCACTTTTATCCGGTCAACCGAACCATCGCCCGACTGCGACACAAAATTGAGGTAGTGACCGCCATTAGTAAAAAAGGTATTGAAATAATCGGCGTGTTGTACTTCGGCACCGGGTTTTGTTACCAGCGGACGTGTCATACACCCCGGTTTTCCTCCTGTGATTCCTTTGAAAATAACTGCATGTACCGCATTTTTCTTTGCCTGATAGACAGCATCATCAGGTTTATTTCCGTAGCCCCACACTTTAATCAACTGGGTCCCGTCCATTCCGGTTCCCATACATTCAACTTCATAATTGCCAATTACATAACCGGCCATTTTTTTCTCTTTTTTCGTTTGGGCAATTCCGGCAACTGAAATCATCAGCAGCACCGCAACGATTATAAATCCAAATCTTTTAGCCATAATTATACGATTTTAAAACATGAATCTTATTCCAATATTATATCCCAGTCCCATCCTGTCGTCAAAATAGGTTTTGTACTCGAACTCTGTTTTTTCATTGGTTGAACTATTCACTTCTTCAGAAGAAATCAGTGAATAATAAGTTGCCGATCCAATCAATTGAATATTATGAGCCAGGTTTATTCCTACCCGAATTCCGGCTTCAATAAAATCAGATGAGATATCACTATCTTCAATTGACGCAACTGAAATTGTTTCGAGTCCATATCCAACAAACGGCCCCCAGTGCAGAAAGTGGAGTGGGTAAAAATCTTTAGCCAATCCAAAACTTACACGTGTAAACGTAAAGTCATCAGTTAAAGCCCCCACAGTGTAATCATTCTTCTGGTCGTAGCCACCACCAACATAAATCTTCCACGCGGTTGCAAATTTGCCTCCATTCGCACCGCTGAAAGCTTTTGAAAAGTAATATTCAAGCCTGCCTTCAAAACCTGGCAACCCACCCGATGTAGTTCCCAGGTAAAGATTCATGCCCACATCGTTCTTCTGTTGCAGGAACATTCCCATATTATCAACTTTTCCACCGGCAATCTGGTAAAATGCCGAAGGTTCGGTTTGTCCTGAAGTTACTTTCCGGTTGTCCACCACCTTCATCGATTTAATTACAGCCACACGTTTCGAGGTGATTTCACCTTTTGAGTTGGTTTGATTCTCCATCACAAAATAGCGTTGGTCGAATTTCAGTCCTTCTTTCTTCCCGATTTTTGCCCTGATTGGCCTGACATCGCTCACCATCGCTTTTACCCTGAATTCCTGCTTCTGATTTTCCACGGTTGTCAAAATCGATTCAATCGACATCTTCACCATTTGATCCATCATTTCCCCGTCGGTTTTCTGAACTTTCGGAGCCAGCACCTGACCCGGATTATACTGAGTTGCCGTGGCTGACGTATATTGCCGTTTCATAAACTGAAAAGGAAATTCGGCCTTTTCAAAGGCTGCAACTTTTGCATCGCGTTGCGGATCATCCGGGCTTGTCCAGTATTTCTGGAAAAAATTCGCAGCTACCGAATCGCTAAAATCGAGTTTCAGAAGAAAAGTCTGCAATTCACTCTGGAACCCATTCATGATTCGTTTGTCTTGGGGAGTTTCCTGTTTCTGGTACGATTGTGCCATACTCATTATACCATAGTAATCGAAGACCAGTACATACGAGCGGTTCACCAGTTCCATCCCCATGTCCATCAGCGACGATTCGCCACGTTTGGAAGCCGAGGCCACCAGCAAATCGTTGTCGTTGGCATTAAACAATCCCCTTTCTTTCAGTTTGTCCACATTAAAACTTCCGTCAGGCTGGCGGTTAAACCAAACCGAAAGAATCTGCTGCCCCACTTTGTGGTCATTCAGCCAGCGAACAAGTTGTTGTTCGGTTGCCGGAACCGGAAAACCAAGCATACTGTCGCGCTTTACTCCTGTTTTAATAATGTTTTCCGGAATCGAATTATCGTAATACTTGTCGGGAGCAGTTTGTTTTGCCAGCACTTGAATAACTGGTTCACTCAGATTTTCGTTGTAATCGAGACCGATAAATGTCAGCGAATTCCTGTCATACTCCGATGATACATAATTTTTTGCCGTTTGTGCCGCCAGCAGATAAGGGAATGCAGCAAACACAATTAATACGAACAGATTTTTCATATTATTTAAATATTAGTTATGGTCTATGTTGCGGTCCGTGTCTGTTTCCACAATGTCATTATCGCAGGACCGGTTTCTGGTTTGTTTTCGGCGAAAAATTAGTAATTATTAAGAGACATACTATTTCAGATTGTCAAAAAGCATGTTCAGATTGAAAATATAGAACCATTTTAAATACAAAATGACTTTCATTGAATACAAAATTGAAACTCCACGCTGCAATCTGACGAGGAATCCGATTCCAACAAGGATTTTTTTAAGCTTTTTGTTCGCTTCCCCCTCAGCTCTGCTTCGGGGGAATGTGTTCACCGGAATTCAATTATTCTTTCATAGAACGGACGATTAAACACATCAGAATTTCTTTGAAGCTTCAATCACATCTTTGTTCTTAAGGTTTTTCAACCTTGTTTTTTCAGCATCGGCCATTTGTTTATGGGTTATTTCACAGATAACAGAATAACTGTTTAATGCATTTTCCCTGAGTGAAATATCAATTTGTTTGTTCCCCAGTTCCCAATTGTCAGTTGTGTATTTTCCTGAATTCTGTACATCGAAAACAGATGGAAAACCATTGTGTTTGCCGGGTTTTCCGTAACGTGTCTCCACAATCTGAACGAGATTTTGATACAGGATTTTAAGCGTGGTATCGTAACCGATCACTTTAACACCATCGGAAAAAATTTTAACGCGATATAAAACACTGTCGCTATTAAAATCATAACCAAAATTGTATTCGTATTTACCCAACTGCTGCCGGTTTTCATTTTTTTGTGCCACCTCAGGTTTCTTCATTCCAAAGTACAGATTTCCGTATGCAAGCAAACTGCTGTCGGGTGCTGATTGAACGATTACTTCTGCTTTTACCGGAGAAACAGTATCTTTTAACTCCGCTGATTTTTTGGGTTTGTTAATTGTAACCGGGCCACAGGCTGTTAAAAAAATGAATACCGGAACGAGGAAGAACAGGATACTTCTCATAAACAGTCGATTTTTGGTTATTTAATTTGATGCGAAAAGTAGTAAAAATCAAAACATAATTTTCTATTTTTGAGATGTTTGCAATTAATAGAAATCAATTAACCAAAATACCTGACAATGATGAAAAATTTATTTCTTTCAGTGGCACTCCTCCTGGCAATTACAACATCAGCCCGCGATCCGTACCGTGACTCAGACCACGGAAATTTTCACCTGCGCAACGGAAAAGCCTACTTCGAAAAAACCTATAACTGTTGTGCTGATTTTGCCGAACTTGAAAAGAAGCTGAAATCATATAACAGTCCGAATGGCGGATTCCAGGTAAAACGCACCGATGACAATACAATGAACGGCGTGATGATAAACTATAACCTGAACTGGAATTACAAGGAAATGAAAACCCGCAAGATTGCCGATTTTCTAAAAAATCCGGCCAATGCCACTTTTGAAGTTAAAAGAAATGGCGATGCATACCAGGTTACAGTGAATAATATCTGGTTTTCAGATGTAAAAAAGCCCAGCAACAAAAATCACCTCACCCTTGAAAGCATTGTAGCCGATAAAGCCAAAGTGATATTTACCAAAGACAAAAAAGCAATTGAAGCACTCGAAATGATTGATGAAAATTTTGAGTGGATTTTTCAACTTGCAGGCAGCACAAAGGATGCGAGGTTTTAATAGTAATTGAGTTATTGTGTTATTGAGTTATTGAGGAAGAAAGATTTAAAATTTGCGAGTCGGGTATTTTCTTCCCCATTCTCGCATTCATGCAGTAATGCATTCAAGCATTCCCGCATTTTCTTCCCCACTCACTCATTCACTCATTCACCCATTCACTCAATTACTCACTCACTCATTCACTCCCTCCCGGCAACTCCTTTGTAGTTTTTGCACCTAATTTTCTAAGATTTTCAACCCGGCTGACGAGATTGCCACTGCCGGTCTGGAGTTTATTCATGGCATCGGTGTAACTGTTTTGGGTTGCCGAAATGTTTTTCCCGATTTTTTCGAGGTCGGCTACAAAACCCACAAATTTATCGTACAATGCCCCACCCTGCCGTGCAATTTCGATGGCGTTGCGGGTTTGGTTTTCCTGTTGCCACACCGAGGCGATGGTGCGCAAGGTAGCCAGCAAAGTTGACGGGCTGACCAACACCACTTTCTGGTCCCAGGCAAACGAAAACAGCTCGTGGTCTTCCTGAACTGCCAATCCGAACGAGGCTTCCACCGGGATAAACAGCAATACAAAATCGGGCGAATTGAGTTGCCGCGCAGTTTGGTAGTGCTTTTCACTCAGTCCTTTGATGTGTGTTTTCAGACTCAGCAGGTGTTCCTTTACAGACTGTAACCGCTCTTTTTCATCGGTTGCATTAACAGCTTTTTCGTAGGCCACCAGCGAAACTTTGGCGTCGATAATAATGTGTTTGTTGTCGGGCAGGTTGATGACAATATCGGGCTGGATGCGTTTGCCATCCTCTGCCGCATCGCTGAACTGTTTACGGTAGCCCTGTTCACCCTCGTTGAGTCCCGAGCGCTCGAGAATGCGTTCCAAAACCACCTCACCCCAGTTTCCCTGTTTTTTTACATCGCCTTTCAATGCTTTGGTCAGATTGCCAGCCTCCTCGCTGATTCGGGCATTCAGTTCGTACAATTTTTTGAGTTCAGCGCGCAGGTCAGTCTGGTCTTTCAGTCCCTGGCGGTAAGTATCTTCCACCTTCTTTTCGAAAAGTTCAATTTTTTCACGGAGCGGATTGAGTACCTCGCCAATGTTTTTGCGGTTTACGGTGGTGATTTTCTCGCTGTTGGATTCCAGAATTTTATTGGCAATGTTTTCAAATTCGAGGGTGAATTTTTTGTGGAGTTCGTCGATGTCGCGTTTTTGGGTCTGCAGTTTGTCGAGCAGCGAATTGTTTTCGGCTTCGGCCAGTGTTGCCTGCCGTTGCAGTTGTTCGCGTTGTTTTATAGTTTCAGCCAGTTGTGCCGTTAGTTTGGCAGTTTCTGTCTCCAGAATTTTCACTCTTTCTTCATTTTGAACCACTGCTTTCAGTTGTTCTTTTTCCCTGTTTTGCTGTGCAATCCTGAAAATCAGGAACCCCAGTAAAAATCCGGCTACCAGCCCCACAATGATTGAAATGATTTCCATTTTATTGATGATTTGGTTGGTTAAAAATACCAATTTTAATAATCAGGAGTGCCATTAGAAAAAATAAGGGATAATCATTTCATATTGAAAAATCAGGTTAATGACAAGACCTGGGATTCAGAATTAAAAGAC
>CAZXVT010000097.1:0-17546 GCA_964644015.1 uncultured Maribellus sp.
GCTTTGAGACATTTATTGTTTTAGTTCAGTTTTTATTAATGAAAGGCTTTTTCTGTATTTTCGGCTGTTTCCGAAGCCAATTCTCCTGCTTGCCGGTCTTTTCAGTCCTGTTGTTTTTTCGTGGGCACATTCATCTGAGCAACATCCGTGAAATTTTGCAGCGCATTCCGGACACTGAATAAACAGAATATGACATCCATGATTGGCACAATTTGTATGAGAATCGCTGGGTTTTCCGCACTGGTGACAACGCGAAATGATCTGACCATTCACACTTTCGCCTAACCGTTCGTCAAACACAAAATTTTTTCCCACGAATTTTGATTCTAATCCGGCAGTTTTTATTTGCCGGGCGTATTCAAGAATGCCACCGTGTAACTGGTTCACATCTTCAAATCCCTGGTGTTTCAGGTAAGCGCTGGCTTTTTCGCACCGGATTCCGCCAGTACAATACAACAATATTTTTTTGTCTTTTTGATCCTGAAGCAAATCGGTTACGATTTCGAGTTCTTCGCGGAAAGTGTCGGCTTCAGGGCAAACGGCGCCATCAAAACGACCCACTTCGCTCTCGTAATAATTACGCATATCAACCACCACGGTGTTTTCTTTCCCAACCAGGTTGTGAAATTCAACACCTGAAAGATGTTTTCCTACGTTTGTAACATCGTACGCATTGTCGTCGAGTCCGTCGGCCACAAGTTTTGGCCTGACTTTTATGGTCAGTTTGTAAAACGATTTTCCGTCGTCTTCGATCGCATATTTTATGGGAATATTCTTCAAAATTTCATGTTTATCAAACGTTTTCAGAAATTCATCAAACTGATGTTCGGGCACGCTCATTTGCGCATTGATTCCTTCGCGGGCAACATAAATACGCCCGAAACAGTTGAGTGAAAACCAGTCATGGTAGATATCATCCCTGAATTCCTGCGGATTTTCGAGATAAAAATAGCGGTAAAAAGAAATGGTTTTCCTGCTGAAAGTTTCTTCCATCAGTTTCTTTTTCAGCTCTTCCTTGTTGATTTTATTGTGAAGTTGCATTGTTGTAATTCAATTATCAGGCGGCAAAAATAGGGATTTTGACTTAAAAGACAAAAAAGGGTTTTATTTTGAGGATGGGCAATAAAAAACCCGGAGAAATTCCCCGGGTTTCAGAATATTCTTTCTTAATAATTTAATGAACACCAATTGGATCGGGAGAATTATCTTTATCTCCTGTTACATTTCCGTCTGTTTTAATACTGCCGAGCAATAATAATCCAGCCATATGTGGTGCAGCCATTGAAGTTCCACTCATGGTTGTATAACCGCCACTTTTGTAGGTTGAATATATACTAACACCAGGTTCGCAATAATCAACAGGCGGGTTGCCATAATTTGAAAAGTAAGCAAATTTATCAGCACTGTCCATTGCAGAAATAGTATAAATATTGGAACCGTTTGCACTTGCAGGTGATTTCGTGTTGGCATCGGTACTTTCGTTTCCTGCAGCAAGAGCAAATTTAATTCCTTTTGCAGCCGCATTTATTACTGCTGTATTAAGTGCAGAACTTAATCCACCGCCAAGACTCATGTTGGCAACATCTCCAGGTTTGCCGGTTGCAGCTACATAATTTACACCTGCAATTATAGCATCATAGGTTCCGCTTCCACGTTTATTTAACACTTTTACCGGAACCACAGTTGCACCGGCAGCAACCCCAATTACACCAATTGTATTATTTTTTGCAGCAACAATGCCGGCACAATGCGAACCATGTCCGTTATCGTCATCAGGCGATGTGACTCCAACTACAAAGCTTTTTCCAAGCGCAGTATTTACAGTTAAATCAGGATGGTCCAGGTCGATACCAGTATCGATAATCCAGGCTGTTTTACCAACACCGCTAACGCCTCCGTTCACGCGTGTGATTCCCCATGGAACTGACTGACCAACAGGAGTTGGCGGTGCGGGTTTTCCGGTTATTTTAATATCAGGGATGACCAACGTAACAATCTGGTCTTCTTCAACATAACTCACCGACGGGTCAGCCTGCAGTTTTTTCAGTTGTCCGGGTGCAATTTTTACGGAGAATCCTTTGATAGCCGAACCGTACACAAAACCCAGTTCACCATCGGTAATATCAGTGCGTTTCAGGATTTTTTCAGCAGCCGATTTTGCTTTTTCCTGTTTGGCTTCATAACCTTTAACCGCAGCAAGTTCAGTTTCGAGCTCAGCATCATTTAAAACTACAATATAGCTTTGTTTTACATTAGCCGATTTCAAGGTAGTTTCGTCGTTTGCCTGCTCTTCTGTTAATGGTTCATTACATGATTGTATTAATCCCAAAACAACAACAAGCAAAAATAACAGTGTAAACAGCTTTTTCATATTTCTTTGTTTTAGTTAAATTTTGAAATGTAAATCACTATGTAATTTACGAATTATTTTATTCTGATTCAATTTGGTTTTAAAACAAAAAAAAACGGCCCGATGTTTATCAGGCCGTTAAATGCTATCGTTAAAAAAATTCTTTATTGGATTAATTCATGAACCTTTTTGATGATTTCCTCAAACTCTTTTTCGTTGAATCCGCTTGACGAAACCGCAATTTTACCATCTTTTCCGACAATAAAATTCCGCGGAATATTCTGTTTTGCATATAGTGAGAATACTTTTCTCCCGGGATCGGGACTGAAAGGCATGTCAAATTTCTGCTCAGTTTTGAATTTGCTGATTTCTTCCCACGAATGTTCACGACCAAGAATAATCAACTGAAAATTCTTGTCCGATTTTAGTTTGTTGTACACTTCTTTTTGAAGATGAGGTAATTCGGCGCGACATGGCCCACACCATGTCGCAAAAAAGTTGATCCACACTACTTTCCCTTTCAAATCAGAAAGTTTTACTGTTTTTCCGGGCGTAGTTTCGAAAGTAAAATCAGGCGCAGTATCACCCACTTTTACAAGCGTGAATTCATCCTGGGCGGCAAGAGAAAAACCAATAAAAAGTAGTATAGAAGCGAGAAACAATAGTTTTGTATTCATAATTTTTCCTGTCGGTTGTCATTTCGAAGGAGGAACGACTGAGAAATCTGTCTTTTTAATAAAGAGATTTAGCTCCGCTGATTTTCAATTCTCCTCCTTCGTCGTCGAAATGACAGCTAAAAACTAAATTTTGCCTTTTAAAAACTCATTTACGGCATTTTCAATCCGGGCTTCAATTTTTGAAGCATCCGATTTCTGAAATTTGTCGCCAGTAATGTTTTCGTACAATTCAATGTAACGTTCAGAAACAGAAGTCACAAATTCGTCGCTCATAAACGGAACAGTTTGTCCTTCTTTTCCCTGGAACCCGTTTTCAATCAGCCATTGACGAACAAATTCTTTTGAAAGCTGTTTTTGCTGTTCGCCTTTTGCAAGCCTTTCTTCGTAACCATTCAAATAGAAATATCTTGATGAATCGGGTGTGTGAATTTCGTCGATAAGGTAAATTTTCCCATCTTTCTTTCCGAACTCATATTTTGTATCGACCAGGATAAGACCCATTTTTGCTGCTATTTCAGTACCACGCTGAAAGAGTTTGCGGGTGTATTCTTCAATCATTTCATATTCTGCCTTATCAACCAACCCAGATGCAATTATTTCTTCGCGCGAAATATCTTCATCATGGCCTTCCGATGCTTTGGTGGTAGGTGTCAGTAAAGGTTCCGGAAATTTCTGGTTTTCCACCATTCCGTCGGGCATAACGCAACCGCAAAGTGTGCGTTTCCCGCTTTTATACTCACGCCAGGCGTGGCCAGTGAGGTAACCGCGAATCACCATTTCAACTTTATAAGGTTCGCACATGTGGCCAACGGTAACATTCGGATCGGGTGAGGCAATTTTCCAATTGGGTACGATATCGGCAGTGGCATCCAGAAACTTTGCAGCAATCTGATTGAGTACCTGCCCTTTGTAGGGAATTCCTTTTGGCAGTACCACATCGAATGCCGAGATACGGTCGGAAACCACCATCACCAAAAAGTCGTTGTTGATGTTATACACATCACGAACTTTTCCTTTGTACAAACTCACTTGTCCCGGGAAGTTGAATTCTGTTTTGGTTAATGCGTTACTCATAGTAATTGATTATTTATTAATGATTATTCTTGATTCCTGATTCTGGATAGCTGATACTTTATTCTGGATTTTTTGTTACTGGATTTCTTACATGCTGTAAATTTATACTCTATAAAATCTCTGTCAATCTTCAATTCTTTTACTCATTCACTCATTCACTCTTTTTCTCCTTTTCATACGCTTCCACAATTTCGCGTACAAGGCGGTGGCGCACAATATCGCGTTTGTCAAATTCAATTACCGAAATCGACTTGATTTTGTTCAGAATTTTCAGTGCATGAACCAATCCCGACTGTGTTTTTGGTGGCAAATCAATTTGTGTTACATCGCCGGTGATGATGAATTTGGCGTTCATTCCCATTCGGGTGAGGAACATTTTTAGCTGGTTAACGGTTGTGTTCTGTGCCTCATCTAAAATAACAAAAGCATTGCTCAGTGTCCGGCCGCGCATAAATGCCAATGGCGCAATCTGAATAGTGCCGTCTTTCATAAACTCTTCCAGTTTTTTTGCCGGAATCATATCCTGCAGTGCATCGTAAAGAGGTTGCAGATACGGGTCGATTTTATCTTTCAGGTCACCGGGCAAAAAACCCAGGTTTTCTCCGGCTTCCACTGCCGGGCGGCTTAGAATGATTTTTTTGATTTCCTTGTTTTTCAATGCTTTTACTGCCAGCGCAATAGCCGTGTAAGTTTTTCCCGTTCCAGCCGGCCCAATCGCAAAAAGCAGGTCATTTTTCACACTTTCCTCAAACAATATCCGTTGGTTGGGGGTCCGTGCACGAACAGGTTTTCCATTATTTCCGAAAACAATTATGTCGGTGTCTGCCAACCCGTTTTCTTCCAGCGACGAAAAGCCGGAATCCATGATTTCGCGGATTATTTCGGGAGTGAGAACATTAAACTGAACGTAATGATCGAGTATGATGGCAAACTTTTTTTCAAACAATTTCAGTTCCGATTCTTCGCCCTGGATATTTAAGGAATGTCCTCGGGCTGTAATCTTCAACTTCGGATAAAATGAAGTAATTAATTCGATTTTAGAATTGTTCACCCCGAAAAATTCCAGTGGGTCAATTCCTTCGAGTATAATTTGTTTGTCCAAACTGTGGCTTTTAAAATGATTTTACAGGTTTCAAAATTAGAAAATAAATCGGATTTCAGGGGTGAAAACAAGCGGTTGACAAGGGCAAAATCTTCGGGAATGATTAATTTGGCAGCTTAAAATAATTGCCATGCAAAAGAAACTGGATGCTTTCAGAGAGTTGCTCGAAATCATGGACGAACTTCGTTCCAAATGTCCGTGGGACAGAGAACAGACACTCGAATCGTTGAGGAAACTCACTATCGAGGAGACTTACGAACTGGGCGACGCTATCCTGAAAAATGACTTGAACGAGATAAAAAAGGAGTTGGGCGACCTGATGTTACACATCGTTTTTTATGCAAAAATCGGTTCAGAAAATGGCGCTTTCGATATGGCCGATGTTTTGGAAGGCATCAATAAAAAACTGATTTACAGGCACCCGCATGTTTTTGGCGAAGTGGATGTCGATGGTTCGGCCCGAAAAGTGGAGCAAAACTGGGAAGCTATAAAACTTAAGGAAAAAGGGGGTAATAAACGCGTATTGGAAGGTGTTCCGGTTGCAATGCCCGCTTTGGTAAAGGCCAACCGCATTCAGGAAAAAGCCAGTGGGGTAGGGTTTGACTGGGAGTACCGTGAACAGGTTTGGGATAAAGTAAAAGAAGAAATCAGTGAACTGGCTGACGAAATCGATAAAGTGGACAAAGATAAAATGGAAGCTGAATTTGGTGACCTCTTTTTTGCGATGGTGAACGCTGCCAGGTTATATGGCGTTGATCCCGAAGCTGCGCTCGAACGTACCAACCTGAAATTTATCAACAGGTTTAATTATCTCGAAAGCCAGACGCTTGCAAAAGGAAAATCGCTGCACGATATGACTCTGACCGAGATGGATGTAATTTGGGATGAAGCAAAAAAGTTGGAATAAACTTTTGCTGGTTTTGAAGGCATTTTGAGTAAGAATTATTTTATCGCTAAGAACGCAAGGGAAAAATGCGATGAACGCAATGGTTAATTGAAAATCTTTGAAATTTTTGCGTTCTATGCGGAGACTTTGCAACCTTTGCATTTAAATTTACTGAATTATAAAACTAAACATAATATGAAAAAATTAGCCTATTTGTTTGCCATCGCAATAATGGCAGCCTGTGCTACAAAACCCACAAACGAAAAAAATCAAGGTTTGAAAACCACGCTTTCCAAAACCGAATTACAGGACAAAATCAAAGGTGGCTGGGCCGGTCAGGTGATTGGCTGTACCTATGGCGGACCCACCGAATTCAGGTTTAATGGAATTATGATTCCCGATTCGGTTGTCATTCCCTGGGATTCAACCCGCTGTTTGTGGTACTACGAGAACTCACCAGGTTTGTACGATGACGTGTATATGGACCTCACTTTTGTCGATGTTTATGAGAAAGAGGGAATTGATGCACCTGCCAGTTCACACGGAATGGCTTATGCAAACGCTGAATATATGTTGTGGCACGCCAACCAGGCCGGTCGTTACAATATACTTAACGGAATTATGCCTCCGCAATCGGGTCATTGGCTCAACAATCCACATGCCGACGATATCGATTTTCAGATTGAAGCTGATTTTGCAGGACTGATGGCACCGGGAATGGTAAATACCGCTTCCGAAATTTGTGACAAAGTAGGCCATATTATGAATTATGGCGATGGTTGGTACGGTGGCGTTTACGTAGCTGCAATGTATTCGCTGGCTTTTGTTTCGGCTGATGTGGATTTTGTGGTGAATGAGGCGCTGAAATCAATTCCGGCAGAATCTCAGTTTTATAAATGTATTACTGATGTAATTGTATGGCACAATCAGTATCCATCCAACTGGAAACAAACCTGGACTGAAGTTCAGAATAAATGGTCGCACGATATTGGTTGCCCCGATGGTGTTTCGCATGATTTTAACATCGATGCCAAAATTAATGCAGCTTACATTGTAATCGGATTACTTTATGGTGAAGGTGATTATGGAAAAACACTTGATATTTCAACCCGTTGCGGACAGGATTCAGATTGCAATCCGGCGAGCGCAAGCGGAATTTTAGGGACAATGCTTGGCTACTCAAATATTCCGGAGGAATGGAAAAAAGCAGTTTACCCTGTTGAAGACATGGATTTTAAATACACCACGGTTTCGCTGAACGATGTATATGAAATGGGAACTAAACATGCTTTGCAGGTGTTGGCAAAAAACGGCGCAAAAACCGATGAAGAATCCGTTGATATTCCATTTCAGGAAATAAAACCAGTGGTTTTGGAAGTAGCTTTTGAAGGGCATTTCCCGAAAACCAGGGACAAGATGGATAAAACTCTGGATCAGAAAAACCAGGAATTGGAATTTGAGTTTTCGGGGATTGGGTTTGTGCTCGGCGGATATGTTCAGAAATTTGACCAAAACAACCCGGAAGAAGCTGTTTTACAGCTTGAAATAACAATTGACAACGGTACTCCTGAACAGTTTTCAATGCCATCTGCTTTTAGTAAACGCCGCCACGAAATAGCCTGGAAATACCAAATGACAGACGGGCAGCACAAAGTAAAAATCAAATTATTGAATCCATTACCCGGGTTCAACTTAAAAGCAGAAGATTTGATTGTTTACGCTTCAAAAGAACCTGAGAAATCATTGTAAATTTTTTGTAAACATTTTCCTTTTTATTCTGGCTGAATTGTAAATTTTTATTCAGTTGATGAATGAAAGGAAAATGTTTTTATATTTGTATCGTATGCGATATAAACGCATACGATTTTAAATTCAAAAGAAAACAATTAAACAATGTTTAGCATGAAAACAAAAACATTTCACGATTTTACAATTAAAACACCTGCTGGGGAAACGGTTGATTTGAGCCGATACAAAAATAAAGTGGTGCTTGCTGTAAACACAGCCACCAAATGCGGGCTGGCACCACAATTCGACGGTTTGGAACAGTTGCACCAAAAGTACAAAGACAAAGGATTGGTGGTGCTGGGTTTTCCGAGCGACCAGTTTCTGAACCAGGAGCCCGAAACAAACGATACCATTGTGGAGGCCTGCCGGATTAATCACGGCGTTACTTTTCAGTTGTTTGAAAAAATTGATGTGAATGGAGAAAATACGCATCCTGTATTTCAATATCTGAAAGCAGAAAAGGGTGGATTTTTGAGCAGCAAAATCAAATGGAATTTCACTAAGTTTTTGATCGGGAAAGATGGAATTCCGGTAGAAAGATATTCACCCACAACGGTTCCGGCAAAAATTGAAGCTGATATTTTAAAACTACTTTGAAATGGCAGATTATGACCAACTGAAACTGGAAAACCAGCTTTGTTTTCCGTTGTACACCGCATCGCGACTGGTGGTGCGGAGTTACACACCATTGTTAAAAAAACTGGCAATTACTTATCCGCAATATCTTGTAATGTTGGTTTTATGGGAACACAAATCATTAGCAGTTACACAAATAACCAAATTTTTGCTACTTGATACCAGTACACTCACACCACTGCTAAAACGCCTTGAAAAAATGAATCTCATTTGGCGCCGAAGGTCGGAAGCTGATGAAAGGGTGGTGATGATTGGACTAACAGAAAAAGGAGAAGAATTACGCCAGGAAGCTTCCCTGATACCGTCACAACTGGTTGAAGGGCTCAAATTCAGTGAAGAAGAGACAGTTCAGTTGTACAAATTATTGTATAAATATATTCGTCAGGTGGAAGGACGGGATGAGTAAAAATAATAATGCAGGTTAGATTTCTGTTAAAAACAAAAGCCGCTGCAAAATCAATTGCAGCGGCTTAGTTATTTTGTTTTTCTCCTGTTTCTCCCTTTTGAGGCGATTACGAGGGGCTTCTTTTATTCTTTCGAGAAATCCATGGCTGCCATTCGTTTGTACGAATCGTGGCGCCATTTTGCGTTATCCTGTGCCGATTGGAAAAGTTCGTCGGCAATGGCCGGGAACGATTTCTTCAGCGAGGTATAACGAACTTCACCATTCAGGAACTCCTGGAATTTACTCCAATCCGGTTCTTTTGAATCAAGCTGGAACGGATTTTTACCTTCGTTTTCCAATAGCGGATTGTAACGGAACAAACTCCAGTATCCTGCTTCAACAGCTCTTTTTTCTTCGTCCTGGGTTTTACCCATGCTGGCGCGCAAACCGTGGTTGATACAAGGCGAGTATGCAATAATCAATGACGGGCCCGGATATGCTTCAGCTTCCTTCAGCGCTTTCATGTACTGAGCCTGGTTAGCGCCCATAGCAACCTGTGCCACATACACATAACCGTAACTCATCATCATCGCGCCAAGGTCTTTTTTGCGGATTCGTTTACCCGAAGCAGCAAATTTTGCCACAGCACCCACCGGAGTCGATTTTGATGACTGTCCACCAGTGTTTGAATAAACTTCGGTATCCATCACAAGAATATTGATATCCTGGCCGCTGGCCATTACATGGTCGAGACCACCATAACCGATGTCGTAAGCCCAACCGTCTCCACCAAATACCCAGATTGATTTTTTAACCAGATATTGTTCGAGTTTGGCAATTTCAACTGCGTATGATTTGTCGCTACCTGCGATGGCTTTTTTCACTTTTGCCGAAGCTGCAATTGATGCATTGGCATCGTTCATGCCGGCAAGCCATTCACCAAAAGCTTCTTTCATGTCGTCGGTTGCACCGTTTTTCATGGCATCTTCCATTAAAACTGCAATGCGTTCGCGCTGTGCCTGAACCCCTTCCGCGAAACCAAAACCATATTCGGCATTGTCTTCGAAAAGTGAGTTGGCCCATGCTGGTCCGTGACCCGATTCTTTGTGTTTACAATATGGGGTCGAAGGAGCCGAACCACCATAAATTGAGGAACAACCTGTGGCGTTGGCAACCATCATTCTCTCGCCATATAACTGTGTAATGAGTTTGATATACGGTGTTTCACCGCAACCTGCGCAGGCTCCCGAGAATTCGAAGAGCGGCTGTGCAAACTGTGAGTTTTTCACCGACTGGAATTTGTCAACCACTTTTTCCTTTACAGTAACATGCTGATCCATGTAATCCCAGCGTGCGATTTCAGCCTGCTGTGTTTCAAGCGGTTTCATTTCAAGCGCTTTCGTTTTTGCCGGACAAACATCGGCACAGTTGCCGCAACCGGTACAGTCGAGAACGCTAACCTGGATTCGGAAACTCAAATCTGCAAATGTTTTGGTTGGTGTGGCCACGCGGGTTTCAGTTCCTGCCGGTGCTGCGTTTACTTCTGCTTCAGTCATCAGGAATGGACGGATCGCAGCGTGAGGACAAACATAAGCACATTGGTTACACTGAATACAGTTTTCAGCCTGCCACTCGGGAACGCTCACTGCAATACCACGTTTTTCGAAAGCGGCGGTTCCCATTTCAAACGTACCGTCTTCGTAACCTTTAAAGGTTGAAACCGGAAGATCGTCACCACGTTGCGCGTTAATCACGTCAACCATGTTTTTAATATAAGCCGGGCGATTTTCTTCTTCGTTTTCGCCTTTTACTTTAATATCTTTCCATTCTGCCGGCACTTCAACTTTGATAACATTCTTTCCACCGGCGTCAATCGCAGCAAAGTTCATGTTTACAATCTGCTCACCTTTTTTGCCATAGGTCTTTACGATGGCTTTCTTCATTTCGTCAACTGCCACCGAGTAAGGAATTACTTCAGAAATTTTGAAGAAGGCAGCCTGCATGATGGTGTTGGTACGGGTTCCCAGTCCGAGGTCTTCTCCCAACTGGGTTCCGTTGATGATGTAAAAATTAATCTCGTTTTCGGCGAGGTATTTTTTCATCTTATTAGGCAGTTTGTTTTTGGTTTCTTCCACATCCCAAATCGAGTTGAGCAGGAATGAGCCGCCTTTTTTCAATCCTTTCAGTACATCATACAAATGAATATACGCCGGAACGTGACAAGCTACAAAGTCGGGTGTAGTTACTAAGTAAGTCGAACGAATCATTTTGTCGCCAAAACGAAGGTGCGAACAGGTAAAACCACCCGATTTTTTTGAGTCGTACTGGAAATATCCCTGACAATATTTGTCGGTGGCGTCACCGATAATTTTGATTGAGTTTTTATTAGCACCCACTGTTCCGTCGGAACCCAAACCATAAAATTTAGCTTGTCTCGTTCCCTTAGGTGTAATGTCGATTTCTTCTTTCATCGGCAACGATTTGAACGTGATGTCGTCAACGATTCCGATGGTGAAATCGCCTTTTGGCTCGTTCATATCAAGGTTTTCGTAAACCGAAAGAATCTGTGATGGTGTAGTGTCTTTCGAACCTAAACCATAACGTCCGCCCACGATAATCGGGGCGTCTTTTTGTCCGTAGAAATGCGAGCGGATATCGAGGAAAAGCGGTTCGCCACCAGCACCTGGTTCTTTGGCGCGGTCGAGAACAGCGATGCGTTTTACCGATTTTGGCAACGCCTCAACAAAATGTTTTGCAGAGAACGGACGGAACAAATGAACGGCAATCAAACCTACTTTCTTGCCCTGTTCTGTCAGGTAATCAATGGTTTCACGAATGGTTTCGGTTACCGAACCCATGGCGATGATGATATTTTCAGCATCCGGCGCACCATAATAGGTAAACGGACGGTATTTGCGACCGGTTAATTCGCTGATTTGATCCATGTAATCAGCAACAATATCAGGCACTGCATCATAATAACGGTTAGCAGCTTCCTTGGCCTGAAAGAAAATGTCAGGATTCTGTGCAGTACCGCGGGTTACAGGATGTTCAGGGTTTAAAGCCCTGTTACGGAATTCCTGTAAAGCTTTCTGGTCAACCAGCGGAACGATGTCTTCCATTTCAATGGTTTCAATTTTCTGAACTTCGTGCGAAGTGCGGAAACCATCGAAGAAAGCGAGGAACGGAACTCTTGCTTTCAGGGTTGCAAGGTGAGCAACACCCGCAAGGTCCATTTCTTCCTGTACCGAACCGGCTCCCAACATAGCGAATCCAGTCTGACGGGCTGCATAAATATCGCTGTGGTCACCAAAAATCGAAAGTGCATGGCCGGCAATGGCGCGGGCGCTTACATGAAATACTGTCGGTAACAGTTCACCTGCAATTTTGTACATATTCGGGATCATCAGCAGTAATCCCTGCGAAGCGGTATAAGTTGTGGTCAGCGCGCCTGATTGCAGCGCACCATGCACAGCACCTGCTGCACCACCTTCACTCTGCATTTCAGCCAGGCGGACAGGACGTCCGAACATATTTTTCTTACCAAAAGCAGCCCATTCATCCACATATTCAGCCATGGTTGATGATGGCGTAATCGGATAAATGCAGGCAACTTCACTGAACATGTAACTCATATGCGCTGCTGCGTAGTTACCGTCACATGTGATAAACTTTTTTTGTTTTGTCATTTTAAATCTGATTTATAATAATTTATTTTCCTTTTAATAATTCAGTCATTAATATAAAAATCCAAACAGCCACAATGGGATTTTATTGCCTTCGCCAATTTCAATCACATCCGATGCTGCATACGTCCCTTTTGCCGGTTCAATTTTACGGCCGCCAACAGTAAAATGATATCTGTTTTTTACCAGAAAATCGGCTTCCGGTGAACTCTTAACCTCACAAATATAATCCAACTGGTTATAAAAAAAAGTTTGGCGAAGGTTAATGTTGTCTGTATTTCCGGGAGCAATGGCATACAGCAAATTGGTATTGTGCATGTACACTTTGGCCGGTTTTTTTGCCTGATCCTCGTCGCCATTGGCATACAAAAGATGAATCAGTTTGGCATTTTTCAGGTAATTCAGGTAATTCATCACAGTGGCGCGTGAGGTTTCAACAGCAGTAGCCAGCTTGCTCACATTGGGTGTGAATGGTGTTTCAAGTGCAATGATGTGCAGCAGTTTCCGCAGTTTGGGCAGGTATTTTAATTCAATTTGGTTAATGTACGGAACATCGATTTCGAGGGCGAGGTTAACATGCATCAACAAGCGGTTGATATAAAAATTCGGGTCGTCGATAAAATAGGGGAAATAGCCGCTTTTCAGGTATTCATGAAAAAATGCCAGTGGTTTTACTTTCGTTACAATTTCACGGGCAATTGCAACATGGTTTTCCATGATCTCTTCTAGCGAATAATACCTGAAATGGTTGCCGGTCTGGTAGTTCAGGTATTCGCGAAACGAAAGCCCTGCCAGGTGATGAATCTGTGCAATCCCCTGTAAATCGGGGTTTCCTTCGGTAATACGCAATACCGGCGACGAACTGAAAACAATTTTCAGGTCCGGAATTTCATCGGCACACCAACGCAACTCCGACGACCACTCGGGATACTTCTGAATCTGGTCGAGTACCAGCAGTTTCCCGCCACGCTTGGCAAACTCATCGGCAAACGAGCTGATACGGCGTTTTGTAAAATAAAAATTATTGAGGTTGATGTACAGTACCGAGTTGTCGTCTTTGAAATTTTCGCGGATATAGTCCAGCAGAAAAGTGGTTTTGCCCACGCCCCTGAATCCCTTTACTGCAATCAGCGGGTGATTCCAGTCGATTTGCTTCGAGAGTTCCCTTTTAACGGTGGGTTTCCGGCTCTCCAGCAAAGTTTTGTGTATATTCTGAAAAAAATCCAACGGCCTAAATTTTTGCTACAAAACTAATCGGATTTTGCGAATATTTGCAATGTTTGGATAGCAGAAAGTAAAAATAGCTGTAATTTATATCTGATAAAAATAAGTGCCTGATTTTGTTGTTTCAGCCAATTATAAATTTAGATAACAGCGTTTTAGCGATGGTTTTTGTAATTCATTGCATCATCGCGGGCAGTTTTTCTTCAGAACTGACAACCGTTTGTTTGGGCTGCAAACCCGTTGACTGAAGTCCCCCGACTATTCGGGGGAAATATTTCAGTCTGCTATTTCAGTCTGCTTTAGCTGACGGTTAGGTTTTATAAAATTCTGTAATTTTGCCGCATAGAAATTGAGCATGAGCCACAGTCCCGAGTTGCTTTTACCCGCCGGAAATCCCGAAGCCTTTTTTGCCGCGCTGCAGGCCGGTGCCGGTGCGGTGTACCTGGGACTTGAGCAGTTTAACGCCCATCCGCTTGTGTTCCTTTCGAAGCTCCCGGGTAAGTTTCAGGATAAAAACCTCCTGCATCTCGGTGGAGGCGTGCCTCTTTTGGCTGTCGTACCAAGCCTGACGGCTATTCCCAAACAGTCCGCAGAGCTCCCCTTTTGTACTCCGGGGGTACATCTGCGTCAGTAAGCTCACTGCTTGTGTCCATACTTTTTTCTGATCTCGAGCTTGTACTCCTTCTAGGCGATGTCGATAACCGTATTGGCGGCCAAAATCTTCATATAGGCCAGCTCCAACTGCTTCTCTAACTCCCTGATCCTCTTCTCAAGGGCCTGTATGTCTGTTTTTTCTTTTGCGCTCATCAGCGGCAACGTTAAAACAATTTCTTCAGCGTACTTCTGCTGCCATTGTTTGTAAAGCATATCAAAGCGGTGCGGCAGGTTAAACTTTGCACTGGATTCTTGCCATGTCATCCGCCCAGACTCAATCTCGCAGACCAGCCACCGCCGGAAACTGGTTTCATACTTTTTAAAATCTACTTTCTCCTGTATGAACCCTTCCATGTTATCGGTCAGGTTCGGTGTCAAATTTTCCATAATAACTTGTTTTATTGTCAAGCTATTTTAGAACAAGACATATAATCATTATATCCCAACTTGCAATACCACTGAAAGGTGAATGATTTTGCCGATACTGTCTCCGGGGTCAGTTGAAATGATATCCCTGTGTTGTTGATTCAAAACTCCTGAAAACAAAATAGTCACGCTCTTTCAAGGGGTAATCCCAGCAGCCCAGACTGCGGAAAATATTACCTCCGAAACCTGTTTTGAATTTATACAATCCGTATAAAGGATGCGATGGATCGGGATTTGGCGATATACCAAACATGTCGTATTGTGTACAGCCTTCGCGCATCGAAATATTAATGGCTTCCCATTGCAGGGCATAAGTTGCCATCAAATTCCTGTTTGAACCGGATGACGCGCCATAAAGGTACGATCCGCGTTTGTCTGACAGAATCAGAAACATGGCAGCCAAAGGTTTGTTATCCAATTCAGCAACAAGCAGTTTTACATCGGTCATTGAACCGGATTGTTCTGCAGCAGCAGAAAGAATGGCTTCAAAATATTTTATGTCATTTAAAACAATGCCATTTCTCCGGGCTGTTTCCTGGTATAATTGATACCAGACCCTGATGCTTTCCATTCCGGCCGTTCGAACCTGCACTCCTTTTCGTTGCGAAAGCCTGATATTGTACCTGGTTTTCGGTTTCATCCGTTCCAACAGGTTCTCTGTCCCATTTTTCAGGTTCAAAAAAATGGTATTGGAAGGAAGGATATTAAACGATGCTTTATGAAGGTTCCAGTTAACGGTGTTGAAATTGAACATCATTTCCTGTGATTTTACGCCGGGTTCGCCCAGCCAGTTCCCGTCGCTGTCGAAATCATCTTCACTGGTCCAGTGCGATTTCCAGCAGAGATCGTACCGGATGAGAATGCAACTATCAGGCAAAAAAGGCCTGATACTTTCTGATAATTCTTCGAGAAATTTACCCTGAAGTTCTTCGTCGGGCTCCAGCTCGGGGCCATACGGAACATAGGCAATACACTGATAACGGTTGATCTGCTGAAGTACAATCAAAACATCGGAAGCAATTAACTGATTCCGGGTTTCGTTGCTGAACAAACTGCTGCTGTTGGCTTTATAATCAACCGCCAGGGTAGAAACACCCAGTTTGTTTTTCACCGCCGACCAGAAAGCTGTTTGCTGAACAATGGGGGTTTCATACAATTCTGAAATTTCTTTTACTTCAATATTTGAAATCATAAAAAGTCTTGTTTTGCCTGTAAATACTCTGCCAGATCGTAAAAAGAAGACTTCCCCACCGGAACTTTCACATGGAAAACATTTCCGGTAAGGGAAGTCGGGAACAAACTGCAAAATTATTAAACCGACTATTCTGCAGTTTTAGCCTGCACCTTATGCGTAATTTTATTTTTGTCAAAATAGTTTCCATGCGCTTCTGGTTGAAAAACCAATTCCATGATTTTAATTCTGAATTCCCGGTTGCGAATCCTGTAAAAAGTTTCATTTCCTTGTTTTCGCCCAAGCAGCGCAGCACCCAGCGATGAAAAAACAGAAATTTTCCATTCTTTTCTGTCCTCGTATTCAGGATAAACCAGGTTTATTGTGCGGATTATTCCCGTATTCATCCAGTTTATTTTAACGAATGAATTCATGGTTACAACTTCAGCGGGAATATCCCCCGGATTAACCCTGTCAGCAAACTTAAACCTTTCGGAAAGCATTGAAATCGCTTCAGGCAATTTCTCCATACGGGTTTTAAACACCTCAATCTGGTTGATTAATTTTTCATAATCGAAGTCAGTGATAACCATATTACCGCAGGCTTTTTCGTTTTTTAACTTTGTTTTCCTCTTTTTTCAATTTCTTTTCCAGTTTCCTGGTTTTCATGTCTTTCTGGGGTTCCTTTAATCCTGCACTTTTATTTGCCATAATATTGATTTTTTATATTAAACATTTGTACTAAATCATTGAGTTGCCCATCTGTATAATTATTGCAGCCGAACCTGGCTTTAAAAATTTTAAAAGCTAATGATCTGATTATGATATTTTTGCTGTTTAATTAAACAGTAAAATGAATTCGCTCTTGTTTTTTGGGCCGTACTCCGGTTGGTAAACAATTCTGCGAATGACTATTTCCTTTTTACCGGCAGGCACATCATAGGAAATTTTGCTGCCTTCCCTGCAACCAATCAAAGCACTGCCAAGCAGCGACAAGATCGAAATGTTTCCCTGTTTGAAATCGGCTTCCCTCGGAAAAACCAGTTTAATTGTCATCGACTGGTTGTTTTCGGGATCGTAAACCTCCACAACCGAATTCATGGTAATCCTGTCATGAGGAATATCAAAAGTCGGAACCCGTTTTGCCATTTCCAGTTTTTCTGATAAAACGACCAGGTTTTGTTTGTCCGTACCCTTTTGTCGCAGGGCATCATGAACCAGACTGTTCAGTCGCACATAATCCGGTTCGGTAATTTTAATGCTCTCTTTCATAATTTTATCTGTTTACTGTTTCACCTTTCATAAACTATCACTTACCCTGAAAACTGCATTCTTTAATTTGCTGGATTTCAGTTGCGAAGTCCTGTAAAAAAAATATTTCACCTGTAGCGACTACAGATGAAATAAATCGTACCCGATATTAAATATATCGTATCCGATGCAAACATAGCAATTGTTTTTTATATTTTTGCATCAAAGTGATTTAA
>CAZXVT010000098.1:0-17243 GCA_964644015.1 uncultured Maribellus sp.
AATTTATTCAAATGTTCAAGTCGTTGTAAAAGTGTGGGGTGAGAATAGTGAAAAAATACATACAACGGGTGCGGTGTGAGGTTGCTCAAATTTTTCACCGAAAGCTTTTTGAGGGCCGAAGCCAACGATCCGGGATTGAAATTCTGTGCAGCAAACGCATCGGCCTGGTATTCATTTTTTCTTGAAAGCAGATTCATAAAAATACCAAGTACAAAAGAAAATGGTGTGTAAAGAATTCCGAAAGCCACCAGCCCGATGTGGAAATTGGGATTTTCGACGCCCAGCGCTTTGCTTAAAACCGGACTGCCTACAAACAACGAAAAGACAAACAACAAAACACCAGTTTGGAGCAGCGAAATGACCAATCCCTGCAAAACATGTTTCTTTTTATAATGTCCGATTTCGTGTGCAAGAACCGCCACAATTTCGTCGGTTTCCATTTCGTTGATCAGCGTATCGTACAACACAATCCGCTTTTTGGCTCCAAAACCGGTAAAATAAGCGTTGGCTTTTGTGGAGCGTTTCGAGCCGTCGATCACAAAAATATTGTCGAGTTTAAATCCCACTTTTCCGGCAAATTGCTGAATGGCATCTCTTAATTCGCCTTCCTGCAGCGGGGTTTGCTTGTTAAACAACGGCACAATAAGGTTTGAATAAAACAGAACCATGAAAACAGAAAAAGCTGAAACCACCAGCCACGCATAAATCCAGAAAAGCATTTGTGTTTTCTGCCAGATTAAAATGATGACAGCCATCAATCCACCACCAATAACAGCGCCCAGCAGCCAGCCTTTCAGTTTATCGAGAATGAATGTTTTTACGGTCGTTTTGTTGAAACCAAATTTTTCCTCAATCACAAATGTATCGTAAACTTCAAAAGGAGTGTGCAAAATATCAGACGCAAACATGATGATTCCGAAAAAGAAAAGCGCTGCCAGAATTGCATTTGCCGTGACACCCCAGGCCAGCGCATCGACAAAAGCAAAACCTGCAAACAGAAACATGGCCAGAGTAACGACAAAACTGAATATACCGGAAATAATTCCAAATCGGTGATTCTCGCGTTCGTAGGCCTGTTGTTTTTTGTATTTTTCTTCGTCGTAAATTCCGGTCAGTTCAGGTGGCAGTTTGTCGCTCCAGCGGGTTGTGTTCAGGTAATCGAGATATTTTTCAAAAAGAAAGTCGGCGACAAGGATGCCGATAATAATCCAAAACAATATTTCGTGCATATTCATTTTTGTTTTTGAAAGGAACAAAGATAGACAGCGGGAGTTTAAATATGGAAAACTGCACCAATAAATATAGTATCCAATTTCTAAGCAATTCCCACTTTCCACATTTGGAATGAATTGTGTATCAAATAAAAAAGAGTCACAAATTTCAACTTTGTAACTCTTTGATTTTCAGTGATCCTGGAGAGACTCGAACCCCCAACCTTCTGATCCGTAGTCAGATGCTCTATCCATTAAGCTACAGGACCTTTTTCTTTACTTTAAAAGCGGTGCAAATATAATACTTTTTATATAAAATTGCGGAAATGAAATAATTTTAATCGTTCTAAATAAACCGCCTTTTATTCCTCCTCTTCATCAAAATCTTCCCACTCATCAGGTTCATCAAAATCAATTTTCCGGTTACCATTCAGCATTTCAGTTATTTCGTTTCTCGAAAGCAGTTTTACATTGGTAAGTATCATATCATCATCGAGAAAATTGCCATATTGATTACACTCATCAATTATATTTCTGAAAACTGATTTTAAATTGGTTTGCAAGGGTAACATAACCATTGCGGTTGAGAAACCATCTGTAAAATCAATTGTTTCAAACTCACCATCATTTGATTTCAGTACTGTAATAAGTTCATCTTTTAAAAGATTTTGCTGGGTTTGGGTTAAAAGGCCAGCCTTGTTTTTATTGATAAAAACCACATAATATCTCAATTTTTTACCTCTTCCTCCCAGTCCGGTTGAAATAAAAACCTGTTGCTCGTCAAGTAGTGAACTTTGCAAAAGCATTCTGCTTTCCTGCATAGCCAGAACTGCCCACTGGTAAATTTCTCCGTTGCTTTCTTTAACAAATCGTTCAATGGTTCTGAAAGCTTTAACATCGTCAATGGTAGCAATATTTACAAGTATCTCTTTTTTGCGTTCAAAGTCAGTGTTTTCGGAAAAAAGTTCCTCTTTGCTTTCAAAGCATTTCGCAGCAGCATCATCAGTTCTGACTTTCTGCACAAAGTCAAAATATTTCATTTGAACATCAATGTCAATCTGTTCTTCCAGAATGCTGAAATTCTCAGGTAAATTCTCCAACACTTTCTGAATATTCTGATAAAACTGTTTTTCCTTCATTGTATCAAATATTAAACAAAAATAACCACTTCACCTGAATCAACCCGACAATTAACATTTTATTTGTTTTTTGATAAATCAGAATTAATCTTTTTCGAATGTATGAATAAACTTGATCTATGGTAATTATCGTTTAGCTTTTGAATTGAATTATTCTATATTTGCAAAGCTTATTTTGAATGATTTTAAATATCGGAGAGCGAGGGGGAAGTGAAATTAAGTGAGGTAAAAAACAGTGAAACAGTAGTCATTACCAAATTACTTGGTCATGGTTCTTTCAGAAAAAGAATTTCTGAAATGGGCTTTATCAAAGGCAAAGAGGTGAGGGTAATTAAAAATGCACCTTTTAACGGACCCATTGAATACAAAATAATTAACTACAATGTTTCGCTCCGGAAATCAGAAGCCGACCTTATTGAAGTGCTTCCACTCGACGAATTCAAACACATAATCAATAATAATTACCAGGGTGTAATCGATAGTAATATTGCCCAGGAAAATTTATCGGAGAAATCAAAAATCATCAATATTGCTTTGGTTGGAAATCCCAATAGTGGCAAAACAACCCTTTTTAATTTTATTTCCGGATCACGCGAGAAAGTTGGCAATTACTCAGGCGTTACTGTTGACATCAAAAAGGCAACAATTAATACAAAAGGATACACTTTCAATTTCTTCGATCTCCCGGGTACTTACAGTCTTACAGCCTATTCTAAAGAAGAGATTTATGTCAGAGAGTTTATTTACGAACAAACACCCGATGTTGTAATTAATGTGATTGATGCCACAAATCTTGAAAGGAACCTGTTTTTAACCACACAATTAATTGATATGGACCTTCGGATTGTGGTTGCATTAAACATGTTTGATGAACTGGAGAGAAAGAAACTTTTTCTGAATAAGGAAGAATTGGCAAAATTGATGGGAATGCCTTTGATACCAACCATTAGTTCAAAAGGGATTGGAATTGATGACCTGATTGATAAAGTAATTGAAGTTTTTGAAGGAAAAGACCAGTTCTCGAGGCATATTCACATTAACTACGGAAAAGATCTTGAAGATTCAATTAGTGTTGTAAGAAGTAAAATAAAGGAAAACAAACCGATTACAGATAAAATTTCATCCCGGTTTCTGGCTATCAAAATGCTTGAAAAAGACGAACAGGTTGCCGGATTGTTAACTAATTATCCAAATTTTGAAGAAATAAAAAAATCAACTCAAAAGGAAATTCATAAAATCGAGTTACTGGAGAAAGAAGAAAGTGAAACAGTTATCACCAATGCCAAATACAGTTTTATTGCCGGTGCATTAAAAGAAACTTTCAGGAATAAGAAAATCAGTGAAAAAACCAAATCTGAAAAAATCGATTCGGTATTAACTAATACTTACCTCGGTTTTCCAATTTTCTCAGTCATACTTTTCCTCATCTTTTTTACAACTTTTAAATTGGGTGCATATCCGATGGATTGGATCGACAAAGGAGTAATTGCCTTTGGTGATTTGGTTGCCAGGCTGATGCCCAATGGGATGCTGAAAGATTTATTAGTAGGCGGAATTATCAGTGGAACAGGCAGTGTGCTGGTTTTCCTGCCAAATATTCTGATTCTGTTTTTATTTATTTCTCTTTTGGAAGGAACCGGATATATGGCGCGTGCTGCCTTTATCATGGACAATATCATGCACAGGTTCGGACTGCACGGTCGCTCGTTTATTCCCATGATTATGGGTTTTGGTTGTAACGTACCGGCAATTTTGGCTACGCGGTCAATGCGAAACCGTGGTGACAGGATACTCACCATGCTGATAATTCCATTTATGTCATGCAGTGCCCGGCTACCGGTTTACATTTTAATTATTTCGGCATTTTTTGAAAAATACCAGGCTTTGTACCTGATTGGCATTTATGCCGTTGGAGTAATTTTTGCATTTCTTACAGCACAAATTCTGAATAAAACAGTTTTCAGAAACAAAGAAACACCCTTTGTTATGGAACTCCCGTCCTATCGCATCCCGACACTCCGGAATGTGATTTACCATATGTGGGACAAAACCCAGCATTACCTCAGAAAAATAGGTACAATTATTCTGACAGGTGTAATTATCGTTTGGGCTTTGGAATATTTTCCGAGAGCAACAAAAAACACTGCATCCATTAAAGAACAAATTTCAATTGTTGAAAATAGTACTACCTTAAGTATATCAGAAAAAGAAGAGCAAATTCATACATTACAATTTAACATGGAATCTGACAGGCTTACAAATTCGTATCTGGGCCGGTTTGGAAAAGTGATTGAACCTGTAATGAAACCGCTTGGATTTGACTGGAAAATGAGTATTGCCCTTTTGGCCGGCCTTCCGGCAAAGGAAATTATTATCAGTACAATGGGCGTGATTTATCAAAGCGACAGCAGCGAAACAACAACCAATCTTCAACAGAAATTAAAAAATGAAAAGTTTATTTCGGGTGAAAATCAGGGGCAAGTTGTGTTTACAACACCCACTGCGCTGGCTTTTCTTATTTTTATACTGATATATTTTCCGTGTATCGGAGTTGTAAGCGCCATAAAAAATGAATCGGGTTCCTGGAAATGGGCCACATTTGCAGTATTTTACACCACTTCGCTGGCATGGATTGCAGCTTTTTTGGTTCAAACAATTGGAAGTATGTTATGATTCAGGAGATTATCACATATATGATTATTGGTGCTGCTTTAGCATATGCTTTTTCGGGTATTTTGAAAAAACTTACACGGAAAAAGAAAAAATCAGTGAAAACAGACTTTAAAAGTCAGACCTTTTCGATGCAGCACAATTGCAGTGATTGCTCGGCCGAATGTATGCTCCGGAATACAGTAAAACCGTTGCAGGGTAAGAATGAAGAATTGTGTAAAAAAATCGAAATAAAGCAGAAATTATAGCTTTTTCAGGTTGCTGATTGTTTCGGGCGGATTTTCTGAACCAAAAACAAAACTTCCGGCAACCAGCACGTTTGCTCCACATTCGAGCAATTTTTTCCCGGTTTCGTAATTCACCCCACCATCTACCTCAATTAAACATTCAGGGTTAATTTTATCAATAAGTTCACGCAACTGGGCAACTTTTTTGTAGGTATTTTCAATAAAAACCTGCCCGCCAAAACCCGGATTTACCGACATCAGCAAAACCATATCGAGCTCAGCAATAATATCTTCAAGCACAGAAACAGGCGTGTGCGGATTCAGACAAACACTTGCTTTTGCACCCAGTTTTTTAATATACTGAATTGTACGGCTCAAATGCGTGCAAACTTCGTAATGAACGGTTATAATTGATGCACCGGCTTTCACAAAAGCTTTGATCATCGAATCTGGATTCACAATCATCAAATGAACATCGAGTTGTTTTCGGGCTATTTTGCTGACTGACTCAATTACTGGAATTCCAAAAGAGATATTGGGAACAAACACACCATCCATCACATCAAAATGAATGTATTCTGCTTCGCTTTGGTTGATCATTTCAATGGCTTTCCCGAGATGATTAAAATCGGCTGCCAAAATCGACGGTGCGATTATTCGTTTCATTCCGTTGGTTTACTTTCCCAGATAAGCCTTTAAAAGCCGGTTCCGGTATTGGTTTTTCAGTTTTTTGATTGCTTTTTCCTTTATTTGACGGACCCGTTCACGCGTTAAACCCAGTTCTTCACCAATTTCTTCGAGTGTGTAGGGTTGAAATCCGTTTAATCCGAAATAAAATTTCAGAATATCGGCCTCCCTTTCATTCAAAGTTGATAGCGATCGTTCGATTTCCTTGCGGAGCGATGAATTCATAAGTTCTTCTTCGGGGTCGGGAGAGTCTTCGTTGAGCATCACATCATAAAGATTTCCGGCTTCTTCATCCCGCAAAGGAGCATCCATCGAAACATGAATTCCTGAAAAATTCAGAGAATCTTCAATAAACTCAGGTTTGCTCTCTAATAAATTCGCCACTTCGTCAATTGTGGGTTCGCGTTGAAATTCCTGTTCAAGCTGGTTAAAAGCTTTATTTATTTTGTTGATTGAGCCAATTTTGTTTAAAGGCAACCTCACAATTCTGGCCTGTTCAGCCAAAGCCTGTAAAATCGATTGCCTGATCCACCAAACTGCGTAGGAAATAAATTTGAATCCGCGGGTCTCGTCAAAACGTTCGGCGGCTTTTATCAATCCTAGGTTCCCTTCGTTGATGAGATCGGGTAAACTGAGTCCCTGATTTTGGTATTGCTTTGAAACAGAAACTACAAACCGTAGATTCCCTTTAATCAAGGTTTCCAATGCCACTCTGTCTCCAGTTTTTATGCGTTTGGCTAATTCAACCTCTTTTTCAGCTGATAAAAGCTCAACTTTTCCTATCTCATGCAAATACTTATCGAGAGAAAGCGTGTCCCGATTCGTTACCTGTTTCGATATTTTCAGTTGCCTCATAAGTTGATCCTGTTAACAATGTCCTGAAAAACAGTTGTTTAAAATTATTAATTTGTTTATTCTAAACAACATTCTTCAAATTTTAATTTTCTATAGGTAAGAATCTATCTTATAACAATTATTCAATCAGATAGTTTTCTCTTATTAAACTGAAAGCAGAAATCTTTTAAATCCTTCAAAATCAGATTCTAAATCGATACTTTCCTTGGTACCTTTCATAAATGCAGCCAATTTCCCGGGTACAACTACCGACGATTTTCCCAAAATCATTTCCATTGTTTCCAGAAACTTGGCTGGGTGAGCGGTCTCTAAAAAAACACCAGTCTCATCCTTATTCAGATTATCCTGTAAAGCCTGAAATCCACAGGCTCCGTGCGGGTCGCAAATATATCCGTAATTTTTATAAACCTCTTTAACGATTTCTTTTATCTGATTATCGGAATACCAACAACCGTGCATCACATTTTTTATTTTCTCATGTGAGTTATTGTATAGATCAAGAATCCGGGCAAAATTGCTGGGAGCACCCACATCCATTGCATTGGCAAGTGTTTCAACCGATTCGCGCTGGATGTATTTACCGGTTTCCAAATAATCAAAAACCACATGATTGCTGTTGTTTGCCGCAATAAAACGTTGCACCGGCAATCCCATTTCACGGGCAAACAAACCTGCTGTCAGGTTGCCGAAATTTCCACTTGGAACCGAAAAAACAAGTTTTTTATTTTTGAGAACTCCTAATTCTTTTAGTCTTGCATATGCATTAAAATAATAAAACGATTGCGGAATAAACCTTGCCACATTGATGGAGTTAGCTGATGTCAGCAACAATTTTTCATTCAGCTCATTGTCGAGAAAAGCTGTTTTTACAAGCCGCTGACAATCGTCAAAAGTCCCGTCAATTTCGAGAGCTGTGATATTTTGTCCCAACGTTGTGAACTGCGATTCCTGAATCTTGCTCACCTTTCCTTTTGGGTACAAAACAAAAACCCGGATGCCTTCAACTCCCAGAAAACCATTGGCAACGGCACTTCCGGTATCACCCGATGTTGCAACAAGTACATTGACAGTTTTATTGCTTTCGCCCAGAAAATAATTCAGCAAACGCGCCATAAACCGGGCACCCACATCTTTAAAAGCCAGTGTCGGTCCATGAAACAATTCGAGCGAATAAATACTATCGGTAACTTTTACAACCGGACAATCAAAAGCAAGTGTTTCAAAAACAATCTCTTTCAGTTTTTCTGCCGGAATATCATCTCCAAAGAATTTTTCAGCAACAGCATAACCTATTTCCTGAAAACTTAGTTTTTCGATATTTGAATAGAATTCTTGCTCAAAAGCCGGAATCACTTCAGGCATAAATAAACCATTGTCTCCTGATAAACCCTTAATAACAGCTTCTTTCAGGGAAACTTCGGGCGAAATCCGGTTTGTACTGTAATATTTCATTCGCAGGTTCAGAATTTTAATTGCAATGTGAAAAAATCCACTTTGTAATCAGTCGGGCAATATTAGTAAAGTTTTGTTGTGTTACAATCGCGTATTATGACAAAAATCACATAATTTTCAAAAATACTAAACTTGTGTTAAGAATGTTTTCATGAATTCACTTCCATAGAGCAAACCAAAATCACCTTTTTTTGCATCAAATTCATCATAAACTGCAACATTATCGGCCTCAATCCCAGTATAATAAATGGTAAATGGCACCGGGTCGTGGGTATGCGTTTTGATGGCACAAGGTGTGGGATGATCGGGCAAAATAGCAATTGCCACTTTCTCGTCCCAGTCTTTTGTCTCTTCAAGAATGTATTTTACTACCCTTTTGTCAAGATATTCAATGGTTTTTGTTTTCAATTCCACATCACCTTCATGTCCGGCTTCGTCGCTGGCTTCGATATGAAGATAGACAAGATCACTCTCTTTCAACGCATCGACTGCTGCTTTTGCCTTTCCTTCGTAATTGGTATTGTACAAACCGGTTGCACCCTCCACTTTGATCACTTCCATTCCGGCATAAACACCGATTCCCTGAATCAGGTCAACCGCCGAAATTACAGCAGAGCGGTTAATTCCAAACATTTCCTTTAGCGTTGGCATCGCCGGCTTATACCCCGGCGACCACGGCCAGATGCTGTTGGCCGGATCTTTTCCCTTTGCTTTACGTTCAAGATTAACCGGATGATCGGCCAATAGTTTCTGCGATTCTAAAATCAACTGATTGATCAAATCAGCCGTAGTTTTCGCTTCGTCAGTTTCAGGTTTAGCAAGAACCTCCTGAAAAGGTGTTCCCGGGACATCGTGTGGCGGGGTACATTTCAAAAATTTATTTCCGTTTTTGATTACCAAAAGATGCCGGTAAGAAACGCCGGGATAAAACTTCACCTGTTCATTTCCCAGTTTTTCGTTCAGAAAATCGATGAGTACAGCCGCTTCTTCACTTAAAATATGACCAGCAGAATGATTCTTTATTTTTTCATCTTCAATAGTTAAAAGATTACAACGCAAAGCCAGGTCGCCCGGCAAAAGCTGAACACCCATACTTGCAGCTTCAAGCACTCCCCTGCCCTCAAATACTTTTTCCACATCGTAACCCAAAACAGCCATGTTGGCAATTTCGCTGCCCGGATGCATGGTTTTGGGAACAGTAAGAAGCATTCCCGATTTACCGTTTTTGGCCAGCCAATCAATATGCGGCTTTTGGGCCATTTGTAAAGGCGTTTTATTATTGTATGCTTCGAGCGGCTCATCCGACATGCCGTCGCCCAATATAATTAAGTACTTCATTCTAATCTTTTAAATATTTGATACTTTGATTAAATCGGCAAAAATCCCAGCTGCCGTAACCGATGCGCCCGCTCCGTAGCCTTTTATCAGCATCGGAAACTGGTTGTAACGTTCGGTGGTGTACATCACCAGGTTATTGCTTCCTTCAAGGTCGTAGAAAGGGTGACGGGAGTCCACTTCAATCAGACCAGCTTCGCCTGCACCATTTTCGAATTTTGCCACGAATCTCCATTTTTTATTTTCTGCTTCCAGTTTCTTTCTTTTTGATTCAAATTCTGCATCCAGGCTGCCAACATTTTTCCAGAAATCTTCCAGTGTACCATTGAAAAGTTCATCAGGAATAAACCGTTTTATCTTAATATCCTCCATTTCAAGCTGGTACCCTGATTCCCGCGCAAGAATTAATACTTTTCGTGCAACATCCACGCCGCTCAGGTCAATTCGCGGATCGGGTTCAGAATAACCTTCGTCTTTTGCCATTCTGATGGTTTTGCTCAAAGGAATATCAGCAGAAATTGTGTTGAAAACAAAGTTGAGTGTTCCCGAAAGAACAGCTTCTATTTTCAGAATTTTGTCGCCTGAATTTACAAGGTCATTCAATGTATTGATAATGGGTAAACCCGCTCCCACATTGGTTTCAAACAAAAACTTCACCCCTTTTTGTTTTGCAATCCGCTTTATTTCTGAATAGTTTGAAAATGCGGATGAAGCGGCCGATTTATTAGCGGTAACAATTGAAATATTCGACTCCAGAATTTCCCTGTACTTTTCGGCAACCAAATCAGAAGCCGTGCAATCGACCACCACCGAATTGTAAATGTTCATTTTACGGATTGCTTCCACAAATCCGGAGAGTGAAGAAACTTCACCTTCCTTTTCCATCGCCTCGCGATAATTGGCAATGTCAATACCCTCGCGATTGAACAGCATTTTGCGGGTGTTGGCAACGCCCGTGAGTTTTATTTTCAGGTGTTTTTCTTTCAAAAGCTTTTCCTGCTGTTTCTGCAATTGCTGCAGGAGATTTCCACCAACTGTGCCGATTCCCATCAGAAAAACATTCAGCTCCACATTTTCCGACAGGAAAAACGATTCATGAACGACATTCAGTGTTTTTCGCAAAACATCATTTTTTACCACCCACGAAATATTCAGCTCTGAAGCACCCTGTGCAATTGCAATAACGTTGATACCATTTTTACCGATTGTTGAAAACAACTTCCCGGCATTGCCAGTTGCATGTTTCATGTTTTCGCCCACAATGGCGACAATCGAAAGGTCGGGTTCGATGGCAATTTTACTGATTTGTCCGTTGACAATTTCCTTTTCAAATTCTGATTCGATAGCGTTCTGTGCCACGTCAACAAGATTCTGTTCAATGGCAATACTGATGGAATTTTCAGAAGATGCCTGCGAAATCAGGATAACGTTTACGTTGACTTTTGCCAGTGCGGTAAAAAGCCGCATAGAAATACCGGTAACACCCACCATCCCGATTCCCTGCAAAGTAACCAGTGTGATTCCCGAAATGGAAGAAATACCTTTAATAATTCGTTCAGCACCTTTTTCCACTCGCTGCGAAATCCGGGTTCCGGGATTTTCAGGTTCAAACGTATTTTTGATCAGAACCGGAATTCCCTTCTGGTAAACCGGTAAAATGGTTGGCGGATAAATCACTTTTGCACCAAAATGCGAAAGTTCCATTGCTTCGGAATAAGTAAGTTCCGGAATTGTGTACGCTTTGCTGATCACCCGCGGATCGGCGGTCATAAAACCATTTACATCAGTCCATATTTCAAGGATTTCGGCATTCAACGCCGCAGCTACAATTGCAGCCGTATAATCAGAACCGCCCCTGCCCAGGGTTGTAAATTCGCCTTTTTCGTTTTTCGAGATAAAACCCGGCACCACCGCAATACCCTGAAAATCGCCGAAAACCTCTTCAATGTTTTTATGTGTGATACTGAAATTAACCGTTGCTTTTCCGAAGTTGCTGTCGGTGCGGATAAATTCGGATGAATCGAAGCGTCTGACCCCCAGAAATCCTGCTACAATGTGCGATGAAATCCGTTCGCCAATTCCGGCAATACGGTCGAGTGTTTTCGGGGTAAGTTCGCCAACCAGCGTAATCCCGGTCAGAATTTGCTCGAGTTCATACAATAATTCCTCAACAATATATTTTATCGGACCATTTCCGTTAAAAAGAGAATTAATGGTTTCCTCGTGTTTGCTTTTAATTTCAGCAAGTATTTCATGGTAATTACCTGTTCCGGTGGCGGCAGCTTTTGCAGCGGCAAGAATTTTATCCGTTATTCCGCCTAATGCTGAAACAACTACAATTAAATCGCCTGGCTGCGAATCGACAATCGCTTTTACCTTCCGGATATTATCGGCATTTCCCACCGAAGTTCCGCCAAATTTCAATACTTTCATCGGGTCTGGTTTATTTGTTACTAAAAAAAACTGGATGAATCGACAGAAAATCGGTTCATCCAGTAACGCTATTCTGTTCTGATTAAACTATTATTCCGTGGTTGTTTTCCCTGAAATGGCATTCTTGATTTTTATTTCAAGTTCAAGTGCCAGTTCAGGATTATCGCCAATAAGGTTACGAACGCTGTCGCGCCCCTGCCCGAGTTTTGTATCGCCGTAACTAAACCACGAACCACTTTTTTTGATGATGTTGCACTGAACTCCCAAATCGATAATTTCTCCGGTTTTGGAAATACCTTCGCCATACATAATATCGAACTCGGCTTTACGGAATGGCGGAGCTACCTTGTTTTTCACCACTTTCACCCTTACATTGTTGCCCAGTGCTTCTTCGCCATCTTTCACCTGCCCAATCCGGCGGATATCCAGACGCACCGAAGCATAAAACTTCAAAGCGTTACCACCAGTGGTGGTTTCGGGATTACCAAACATCACCCCGATTTTTTCGCGCAACTGGTTAATAAAAATGCAGGTAGTTTTGGTTTTGCTGATATTGGCCGTTAATTTCCGCAACGCCTGCGACATCAGACGTGCCTGCAAACCCATTTTCGAATCGCCCATTTCTCCTTCAAGTTCGGCTTTTGGCGTTAACGCAGCCACCGAGTCGATAACGATAATATCAAGCGCTCCCGAACGAACAAGGTTGTCAACAATTTCGAGTGCCTGTTCCCCATTGTCGGGTTGCGATATCAAAAGTTCGTCAATATTTACACCGAGATTTTTCGCATAGTATGGGTCAAATGCATGTTCGGCGTCAACAATGGCGGCAATTCCGCCTGCTTTTTGTGCTTCCGCAATGGCATGAATGGCAAGTGTGGTTTTACCTGATGATTCAGGCCCGTAAATCTCAATAACCCTGCCTTTCGGATAACCGCCAACACCCAGTGCCACATCCAGTGCAATGGAGCCGGAAGGGATGACAGAAACTTCATCGACAGCACGGTCGCCAAGTCGCATAATAGAGCCTTTTCCGTAACTCTTTTCAATTTTGTCCATTGTAAGCTGAAGTGCCTTCAGCTTTTCTTTATTGATGGCAATCTGTTCTTCCTTTGTCATTTTTTGCTCAGGTTAAATATTTAATGATTCAGTAATCTGCGAGGTATGATTTTTTGTATCAACTTTATCGAAAATAGCGGTGATTGTATTGTTTCCGTCAATCACAAAAGTGGTGCGCAAAACACCCATATATTTTTTCCCATACATACTTTTTTCGCCCCAAACTCCATAGGCTTCAAGTATCTCTGTTTTTGTGTCTGCAATCAGGTCGAATTTCAGTCCGAATTTTTCGATGAACTTCTTATGCGATTTTTCATTATCGGGACTTACACCTATCACGTGATAACCTTTTGAAATCCACATTTCGTAATTGTCATTCAGGTCGCAGGCTTCGGCAGTACAACCCGGTGTATCATCTTTTGGATAAAAGTAAAGTATCAGGTTTTTACCTGCAAAATCTGTAAGACTGATTTTTTTACCGTTCTGATTTACTCCTTCAAAATGAGGAGCTTTATCTCCAACCGACAGTTTTATACTCATTTTTTTCTTCTTAAAGGTTTACAAATATAATTTATTAATGGCAATTCCACTCCTCGAAAGGTTTCAGAATTAATATTAGAAATGTTAAGTTTCTGTGGACAAAAGGCGGCACTTTTTTTGTATTTTTACGCTCATCAAGGTACTGAATGTAATAGAAAATGCAGCATATTTTAAAAATATCAGTTTTAACAATCGTGGTTGTTTTTTTGTTTTCCCCATTTATTTCGTTGGGTAAAACCGAACAGGAAAATCCGCTCACAAAAGCCATTCAGCTTTTCGATAAAAGAAAATTTTCTGAAGCTGAAACTGCTTTTAAAAAGTTACTCGATGAAAAACCCAATGATTTTATGATCAACTATTTTTATGGAGCTTGCAGAACCGAAAACGGGCATTATTCCGACCAGGATTTACAATATCTTCTAAAAGCAAGTAAAGAAGTTTATCCGATTGACATCGATTACTATTTCGGGGTTCAACACCATGCTAAAAACGACTGGACTAAAGCACTTTCTTATTACAACAATTATAAAAAAGTTGCCACTGAAGAAGAACAAAACCGGGTGAATCTTGGTCAGAAAATTGAACAATGCACCAACCGTATTAACCCGTTTTTTACAGAATCCGCGAAAAACGCAACCGACTCTGTTTTCACAGAAGTTGAATACATTGACACCACAACCAATGATGCAATAATTGCAACAGTTGTTACCGTGCAGGATAATTCACAGTCCGACAATCCAGCAATTGTGCCGGCTGTTATTGCGGCAGAAGTTGTTGCAGCCGTTGATTCTGTAAATATTACAACGGTTGAAGACAGTACACAAACTGAAACAAATTCAGAAGAAAATCAGCAAGAACTATCGGAACCGGAAAAACCTGCCGTAAATATTCCTGTGCAGGAGCCAGTTATCAATTTTAATATCAACAGCGAAATAACTTACCTGTTTGCATCAAATTTCAGAACCAGTGAAGGGGCAAAAGGTTATAATGAAGGAATTGCCAAACAGGCTGAACTTGACAAGCTGAACCTCAGAACCGAGATTTTACGTGAGCAATATTCAAAATCGAAAACCAGGACAGAAAAAGATTCGCTCGGGCAATTAATTGTTCAGCTTGAAAACGATGGTTACAATTTGAACTCACAGGTAAGGAAGATTTTTTTACAAACTAAAACAGCAGAAAACAATTACTGGCAAAACGCCCCGGAAAGTGAAAAGGAGAAATTTATTGCAGAAATTAACCAGGCTGCAGATGTCATTTCAAAAGAAAATTCAAAAGAAAAAGTAACTCCGGTTACCGATATTCTGCTTTCGCCTCTGCTGGTGGAAGATGCACCTGTACAAAAACCTGCACCGGAACCCAAAAATACCGGGATTGTTTACAAAATTCAGTTAGGAGCGTATAGCAAAGGAATTCCGAATTCGATGAAACCTGTTTTCAAAAAAATTACGATGATACGAAAAGTGGAAACCTACACCGATGAAAAAGGCGTGGTGGTTTACACAACCGGAAACCTTTCCAGGTTTGAAGACGCACAACTGATGCTTACCCAGGTAAAACAGGAAGGTGTAAAAGAAGCCATAATTGCGGCCTATTTAAACGGAAAAAGAATAACTTTGGAACAAGCGAAAGAAACCGAAAAACAGAAATGACCTCGAAAGAAACAAAAAGAAAACCGGATAATAAGGAAACCGACAATCAATCGGAGGAAAGTTTCCTTATCTTGCACAACGACAGTGTTCATTCGTTCGATTATGTAATCAGTGTCCTGATGGAAGTTTGTAACCACAGTTTTGAGCAGGCATCACAATGCACCATGATTACACATTACAAAGGAAGCTGCGACATAAAAAAAGGCGTTTACAAAACACTGAAACCAATTAAGGAAGCACTTAACCAAAGAGAACTTAAAGCCACAATCGATTGATATGAGTCTATTAGCTATTATACTTCTCATCATTCTCGGGCTTGTATTATTGTTACTTGAGTTTGCAGTAATACCGGGAGTTACCATCGCCGGAATCGGCGGATTTATTTTGCTGGCCGGCAGTGTTTATATTGCCTTTGCTGAAATGGGAAAAGTTGCCGGTTTTATAACGCTGGGGGTGGTCCTGATCATTTCGCCGTTAATGATTTATTATTTTTTCAAATCAAGAGCTGGCAAAAACATGATTCTTGATTCGAAAATCGATGGAAAAGTGGAAAATACAACAACCGGAAAGATAGAGCCGGGAGACACAGGTGTAACAATTGGAAGACTTGCTCCGATGGGAAAAGTAAAAATTAACGGAGAAATTGTTGAAGCACAATCATCAGGGGTTTTCATCGATCACCAGGTTGAAATCCGTGTGATTAAAACACATCTGAATAAGATTATTGTCGAACCTAAATAAAATTGATAACATGATTGAATCACTTGGTTTGTTTGGAATGATAGTGGCGGTTTTGGTACTGCTTTTTATCATGCTGTATTTTGTCCCGATCGGACTTTGGTTTTCGGCACTCGTTTCGGGTGTAAAAATCTCGTTACTGCAATTGTTCCTGATGCGCTTCAGAAAAGTACCGCCCGGGGTAATTGTGAGGGCGTTAATTGAAGGCACCAAAGCCGGTGTTCCGCTGAACCGCGATGCTCTGGAAGCTCATTACCTTGCAGGCGGCCATGTTTCGAGTGTTGTACATGCATTAGTTTCTGCTTCAAAGGCAAACATCGATTTAACCTTTAATATGGCTACAGCTATCGACCTTGCCGGACGTGATGTTTTTGAAGCCGTGCAGATGTCAGTAAATCCAAAGGTTATTAATACCCCACCTGTAACAGCGGTTTCAAAAGATGGTATTCAGTTAATTGCCAAAGCAAGGGTAACCGTTCGGGCCAGCATTAAACAATTGGTGGGTGGTGCCGGTGAAGAAACCGTACTTGCCCGTGTTGGTGAAGGCATTGTCTCCTCAATCGGTTCTTCTCATTCTCATAAATCGGTACTTGAAAATCCCGATTTCATTTCAAGAGTGGTGCTCGAAAAAGGGTTGGATGCCGGAACTGCTTTCGAAATTCTTTCGATTGATATTGCCGATATTGATATTGGTAAAAACATTGGTGCCGGATTACAATTAGACCAGGCCGAAGCTGATAAAAACATTGCTCAGGCAAAAGCGGAAGAACGCCGCTCAATGGCCGTGGCACTGGAACAGGAAATGAAAGCCAAAGCGCAGGAAATGAGAGCCAAGGTTATTGAGGCCGAAGCTAAAATTCCGCTTGCAATTGCCGAAGCATTTAAAAACGGCAACCTCGGCGTGATGGATTATATGAAATATAAAAACATCATTGCCGACACTTCGATGCGCGAATCGATTGCCGGCGACGAAAAGAAAGAACAATAAAATCACAGAATTTGTGTTTCAAAAAAGCTGTCCTTCATTTGTTGGACAGCTTTTTTTTCGGAATGAAAAATCCCGGAGTACAGTTTACAACTTTCCATTTTAGCAGAAACTCAGGCAGTCAGCATTCAGCCTGAAAAAATAAAAAGCCAGACAGCATTGCAGGATTCAGGCATTTTTTATTGATAACTCAGGAAATATTCAGAAATTGCATCTTTAAAATTCATTCTAAAAAGAAATAGAAATGAACAATAACAAAATAC
>CAZXVT010000099.1:0-17165 GCA_964644015.1 uncultured Maribellus sp.
AAAGTAAATTCAAATCTAAAAATCAATAAAAATGAAAAATCAGAAACTTATTCTTTCAGTGTTGGCTGTGCTGGGTGTTTACACACTTTCAGCCCAAAACCCCATCATCCGCGACCAGTTTACTGCCGACCCGTCGGCAAGGATATTTAACGGCAAAATCTATCTTTTTCCGTCGCATGACATCAAAGCGCCCGAAGGAAAAAACCTCCGGAAAGACTGGTTCTGTATGGCCGATTACCATGTTTTTTCTTCGGATAATCTAAGTGACTGGACCGACCATGGCGTGATTGTGAGCCAGGAAAAAGTGCCGTGGGTAGATTCCACTTCCTACAGCATGTGGGCGCCCGATTGTGTTGAAAAAAACGGTAAATACTATTTCTATTTTCCGGCAAATAAAAACACCGCCGGACCAAACGGCCGAAAAGGTTTTGGTATTGGCGTGGCCGTTGCCGACAAACCTGAAGGCCCGTACATTCCAGAACCCGAACCGATTAAAGGTATTTTTGGCATCGACCCGAATATTCTGATTGACAAAGATGGACAGGCTTATATTTACTACTCGATGGGAAATATTTTCGTGGCCAAACTCAAAGAAAACATGGTGGAACTGGAGTCCGACCCGGTGGCCATTCCCGACCTTCCTTCAAAAGGATTGAAAGAAGGTCCGTGGACTTTTGAGCGGAACGGTATTTATTACCTCACCTTTCCGCATGTGGAAAATAAAATCGAAAGGCTGGAATATGCGATGGGCAGCAGTCCGATGGGACCATTCAAAATGACCGGCGTTATCATGGATGAATCGCCGCTGAACTGCTGGACCAACCACCAGTCGTTTATTGAAAAAGATGGACAGTGGTACCTTTTTTATCACCAGAATGAATATTCGCCAAAATTTGATAAAAACCGCTCGGCGTGTATCGATAGTATGTTTTTTAATGCCGATGGAACCATACAAAAAGTTACACCTACTTTCCGCGGCGTGGGACTAACCAACGCTAACAAAAAAATCGATATCGACCGTTACAGTGCAAAAAGTGAAACCGGCGTTGCCATCGCTTTAATTGACACAGTAAATACTTTTACCGGCTGGAAAACAATTCTTGACAAATCTGGAGCCTGGATTCAATACAATTCGGTTGATTTTGGCAGTAAAAAGCTGAAATCGGTACAGGTAAAAGCAGCATCAAAAACAGGCGGAATCGTTGAAATTCATTTGAATAAAGCCGATGGACCGGTGCTTGCAGAAGTAAAAATCGCAAAAAGCGACGACTGGAAAGTTTCAAAGGCAAAAGTTTCAGGGGTTCAACCCGGCGTTCAGAATCTGGTTTTTGTTTCGAAGAAAGGCGAACCGGTTGAAATCGACTGGGTGCAATTTGAGTAAAAATTAGATATTCAATCTTTTTTAAATTAAAGCAACAATTTTAATCTTCATGTTTTAAAAGGGGAAAATAAAAGTATTTTTAACCCTTACTAAAACATGAAGATTAGACTAATCATATACCTTTTATTATTTGCATCCTGCTTTACTGATGCAGCTCCTGTTAAATTCTACAGTGTAAATTCATTGTTTGGAATTTCAATGCGGGTAACCAATTCAATCTGCAAGGATGACAATGGCTTTATCTGGGCTTCTTCAAAAACAGGTATTTTAAGACTTACCGAGGACGATTATAAAATTTACCAACTCCCGTACGAATCAGCAGGTGCAATTTCAGTAAAGCTGTTATACGAAAATAAGCAACTTGTTGCCTATACCAACAATGGGCAGGTGTTTATTTACAACCAGGTATCCGACAATTTTGAGTCCGCAGTTAACTTAAGAAAACTGATTAACACAACGCATTTCGATTTTTATCATTTACTGATTGATGATAACGGGGCGTTTTGGGTTGCTGTTAACTCGGGAATATACCGATATAAATCAGGTGAATTAAAACAGATTGTCAGTGTATCGAATTCAAGAATTGGTATAGCCTGGTATGACAAACAAAAATTAATTGCAGCAACAGATGATGGTATTTTTCTTTATGACATAAACCGGCTCGAAAGACAGGAAATCAGTAAATTCGGGAATAATGGTCCTGCTTCGGTTTCGGCTCTTATGTTTGATAAAACAAGGAATGATCTTTGGTTAGGAACTCTATCAAAAGGTTTGTTTCGTTTTAATTTTGATTCGGGATTGCTAAATCAAATACTCGGATCAAAAATTCCGCAACAACCAATTCTTGCCTTAACTGAAATTTCCGACTCAACATTTTTAGCAGGCATTGATGGGCAGGGAGTTTGGGAAATGGATAAAAGCGGAGAACGATTGCTGACCGTTTATAAAGAAGATGCTGAAGATCCTTATTCGCTGAGAGGCAATGGTATATACGATATTTTTTATGAACCTGGGAAACGTGTCTGGATTGGGACCATCAGTGGTGGGGTTTGTTTTTACGATCTGGCATCGCCCATTGTAACCCAGATTGTGCATCATGCAAACGAAAAAAATTCGCTGGTAAATAACGATGTAAACGCAATCGCTGAAGATAATGACGGGAAAATATGGTTCGCAACCAACAATGGAATCAGTAGCTGGGAAGTTAATACAAATCGTTGGAACGGTTTCTATTATAATAAATTAGAACAAGCACAGGTTTTTCTGGCTTTGCTAATTGATAATGAAAAAATCTGGGCAGGAAGCTATTCTTCGGGTTTCTATATTATTGACAGAAAAACCGGGCGTGAATTAGCTCATTATTTCCGCAATGAAAAAGACCTTAAAAATGTTAGTAATTTCATTTTTGATTTTTTAAAGGATAGTGATGGAGATACCTGGATTGGTGGAGTAAATGGCGAATTTTTGTGTTATTCAGAAAAGAATAAACAATTTAAGGTTTATCCAGAAGAGCCGATCAGTTCGTTTGCCGAGTTAGAACCCGGACAAATCTTAATTGGTACCAGTTATGGGATGTCGCTGCTCAACAAACAAACTGGCGAATTAAAAAACCTGTTAACAGGAATTCTTGTTCAGGATATTCTTGTTCAGGATAAAATAATCTGGATTTGCACGAGTGGGGGAGGACTGCTGGAATACAATTATACAACCGGGGAGTTAAATAAATATACCACCGAAAATGGCTTGCCCTCCAATTTTGTAAACAGTATTATCATTTCGGACGATTATGTGTGGATTGGCACCGAAAATGGCTTATGCCGTTTTAATCCCAATGATAAAACCACCAATACTTTTCAATCAATTGTGCCTCTTTCAGGAATTTCATACAATAAAAGTGCGGTTTGTAAATTACGAAACGGACAACTTGTTTGGGGTACCAACAACGGTGCTGTTATTTTTTCGCCCGAATCACTGAAAGATATTCCTTCCGCAGGTAGAATCTATATTCAGGACCTCACTGTTTCAGGCAGGTCGGTAAGAGAGATTCAATCATTCGGGTTGAATACACCAGTAGATAGTTTGAAATCGGTAAAACTCAGGTATTTTCAAAATACTATCAATGTTGAATTAATCCCGCTTGGCGTTCCTCCGGGGGCAAAATTTGCCTGGAAACTGGAAGGATTTGATAATGAATGGTCAATCCCGGCCAACAACCGGACCATTACATACACCAACCTGCCCAGTGGTAGTTTTAAGCTGAATGTCAGGATGCTGGATAATTCAATGACTTACATTCTCAGCGAACGATCGATTGATTTCAGGCTGGTACCGCCATTTTGGAGAAAAACCTGGTTCTGGGGTATTTTAATAGCAATTTTTATAGGTGTGGTTGTGCTGTATATATTGTTGTATATTAATGGATTAAAACAAAAACATACAGAAGAAAAAGTAAGATTTTTTACAAATACCGCACATGATATCCGCACATCGCTTACATTAATAAAAGCACCTGTTGAAGAACTGAGTAAAGAGAACAACCTTTCGGAACATGGAAAATATTTTCTGCAACTTGCCTTGAAACAAACCCGGCAAATGACCTCAGTAGTTACACAACTGATGGATTTTCAGAAGGCTGATATTGGTAAGGAACAGGTTTTATTTACTGATTCTGATATTGTTAAACTTGTTTCGGGGCGCCTTCAGATGTTTGAATCACTGGCCGAAAGTAAAAATATTCAACTTCGATTATATACCGATTGTGAAAGTTATCGAACTGGTTTCGATGAATCGAAAATTGAAAAAGTAATCGATAACCTGATTTCCAATGCGATTAAATACTCCAATCCTGGATCGGAAGTAAAAATAGATTTAAAATGTGGGTCTGATAAATGGAAATTGGAGGTCATTGACAACGGCATCGGCATCAGCCGGAAAGCTCAGCGACAGCTTTTTAAAGAGTTTTACCGGGGCGAAAATGCAGTAAATTCAAAAGTGGTAGGATCGGGAATCGGACTTTTGCTGGTAAAAAAGTATGTGAATATGCACAACGGAGAAGTAACTTTTGAAAGCCAGGAAAATGCAGGTTCCACTTTCAGGGTGATAATTCCTTTTTACGAGCTTTCCGGTTCAGTTGTCAACCCGGAAGAAGCAAATAAAACATTGCCGGTAACGATTGATTATGTGCCGGATTTCGGAAATACAGAGACTCATTCTGAAACGCAATCAGAACGAGAATTGAAAATAATGGTAGTTGAAGATAATGATGACCTGTTGAAATTCATGCATAAAACACTGGAACCCGAGTTCAGGGTTTCGACGGCGGCGGATGGTTCTGAAGCCTGGAAAATAATTCAGAAACAGTTGCCTGACCTGATAGTTTCTGATGTGATGATGCCCGGAATGGATGGTTTTGAACTTTGCAGGCAGGTAAAATCGGCTTATGAAACATCACATATTCCAATTATATTGCTGACAGCGCTTTCAGAAAAAACCAATGAACTAAAAGGTCTCGGATTAGGAGCTGATGATTACATTACAAAGCCGTTCGATATGAATTTGCTGGTTCAGCGTATCCGGACAATTATCCACAACCGGCAGATTGTAAAAGATAAAGCGCTGAAAATGATCAGCAGCAATTACAATGAACCTTTGCTGGAGAATGAGCACAACGACAAATTTGTGAAAAAGCTGTCGGAGGTTGTAAAATTGAATATTGCCAATACTGCATTCGATAAAGAAGAATTTGCAAAAGCGATGAATGTTAGTTCCTCCTTGTTGTATAAAAAAATGAAGGCGTTGACCGATACATCACCAACTGATTTCATTAAAATAGTCAGGCTGAATCACGCTTTGGAATTGTTGCAAAGCCGGAAATATTCGGTGACCGAAGTGAGCGAGATGTGTGGTTTTGCCAGTGTCGGATATTTCAGCACCGTGTTTAAAAAGCACTTCCGGAAATCGCCGACAGAAATATTTGAAAGCTGATGAATGAAACAATTTTGTAAACGGATGTTTGCAGGTGATTTTTGGTAAATGAATCTGAAATAACAAACATAAAAAAGAGCTGTAAATGAAATAATTTACAGCTCTTTTGATTGTGTTTGATTCCACTTTTAGTGGAGCTGGCGGGAACGGAAACCGGCAATTTTTGCACTTTTTGTAACACCTGAAAACATTGAGAATATCATTCAAAAACCTCTATAATACAGGTATTAAAGGCATTTTGGCAGATTGAATAAAATTTAATACGATTGAATATTATTTTAAATCGGTTGACTAACGGTTGACTAACTTTTTTATCTTTGCTTCGTGATCAAAATTTAAAGGTTATGGCAACAGTTACATTTTTACTCCAGAGTACAAGCAATCCGGCAAATATTTACGTTCGTTTGTCAATCGACAGGAAAAACGTATTTAAACGCAAAACCGGTTATGTAGTCAATCCCGGTTTTTGGAGCAAAGAAACCGGTTTGCCGAATCGAAAAGAGGTTGAAGCGAAGCAACTACGAATTGATTTAAAGAAACTTTCAACAGCGATTGAAGCCCGGTTAAATACAGCCACTTCATCAGGCGAAGAAGTTAACGGGGACTGGCTGCAACTTCAAATTGATAATATTACCGGCAAGCAGAAAAAAAACGATGAGGACAGGTTAACAAACTACATTCAAAGCTACATCGAAAATTTGCCATATAAGGAACGGCCAAATAATAAACAGGGAGTTTCGCGCGGGACTGTTCAGAAATACACAACGCTGAAACATAAAATTGAAGATTTTGAGAAATTCAAAAAGAAACGTTTTTATGTGAAAGATGTAAATACTAAGTTCAGGAAAGAGTTTATAACTTATTTGCGGGATGATGACAAACTGAATAATAATTCAGCAGGCCGGTACATAAAGTTTCTGAAAACCGTTTGTATTGATGCTAAAAACAACGGAATCGAAACACACGAACAATTAAACCAGATTAAAGGTTTTACAGAGGAAGCCTCAAAAGTGTTTCTATCGGTTGAGGAACTCGAAAAGATTAATAATACACCATTTGTCAGGCCTGCGCTCGAAAACGCTAAAAACTGGCTTATTATCGGTTGTTATACCGGGCAACGTGTTTCTGATTTGCTTAAAATGACAAAGGAAAATATTGTAAAACGCGGCGAAGTTGAATTGATTGAACTGAAACAGACGAAAACAAATAAACGTGTTTCAATCCCGGTACTACCTGAAGTAAAGAAGATATTAAACCGCAATAACGGCGAATTTCCTGCGAAAATTTCTGCGCAAAAGTTTAACACCCATTTGAAAGACCTTTGCAAATTGGCAGGACTCAATGAACTCACAGAGGGCGCAATATTGGTTGATTTGGATGAGGGAAACGAAACGATAAAACAAGAAAATCACAAATGGCGCAAACAGTTTGGGACATATCCGAAACATGATTTGGTTACTTCGCACGTTTGCCGTCGTTCGTTTGCCACTAACTTTTACGGAAAAATGCCAACGCCGTTAATTATGAGTATTACAGCCCACAGTACCGAAAGACAGTTTTTAGAATATATCGGAAAGTCAGAAGATGACAGTGCGTTGCAGTTTCTCGAATATTACCTGAAAACGGCGCAAATGAATAAGAAAGAGCCACAAATGACGGTACTAAGGGAAGCAAAATAATAGTACAATAATTGTAATATATTACAACTTTTAATACATTTGAATCGTGAAACGATTTGACGTTGAGTATTTGCCCGATGCTGTTGATTTTATACAGAGTATTGAAAGAAAGGCAGCCGAAAAGTTGGTTTACAACATATCGAAGGCACAGGTAATAAATGACGCACGGGTATTTAAGAAACTTAAAAACACTAATATCTGGGAGTTTAGGGCTGAATATCAAAGTAACGAATATAGGTTGTTTTCCTTTTGGAATGAGCGACAAAATACGTTAGTAATTTGTACACACGGAATAACAAAGAAATCGCAGAAAACACCACAAAAGGAAATTGACAAAGCAGAAAGGTTAAGAAAGCAATATTTAGGAATATGAAAACAATAACACACGAAGAAGTATTGAGCCGGATTGTTGGCGAACCGGGAACAGCCGAAAGAACAGCATTTGAAAACGAACTGAAGGCCGAAATACTCGCGAACCAGTTTAAGGAATTACGCAAAAGTAAGAATCTTACGCAACAGCAGTTAGCCGAAAAAACAGGGATTGAGAAAGGACAAATTTCCCGCATCGAAAACGGAAAGTATAACCTAACCTTGGCGACTATCAACAAAATAGCCACTGCACTTGGTGCAAGGGTGAATTTCGATTTGCAATTGATTTAAGCCCCAAAAGAGTAGTATATGTTTTCATGAATATATGGTTATTAACGAGAGTGTTGTAGCACTTGTAATTTAAATTACTTAATTCTTAAGGATTATGAAGGATATGCGTAATAGCTGGTTTAAATCGGAAATTGAAGATAAATCGAGAAGAATTTCAGACAGTATTGAAAGAATTAAATTCCTTTACGATGAGAAAAATAAATTTCTATCGAAGGATTTGGGTGACGAAGCAAATCATATTAAATTAATGTTTGAAAATTTAATTGATAAGGAAAAATCACTTTTTGAGTTAAATAAGGCTGTAAATCAAGAAACCGAAACTTTCTTTGACTATTCAGACAATTCGATGGCTGAAAGAATTGTGTTTATGCGGGAGTTAGGGATATTGGATTTTTTGAGTTCCAAAATGCAAAAAGAATTTCATAATTTTTCGGCAAACAAACTTGCTGAAATTGTTAGCACTTTCTCGGGTATTTCACAAAACACTGCACAGTCATATTTAAATCCTATATTTTCAAAAAACGCTGATCAACAAAAGAATCCCTTGACAACTAAAAACCTTAAAAAAGTAAGAGGAAAGTTACTTAATATAGGATTTGACATTAAATCTACTTAATTCAGCTTCATTAAACACTTTTAGGGAATCCCTAAAAATATCCTAATTTATTCTTGTCGCATAACATTAAAATTATAGTTATGAAGACAGGAACACTTCAATTCATTCAAATCACCCCGGAACAGTTTCAGGAGATGATTATTTCGGGCGTAAAATCGGAACTCGAAAAACTCAAAACCGAATTTCAGCCAAAACAACCCACCGAATTTTTAACCAGGCAACAGGTGAAGGAGATGTTAGACGTTGATTTGAGTACAGTACACAACTGGACTAAACGCGGCAAATTACAGGCGTATGGCATTGCTGGCCGTGTATATTACAAACGTGCTGAAGTTGAACAGGTATTGAAACCAATCAATTTTTAAAATGATTGATTTTGTTAAAATACGCGGTTTAGCTGCAAATGCAAACAAGATACTGAATAACGACTGTTTAACGTTTCCTCTATCCAATATTGCAACAACAGGCGAGGTGTTAAACAGGTGGCAGGTTGCTAAGTATAATGGACTAACGTTTAAGGTTAAAGGCAACAATGTAAGACTGGAATTTTCACCTCACAAATTTTTTGAGGGCGGTAAGACCAATTTCCGTGACTTTCACGTAACCGACATTCAGGATGTTATTGCTGAAATATCTGAGACTTTCGAATTTGACCCCGAAAAATCGGGTTTGAATTTTATCGAAATAGGCGTAAATGTTCGAACTGACATTGACCCGAATAAAATTATAGATTGTTTAGTCGCATATAAAAATCTTCCTTTTAAGCTGCTGGATATTAACGGTAAGGGGAGGGGGGTGATTTGCAATTCGCAACAGTTCGGTATTAAAATTTACAATAAGGGTTTACAATTTGGATTAAATTATTACTTGTTACGTTTTGAGGTGAAGGTTAAAAGAATGAAGTTTCTGGAACAATATGGAATTAAATCCTTGACTCTCGCTGACCTTGCAAACGTTGATAATTATCAAAAGTTTAAGATGTTACTTCTTGAAATTGTAAAGGGTATTTTAATGTATGACCCTGAAATAACCCCTGATAAATTTAAGAATCAAAAAGAACGTGAATTGTTTATCGAAGGCCGATATGCCCAATATTGGCAGAATCTGGAACGAACCAAACGGCACCGACTAATGAAGCGATTTGCAGAAATATCAGGAAGTGATAATATCAAAAATAAGTTGTACCGCTTGATTTTAGAAAAATGCAACGAATTAACCACTTGTAACAAAAATACAGTCAATGAAAAAGTGCAACGAAATAACCGGTTTCGAGTTCCTGATGAAAGGAAAAAAACGCAACGGAATAACCGGTTTCAGGAAACAAACAAAAGAAAGGAATTGCAACAGAATAACCTATCAATAAAGTGTTATAGTGTTGCATATTGTATCGTTACCGGGTTACAACAACACAACCAACGACCCGGGACAAAATATTTGTCTCCTAAATCAATTCAGTGGTATTATGAGAACGAACCCGAAACGTATAAAAAAACACTTGAATTTATGTTAACGAAAAAATGGCAGGAGAAACACCAGGGTGAACCGGTAGAAACACGCTTCGTTGAAATCGCGCATCAAATCAGGAATAAAGACCGAAACCCCAAAAACAACCCACGCAACAACACAAAAAAAAGTTTCAGAAATATAGAGAGGAAAGGGCTAAAACTTTTTCCGATGGCAGAATTGGTCGCCCCGGGAAAATTAAAATTGATAAGCTCATTTAATGATGAGAAACACAGAGCCTTAAAAACGGGTTGATAATAAAGTATTTATCTAAAACAGACAAAATTAGACAAAAATGGCAGCAGGTAAAAAAACAGGAGGACGGAAAAAAGGTACAACAAACAGGTTAAGCGGAACTGTTAAAGGAATGATAGCCCAAATTGTGGAAACCGAGTTACAGCAGTTACCCAATTTATTAAACAAGTTGGAACCAAAAGAAAAGGCTGAATTGATTATTAAGTTACTGCCATATATTGTTCCTAAAATGTTACCTGTGAATGGCCCGAAAGAACCAACAGAATATGATAAAATTAAACTTTTCAGACAGCAGTTGCACCAAAGCTTTCCTCAGAAATCATAAAGCTACTGATGCACTCTCTCAATTTTACCCGTCCATTTGTCGATTCTGGCAGAGCCATTGTTATTAATTTCCCACCTTGTTGAATAAGCGTAAATAACCGCTGAAACTATAATCGAAATACCGATAATTGACGCGGCAATAATATTTTTTACTCCTTTGTTCAATCCTTTTCTCTTTTCCATTTTTTTGTCATAAATAGTTTTAAGTAATGTGTACTTATTAAGTAGTTTAGGTATTTGTTCATATTTATTTTTGAAACTAACGGCAACATTAGTCCCATCATGTTGCTTGATTTCAACATATTTATTAGGGCACATTTTTGTTAAAATGTTATTCTCAATTTCATTTGTACAGTTTCTGTAGTTATTATAATCCTTAATATCAATATTGCTACTTATAGTTGTTTCCCAATATTCACTTCCATTTGTTAGAATATTTCTTCTATAAAAAATAGGATGTACGCTAAAAAAACCACTTCTATGTGAAAATGAGTCACAAATAAGATTATAAAGCCTCTTTTTTATTTCTTCAATATCATTTTCATAAAGAACACTTTTTACATCTGACCGCGAATGTACAACTATACCTAATTTTTCGAACTGCTCCTGCAATTCTGTTATTAGATAAAATGGGTCATCAGAAGCATTAATTTTCATATGTTACAAGAAATTAAATGTTATCAAATCAGCTTTAAGAAAACTCAAATATATGATAATGAACCCGAATAATTGGCTGACCAAATAGCCTAATTCTGAATCGTAGTTAGGTCTTGTTTTTATCCGGTAAATATTGTTTTGCAGAATCCCAACAGTTAATATTAACACATACAGGAGAGTTATTTGAAACCCGAACCAGCTGAATGCCCACATCGATAGTGATATTAATACCAGGCATTCTAATCCTCCCGAAATAAATGATTCCCAAAAACCATTCACTTTTTTATATAAATACGCATGAAACATAGTCGGTAAAAAGGTTACAATCGAAGAAATTAGTACTCCAATTGTTACTGTTAATGCAAATGCAACTAAATAAGCAAGTATCTTCATAATTGTAAGGTGTTGATTTATTTTATAATAAGGTAAGCCACAATACAATCGTTGTAATGAATAGTAAGAGCCAAACGATTTGCGTATTTGATTTAAATATTTGCATAATAACAAATGCCGAAGCAAATGCTGACACCAACAATACAAATACCATGTACCATTTTATATAGAAGAAAGCCACAATAAAAGTTAGAATTGACAGTGTAAAGCTTCCCATGTTCGGTAAACTCCAGTCGTTGAGAAATATAGTTCCTATTGGCCAGCCTTTTTGAATTGCATAACTTTTATAAGTTATACCTATTTCACCTGTCAGAAATGCTATAAAAAAGAATAAGTAAGTCATGGTAGTTAGTTTAATAGCTATTTGTTTAAATAATTCGCTTCAGGTTTCTTGCTTTCAAATATATTAAATTTCAGACTATAGTCCGTGGTCTAAGCCCCAAGATTGATAGATTTTTATGCTGACTAAAGTCAGAAAAATGATTGTCGGCATATTCGGAACAGTTTTACGGGAGTTACGGGAGAAAAATAATCTCTCGCAGGAAAAACTTGCCGAATTTTGTGACCTCGACCGCACATACATTTCACTGTTGGAACGTGGTCTCAGGCAACCAACTGTTACCACCTTGTTCAGGTTAGCAAATGCACTGAAAATTAAACCTTCCGATTTGATTGTTATGGTTGAGGCGAAACTTTCGGATAAATTGTAGCAACGTATCATTTTCAGTTTTTGTTTTAATTCAACCTCCATTGAAACCCAACACCATCTTCCAACTCCTTTAATGCATTGACTGTTGGCTCCAGATAGGCATTCAAAGTAAAATTGCTGTTCTGAATTTGCGCTGTAAATCCTTCCATCCAATCCGCAGGCCTTGCATAAAATGAACGAACATTCAGATAATAACCATTCAGGTTTTTGTACTCATGTTGGTGCGAAACAATATCGGTGGCCACATTTAGCGCGGTATATGCGTTAACCTGGCTACCGATGCTGTATTTCGTTGTCAGTGTATTCGTCAGGTCGAATAAACTTTCAAGATTCATGAATTTTGTTTTCGATTCAGATGATTTAAGATTCAAACGCAGCATGTGACAAACTAGGGCAAACATCATTTCGCGCGGTATCACAAATTCATGTAAGCGTTTGCATTGATTGATAAACTGTTCAGAAACCTCACCAATCTTTGTTACTTCGTTGTGCAGATTCAACGCTTTGGAAGTGCTGTGTACATATTTTATTTTTGTTGACTTTTTGTTGAATAACATTCCGTTTGAACAGAGTTTTCTTACAAACCCTATTTCGAAAGCAAGGGCGTATGTTCGGTTATAACTATTGGTAACCCTGAGAAATGGCAGCCAGTATTCCTGTTCCCACACATTAAAATTTACATCTTTATGAATCAGGTCGATATGTACCGAGGCCTTTGATGCAGGTGCAACAACTTTGTAAGGAATTAGCTCATCGACATTTACATGCGGGTACAAGCCCCTGAACAGTTCCATGCCCATTGCCAATGCATCCTTATTGGGGATTAGACGGTAACTGTTTCCAACTATCGATACAATTTTTCCATTGTGTTGATTTATAACAGCTTTGTAATGTGGTGCTGTTACCTGTTGTTTGAATATTGTATTTGGTTGCTGTGTGTTATAATAAACCTCCTGTAAACTCACATCGAACAAAACATCGTTAATTTGGTGGGTTGGCGATTGATAGTCAATTGGATTGCTCATGATTTATTTTCTTTAAATTTTGATTCTGTATTTTTCTTCTGATAAGTGATTCAACTTCATCCGGGGTAAATCCATACTTTTTTAACTTGCCATGAACCTGCTTAGTATCGCTCATTAATGTTTGATACGTTTTTGAATGAATGGCTCCCAAGTTGTTGAATTTGATTTCTTCTTCAGTGTATTTTTCTGGTAATTGAATTATTTCACAAGGAGTAAAATTGATGGGCAAATCAACACTTCGGAGAATAGTATCATCCTCCAGAAAGCTTGTCCAGACAAAAAGTTGGATTGAGTTCAGTTCAATAAAACCATAGCCTACCTTTACCTGAATAGAAAAATCTTTCGAATCTTTTAAGATACTGTAAAGGTGCAATAATGGTACTGATACTTTGGCCGGCCCACCGGCATTACAGTACAGTGTGCGTTTTGCGCCTATTGTTGTAAGCTCAATCATGTTTGTTTTGATGGTTATCTCACATATGTACTTCATTCCCGATTTGTTTTTCGGAATAACGGCTTTCAGGAATTTTATCGCTTCCAATAAATCTTTTGTTTTGCAGCTAAACGACGCCTTGATGATTTTATCTGTTTTTGAGATATTCATTTTGGGGTATTTTTTGAATTCGACAACTTGCCAATGCTAAACATGATTTCTGATTCCATTACTTTCAGGCCATTTGCATCAAGCGAAACATCAAAAACCTGATTTTTTGAAAGATTGAGTCTTTCCTGATAGTAATTTGAATCTTCGTATCTGCAAAAGAATTTCACCATCCAGCCATCCTTTTCAGCCTGATTTAACTTGTGCCGGATATCCCTGTTTGAATAAGTGGTTGAGGCATTTTCGAGACCATCGGTAAAAATTGCGACAAACACCTTTTCTCCTGCAACAACGGTTTCCTGAAGCTTTAAAAAGGTAATTCCAATTGCATCAAAAAGGGCAGTACATGACATTGGCTGATAATCTTTACTGCGCAATTTCTGTAATTTATGAATGCTTTCGAATGAATACCTGAACTCAATCAGGTCGTTGAAAACACACAACGTAACCCTGATGTCATTTTCAGGATTTGTTTCACGCATTTTGCCAATCATTTCTACCTGTTCGTTAAAACTTGAAATGACCTCTTTTTTTAATTGCTGCATCGAACCACTTTTGTCGAGAATCAGCACGTAATGAATTGTACTCATAGTTATTTTTGATTAATGTTTCTTTAGAGTTGAGATTTTAAGTTAAATGTCACCCACACCGGACAACTTTTTTTCTAATTTTATGCATCTTAATCTAAAATCACGATGGAACTGAATAAAACACAATGGGATAATGCTGAATCAGAATTTCTGGATGCTCATTACAACAAACCCTGGTCGAACAATGAATTCACAGATGTAATAAAGAATGCATTTGCCTTTAGCCGAAACAAGCTGAAACAAGCCATCAGGTTATTGTCGGAAGATGCAGAACAAAAACTTGCTGAAACTGGAATTGTAAGGGAATCTGAAAATTTAATTGAGGATAGAATAAATTTTTGTTTTGCTGAAGAAAAACGGCCCTATGAAATAATTGAAGCAGAACGAAAAAGTAACAACAGAAAGAAAAATAAGGCTATCATTGATGGAATACTATCGGCAAACTCAACCATTTACTTTGAAATATATGAAAATGAATTCCCGAAAATTATCAGAATGGTTGTAAAGAATACCGGTTCTTTAGAACAGGCAAAAGATATTTTTCAGGATGGATTATTGATAGTGGTTGAAAATATTCTTCAGAGAAAGTTAGAAATTACCGAATCGTTTGATACCTATTTATATGCCGTTTGTAGAAACCTTTGGCTGCAACAAATCGCACAGCAAAAGAAAAAACAAAAATTTATAGATGAATACAGTTACGAAAGTTTTGATTATTACAACTATGATGAATTTGTTGAAAGCAATGATAAATACCTCGAAATCATTGAATCGCTTGGGGAAACCTGTAAAAAACTACTTGAGTTGTGTTACTTCAGGAAGATGAGTTGGCAGAAAATCACCGATGAACTTGGATATGCATCCACCGGGAGCGCAAGGAATCAGAAATATAAATGTCTTGAAAGAATCAGGAAACACTCAGTTGTTCAAAACTAAATCAGCAAAAAAGTAATATACCGCCTATCGAACCTATGAAATACCTTAATCAGTTCCACAAGGAGACAACGGAGCGAAAAATGAGCCGATTGAAAGAGTTGTTAAAGAATCCAGTACCAGCCCAGAAAGCGTCAGAGACACAATTTAGGTTGCACAAGGAGTTGAAAACATCAAATGACAAATGAGCCTCAAAGAATCAATAGTCAGAATTTTGTCCGACAAAAAGGCAAAATGGGAAGGGTTGCACGTCAAATACATTGCCCGCCATATTCATAACGCATACAACACCCTTTTTTCTGATTCGAATGAAAATGACTTTGATAAACTAAAGAAAAAAGTCAATCGGGTTCTGGCCAACGATGTAAAGAGGAAAGGAAATAATCTGTTCACGAAAGTAGTAAACCCTAAGACTAAGAAATTCAGGAAGGGATATTACAAACTGAAAACGTCGGTTCAATAAAGCCAGATCAGATGAAAAAAAATAATTGGGTTACCTTTTTTTTAATCCGTTGACTAAATGTTGACTAAAAACAAAAACGAACACTTTTAAAGTATTCGTTTTCAATTGTTTGTCGTTTTTGTTTGTGGAGCTGGCGGGATTCGAACCCGCGTCCAAACGAGGAAGCCACAAGCTTTCTACATGCTTATCCCCAGACTTGATTTTCGAATAAACACCGGATCAGGGCCACCCATGTTTACCTTATCTCTATTATCTCGTTAAAGCGCCAGAGCCTCGCTTAAACCAGCCCCGATTTACTTGCACCGCCAGATCGGGCCGCTTCGTGGCAACAGCACCCGGGCGATGTCTCGTTCCAAAACCTTGTTTCGGAATTAAGGTAACTTACTTGATTCGGTTACGCAGCAAGAGCGTAATTATTTTCGCCAATTATTGTTTTGGTCATTATTTTAAGGTCAACAACCCAAACCTGCATGCTTACCTGCCTCTTCTACCCGCTGTCAAAACCAGTCAGCCCCTTGGAATTATAACAAGTTGATAATCAAAAATTAAAAAGGCATTGAAAAATGATGGGTAACGAATTGGTAACAAATATGCCTAATTTGTACACTTTCCATTGCCTTCTTGAGTACAAAGATACATAAATTCTGATTTTAGCGGATTTTTCCGACTTTAAAAAGGAATTGCGAAACTTGGTGTAATTGAATGCTCCAATATTGCCACCGAAGTATAAAGGAAAAAATGAAACAAAGTATTTAGATTTTTACGCTTGTGGGTTTATGGAAAATCGGATTCGACTGAGTACCGGTTTCAGGAGTAAAGTGAGTGATAGATCGTATTCATACATCATCATTTCTGATTCAGTAATTGCAAATATTTGATAGGCTGAATATCAGTTTTTAAATTACTACTTGATTATTTCTTTTTTTGTCAAAAATTGATTCATAATTGCATGATATTCTGAATCTACGGCTATACTTTTATCTAAAGTAGATAAAATTAGAAACACATGGCAAATGGTTTTAAAACAGGGGGAAGACAAAAGGGTACGCAGAACAAGGTCTCAGGAACGATTAAGGAAATGATATCACTTTCATTAAGAAAAGAACTTGAATCGCTTCCAGAATTGCTTATAAAGTTAGAACCAAAAGAAAGAATTGAGGTAATGATTAAATTAATGGCTTTTCTTGTACCTAAGGCAAATTCAGATAACGACGATCCTATCATGGCAAAGCAGAATATGTTTAAATATTCTCACAGGCTTAACAGATTAATGGTCAAGAGTGTGCCAGAAACGGATAATGTGTGACTCTATCAATAGAAGTGTATTAGATTTTAAATAACGTGAGTTCGATCTAAGCAAAAGTAGCAATTTGGTTATTGTCAATAATATCA
>CAZXVT010000100.1:0-16974 GCA_964644015.1 uncultured Maribellus sp.
TTGCAGTTAATCTTATAAATACGCGTAAACATTTTCAAAAAACACGACTCAATAAAAAAATTCTGGTTAATTTCCTGAAAATGAATTAATCCAATGACATATTTTTTATTACATTTACGCTGCTATTAAATCAGTTTCACGCTCTATATACACAAAATGATTGACCAATTCACCACCGAAAGTGTAATCCATTTTCTGACAGCACTGGCAGCCTATGCTACCATTGTTCTGTTGTGGAAGTTCAGAAAATCGATGGAAGTCAGATACATGATATTTGTTCAAATCTTTGTATCTATCTGGGCTATCAGTTATGCGCTTGAATTTGCCACCTCAAGTCTTGCATCGAAAATTTTCTGGTCGAAAATATCCTATCTCGGCATATCATTTCTGCCACTCAGTTTTTATCTTTTCACCACTGCATTCAGTCAGAAAAAAGATTTAATCAAAACCCAAAATATTGTTCTTTTGCTGATAATCCCGATTTTCACTCTTGGAATGATTTTCACCAACGATTCGCATAAGCTTGTATGGACTGATGTTACACTCGATTCTGCCAGAAATATAGCCTATTACCAGCATGGCTTCTGGTTCTGGATTTTTTTCGCTTATACTGAAATATTGTTGATTGCCGGCTTGTTTAATCTGTATAAAGCCCTGTTCAAATTTACGGCTTACTACCGTTCGCAGATCACGACCATCATCATCGCTACAATTTTCCCGATAATGGGAAACATTATGTACATTACAAACATCAATCCTTATCCAGGGTTCGACTGGACACCCGTAACCTTTGTCGTTTCGGGTCTCATCATTACTTTGGGAGTAATTCGATACCGGATGTTTGATATTGTTCCTTTTGCGAAAGCTAAACTTTTTGAGGTGATTAACGATGGGGTAATTGTGATTAATGCAGAAGGTTTTATTGAAGATTGCAACTGGGCTGCCCACCAGATTTTTAACTGGCAAAACAATTCATACGCCCACGAACCGGTAAAAAATGCATTCAAAAATTATCCGAAACTAATTGAAGGTATTGAAAACAAAAACGCATCCGTTTATCTGGAAGTAAGTCGTGATGGCTGGAAAAATTATTATCACATCCGGATTTCTCCCATTTACCACAACAACCAAATTTCAGGAAATATTCTTCTTTTTCATGATATTACAACAATAATGAAAGCAGAAGATGAGCTGAAAAAGACCAATTCTCAGTTGCTCGCTGAAATCGAAAAACGCGAAAAACTTATAGAAGATCTGGATGCGTTTGCGCACACGGTGGCTCACGACTTGAAAAATTCACTCAGTTCTATATTTTCTGCCAGCGAAATTATGGAAGAAATTATCAGGCAAAACGACAAAAATCTGTTGTTCGAACTGTCAAATATGATCAATCACTCGGCCAATAAATCGATTCAGATAACCCATGATTTACTGATGTTGGCAACAACCGATAAATCAAAAGTTGAAATTAAATGCCTTAATATGGGTGAAATCTTTGCGGAGGCGCAACGACAGCTTTCTGAATTAATCAAAACATCGGAAGCAACAATCCATATTCCTGATAAATGGCCTGAAGCCTTAGGTTACGCTCCCTGGGTTGAAGAAGTATGGACTAATTATTTGAGTAATGCCATAAAATATGGCGGCAATCCACCCAAAATTGAAGTCGGAGGCACTGTTTTAACAGATGGAAATATCAGATTCTGGATAAAAGACAACGGCGATGGTTTATCAGCAGATGAACTAAAAAAACTGTTCAAAAAGTTTTCAAGGCTGAGACCCAACAAAGCCGATGGATATGGGCTTGGTCTTACTATCGTTAAAAAAATAGTGGAAAAACTGGGAGGTACAGTGGATGTTGAAAGTACAAAAGGTGAAGGCTCGGTTTTCAGTTTTACGCTTCCTCCCGCACATAATGCTACCGAAACCGCGTTCAGAAAACTTCATGCAAACACTGGTTTTGCAGTCAACTGAACGCAATTCCGAAATGAATCCTGTTTAATAAGTGTATGATACAAATGCCACCTTTTTTGAGTCGGGACTCCATGAAGGAACATTGATCGTCCCCTGGCCTCCGTATAAAAATGCAGCCACTTTTATTTCTTTTCCGTCAACAGGCATTGTGCGCAGCATCACCCGCTGGTTGTGCGGATGCGAAGTTGCCGGAACTTCCGGCGGATAGGAAATCATTATAAACTGCTTGCCATCAGACGACGGGTGGGCAAACCAGTTCTGAAAATTATCAAATGTCACCTGTTCCTGTTCTGATCCATCGGGCTTCATTCGCCAGATTTGCATCATCCCGGTTCGTGTCGAATTAAAATAGATGTACTTGCCATCAGGCGAATATTCTGGTCCGTCATCCAAACCTTCAGCATTTGTAAGCTGGATTTCATCGCCACCTTTTGCCGGTATTTTATATACATCATAAACTCCGTTGCGTTCGGCACAATAGCTGAGCCATTTACCATCAGGCGACCAGCCGTGCCAGTACGACGGACCTTTAGGTGTGATTTGTTTTGGAGTGCCGCCTTTTACAGGAACCGTATAAATTGCTGAAACATTTTTACCATTTATCTCTGTTCCACTGCTGATGGCCAGCATTTTGCCATCGAACGAAATTCCGTGGTCGTTGTTATTGTTTGTAATATTTCCCGTATTTATCAACTCCGGAACCCGTTTTTTCAAATCGAATTTATACAGTTTTCCTCCAGAATTGTAGATCAGGTATTTCCCGTCGCGCGACCAGTTAGGCGCTTCAATGTGCGTGTCGGTTTCGTAAATCACTTCGCGCATTCCGGTTGTAATATCCAATATTTCAAGGCGGCTGGGCGATGGAGTTTTGTAACCATCAATGCCTTCGGCGGCAGGTTTTTCAATACGCACATTCCAGAATTCAGCCGTTTCAAGCACATCCACATTGTGCGATCCGATAAACATTCCGGCTAAAACCTTTTCACCAAAAACCATTTTCACACGGGCAACTTCGGTTAAAATGGCCCCGTTTTTTGAAGCCCTGAAAATGATTTCATCTCCTTTTCTTTCGAGTTGAACAAAATCGGGAATTTCCTTTTTCTCTGCCGCTTTTTCGAGTGTTGCAGCGCCAATTTTCTCGCGATACTGAAGTGAAGTCAGTCCGTCGCCATGAACTGCAGCATCAGCATAAACAGCATTTTCAGCTCCCGATTCGCGAATCATCAAACCGATTTTCCGGTGAGGGTCAACTCCTTCACCAATAAATTTTAAGTTTGTTGAAATGATAAAATCACCTTCAACAGGTTGAGAAACAAAATAAAACTCGTCGCGTTCGAACCAGAGATTGTAACCTGCCCCGGTTATCGTAAATTTCTGCAACTGACTGTCAAATTGAAAATTGCCTTTCAGTTTTGGATTCCCGACATCCTGACCGGAATACTGTTTAAACATTGTTTGTGCCTGCATTTGAAATGAAATATAGGAGATAAATACGAGAAATAATAGTTTCTTCATTGGTTCAGATTTAAAAGTAAAAACGAATGTAATGAAATTTTGGGTGACGTGGTTTTTAACCGTGTTAATTTCGGCTGATGGAATCCGCCGTGCCCAGTAAAATAGACCCAAATCAAAGGGTTTTCCGTGTGATTAAGCGGGTTGACAAAATTTCTGCAACAGGTTGCCGGTTCGTTACAAATGCTGCGGCTTTTTCTCCCATCAAACCAAAATCAGTTGAAATCACGGTGATTCCGCCGCCTGTAATTTCTTTCATGGGCGTGTCGTTGTATGAAAGCACGCCAAAATCTTTCCCTAATTGATAGTCTTTTTTGAATCCTGCTTTGATGATTTCCACCAAATCGCTGTCTTTTATTGCCAGATAAACCTGTCCGGCTTTTAACTGCTTTTCGTTAAACTTTTCGGCAACCCTGTGTTTTATGAAATTGGTTGTACAGAATCTTTTAAAAGCATCCACCGTTTTTGCCGGATGTGGCGTTTTCTTTTCGGAATAAATGAGAATAAATTCTTCATATTTATGAATCTCATTTAATCCCTGGGATAGACAATTAACAACCGCTTCGTCAAAATCTTGTAACAGAAAATTCATTTCTGCTTCCGGATTTCCCATATCGAGGATTAAAAGTCTTTTCGGGTCAATCTTTTTCAGCACCGGGTCGATGTTTCCGTGACTGATATTCATGATAATAAATATGCTGTATCGGCCAATGCTATTTTGAATCAGTTGCCTGAAAACAGTTTTATTGTAATGATGAAACAGCAAATCGACGGAAACATTTTCGGGCAGATTCAGTCTGAATGACTGGTAAAGCTGTTCCTTGAAAGCGCTGAAATCGTCGAGCAGCATAAAAACCTTTACCGACTCGCTGGCGACAAAATAGCCTTTCTGTGGCGCCGATTCAATGATTCCGCGTTTTTTTAAAATCCGGTAAGCTTTAAAAACTGTGTCGCGTGAAAAACCAGATTCGCTGCTTAACTGGTTAACTGATGGCAAAACATCACCGGTTTTCAGAGTACCATTGCTGACTGCCTCGGTGATGGAATGTACAAGTTGCTGCAACTTGGTCTGGCCGCGTGTGGCATCTATATTTAACTGAAAAACAGACATTAAAAATGATTTTCTATTTTGAGCCATGCTTTAGCTTGGCGATTAATTTGACATACTAAAATTGGCTTTAGCCTTTAACAAGCTGAATTAAAGGCTAAAGCCGTTTAACTCTATCATTTTATTATCACCGGGCTAAAGCCACGGTGTAAAAAAATCATTAATAACAGGTTAAAGCCGCGGTGTAAAAAAACTTAAAACACTGCTTTTATTTCATCAATAGAAATCCCCAAAACCTGCTGGCAAACCACATTCAGCTCCTCTTCAGTTCCTTCGAAATGAAAGGTACTTTGTTTGTAAGTTGCTTTTTCGTCCGGTTTCAGCGCCAGTGCGGGCGACGAACTTTCGAGTTCGTAAAACGGCCCCATTTGGGTGCCATCAGCCACCGGACCATCGTTGTAAGCATTTACAGCATCGCCTTTAAACGGGAATTGCTGCAGTTCCCAGGCCGAGTTCACATAATCGGTAACTCCTTCAAAAACCTGGCATTTTACGATAGTGAGCATTTTGTTGGCAGCATCGTAACTACCCATCACCGGAACAACACGCTGTGGCGGAATACCGATTTTTCCACGTTGTTTACCATCGCCTTTCAGAAAAACAAATCCCTCTTTTACCACCAACCTGTCATCCGGAATTTTTCCAAAATAATCGTCTTTGACGATGTAATCCGAAACAGCCTCTTTTTTGTAGGGAATTACCAGCGTCACCTCGTCCGATGGAATAAACATTCCCAAAAGCCAGATAGAAAGCAGTCCTGTCTCCTTTTTCCACGCTTCTGCTCCAGTGTTGGACAGACTGTTTTCGGTTTGGTAACCAACGCATTTTACACCTTCAGTCAAATTCAGATTTAGTTCCGATTTTATCTGTGATTCATTTAACAGACTGATTTTTCTGCTGATATCAAAATTGAAAGTGAAATTACTGTAGTTACTGATTTTCACCTTTTTGGCAAACTCAGCCACGGTGTCGTTTGCGTTAACGACATCAAAAGTATCGGTATCAATACAAGCTGGCGTCTGCCAGTTTTCGAAATCGAATTTTGCACCCGGTTTGAAATAAATGGAGAACTGTCCGCCTTCGGGCCCCAGCCAGAAACGTTCTTCTCCACCCACCGCATTGATGTGTTGTTTCAGTTCGCCTGATGCTATCAAATCATGGTTTATCCAGCCATAACTTTTACCGGTGTCGCCTTTGGCAGTGCTTGTCATCACGCGTCCCTGGTATTCTGGCGAAATCAGCAACCGTGCGTCACCCCTTTTGAGTTCGAGCGGTTTTTTATGTTTTTGCAGAAACTGAAGATCATAACCATAAGTTCCTTTTTCATAAGTTTTCGTCTCTGCAGGATTTGATTTTTGTGTTGATGTACAGGAGAAAATCAGGCTGAACAAAATCAAAACTGGAAAAAAAAGGTTGAAGCGCGTTTTCATAGTTTAAAAGTTTAATGTGTTTTTTTTGAACACAAAGACACAAAGGCGCTAAGAATTATGCAAAAGGAATTCTTCGTGACTTCGTGACTTTGTGTTAGTATCAATCAAAAAAGCTTACTACCTGTAAACCGGGCCAAAGTTGGCGCAGGCGCGGTAATCGGCTCCTTCTTTGTCTTCGCCAAAAGCATTCCATGCACTCGGACGGAAAATCTTATCGTCGTCAACATTGTGCATGCAAACCGGTATCCGCAACAATGAAGCCAGCGTAATCAGGTCGGCACCGATGTGGCCAAAACTGATAGCACCGTGATTGGCTCCCCAGTTGGCCATTACCGAATACACATCTTTGAACGCCCCTTTCCCGGTAGTCCGCGGCACAAACCACGTTGTAGGCCACGACGGGTTGGTGCGGCGGTCGAGCACGTTGTGAACCGCATCTTCCAGCTCAATGGTGTAACCTTCGGCAATTTGCAAAACAGGTCCCAGACCTTTCACAAGATTCACTCGCGACATGGTCACCGGCATTTGTCCGGCAGTGCGGAAAAGACTTGAATAACCACCGCCACGGAAATAGCCTTTGTCGCCTGGGCACCATTGTGTATTGTCCAGACAGCGCTGCGCTTCCTCTTCAGAAATTTCCCAGAAAGGTTTCATGGCAGGGTTGCCATCTTTGTCGCGTTGCTGCGCTGTAGCATCCAGAGTTGTCGGTCCTGAGTTAATAAGGTGAATAAAACCATCTTTTGCAAGGCCATCCAGTTCAACACCGGTAACACGTTTCACCGCTTCCGGGCTCCAGTAGGTTCTCACATCAGAGAAAATCTGGGCAGTATTGGTTAGCAAATGGCCAAAAAGCATCGGCACTGCGTTCAAACTATCGTTTTCGGTGGCAAATACAAATGCTTCGCGAATACCGTTCCAGTCAAACGACGAACAAAGCATTGCTTCTGCAAAATCGCCATTCGGGTAATAATCTGTCCACTGGCGTTGTCCCTGGAATCCACCGGCGATAGCATTTCTTCCGTGAGCTTCTTCACCAAATCCGGCTTCTTTCAGTTTCGGGTTGCCAATCATCAAATCACGGAAAATCAAAGTCATTTTCACCACAATCTCCCATTCCCAGTCTTTGCGTTCGCGGCTGCTCTGGTTTTCCGGGCTGTTGAAATCTTCGCCTTCCTTACAGTTTTCCTTTGTCCAGGCCAGCGCTTTTTCATATTCTGCCTTGTCGTAAATTCCTTCGTCGATACGGCGTTTTACTTCGCTCATGTCCACAAATTCGGTGCGCATTCCCAGATAATCCTGGAAAAAATCGGGATTCACCATCGAACCGGCAATACCCATCGATGTGTAACCCAAAGACAAGTATGATTTGCCTTTCATTTGTGCCACTGCCAGCGAAGCTTTCACAAAACGGAGGATTTTTTCCTGCACATCTGCCGGAATGTTCTGGTCACCGGCATCCTGCACATCGCGGCCATAAATGCCAAAAGCCGGCAAACCTTTCTGAGTGTACCCAGCCAGCGCTGCTGCCAGATAAACCGCTCCCGGACGTTCGGTTCCGTTAAAACCCCAAACGGCTTTTGGCATCAGCGGGTGCGAATCCATTACTTCGGTTCCGTAACACCACGCCGGGGTAACAGTAAGTGAAACCCCCACCCCTTCGCGCTCAAATTTATCGGCACACAAGGCTGCTTCTGCCACACCGCCAATAGTGGTGTCGGCAATCACGCACTCAATCTTCTCCCCACTGGGAAAACGAAGGTTTTCTTCGATGAGTTTTGCAGCGGCTTTTGCCATGTTCATGGTTTGTACTTCGAGTGACTCACGCACTCCTCTTTCGCGCCCGTCGATTACCGGGCGAATACCGACTTTCGGAAGCCGGCCAATTAATCTGTTTGCCATCTTTTTATTATTAGTATTTAGATTTTTAGATATTAGTATTGAGTACAAAAAAGTTTAAAGTTCAATGTTCAAAGTATCAAGACTCAATCAATTATTTATTAATTCAATCATTCCCGCATTCATGCATCAGAGCATTCCTGCATTCACGCTATCACGCATTCAAACTGTGCTGAACTGTGCTGCAATTTTGCATTTTTTTTCTGATATTCAAAATCATTTTTTTTGTCTTTTAATTTCACTTGAATAGCTTAATTTGAAATAGTAATTACAAAACACGACTTCATCGATTTGAAATTTGAATTCTTTTTACAGTAATTGGCAGCAAATCATGAATTTTGGTTGAATGGCAATATTTCATATTTACAAAACTTTAATGATTCATGATGTTTGTGTAACTTTTACCTCCGGTGAATGTGATTTAATACTTTTGCCGGTAATTTCTACACGAACATGACTGATTCAGCAATTACGGCAGAAATATTAAATGAACCGGTTCTCGACAAAAAAAGAATCAGGATTGCTGTTGCCTTGATTTACTTCAGCATGGGCTTGTGTTTTTCGTCGTGGGCCAGCCGCATTCCGGATATAAAAACTGCATTGAATTTAAGTGACGCACTGTTTGGCAGCATTTTGTTTGCCCTGCCGGTCGGGCAATTTCTGATGATGCCCGTTTCGGGAAAACTTGTCACAAAATATGGCAGTCAGCGGATTGTGCTGTTTGCAATTCCGGCTTATTCACTTTGTCTTTTGTCAATTGGATTGGTGCATGCTGGCTGGCAACTGGCAATTGTATTGTTTCTATTCGGGGTCACCGGAAATCTCTGCAATATTTCAATCAACACACTGGGCATTGCTGCCGAAAGACTTTATGAAAGGCCCATTATGGCTTCGTTTCATGGTGGCTGGAGCCTGGCCGGATTCTCCGGGGCACTGGTGGGTTTGCTGATGATCAACCTGAAGCTGGTTCCTGCGCTGCATTTTTTAATCATCATTTTTTTAGTTTGGGCCATTGTCTGGGTGAATCTGCCCCATCTTGCGGCTTGCAAAACAACCGGAACACCCGCTGCCAAACGACGGCTTTTCGGGAAACCCGATCCGGTTTTGCTTCAACTTGGAATCATTGGCTTTTGCAGCATGGCCAGCGAAGGCGCCATGTTTGACTGGAGCGGGCTCTATTTTAAAGATGTCGTAAAAGCGCCTGAATCGCTTGTAATTCTGGGTTACACTTCATTTATGATTATGATGGCTGGCGGCCGATTTGTTGCTGACTATCTTATTTCAAAAATTGGCAGAAAAAGATTATTGCAATTTAGTGGGGTGCTTATTTCAGGCGGACTTTTCACTTCGGTGATTTTTCCTTTTCTTGTTCCTTCAACACTCGCTTTTATGATGGTTGGGATTGGTGTTTCGAGTATTGTTCCAACGGTTTACAGTGCCGCGGGCAGCGCTTCCAAAATACCTCCCGGTCTGGCATTGGCAACCGTTTCAAGTGTCAGTTTCCTGGGATTTCTGATGGGGCCGCCGTTGATTGGTTATATTGCTGAAGCATTCAGTTTGCGGTATTCATTCGCTGTGATTGGTTTTTTCGGCATTGGAATTTCGCTAATGGTATCAAGAATCAAAGCTTTTCAGAATAATTGAATCTACATCAAACGCTGTTTTCTCTTTAACAAAACATTTATAAACTTCATTCGTTCTTTATAAATTAAAAGTAAAGAATCTTAAAAACATTTAAACAATACTGATACTCTGTGAAATTTCAAAAAAATCGGGTTATTTTTGGAATGAACAGATTCAGAAACAGAAACAAGGCTATGTTATTACGGCAATTAAATGCCTTTTGGCTCATACTATTCACACTCGTTATTCAGGATGTTCTGCAGGCACAAATTGTGACGGGCAAAATTATCGGAGATAAAAACGAACCTATTCCCTATGCCACCATTTTTGTTGCAGAAACCCGTGAAGGTACCATTTCGAATGCCAACGGATTTTATAATCTTTTGTTAGAGAAAGGTACTTATCAATTCACCGTTCGCTCGATGGGTTACATACAGGATATCAGAGAGGTAAAAGTAACATCCGACAGCATGAACCTGAATATTCAGTTAAAAAAACAAACCTTCGAAATAAAGGAAGTCAAGGTTTTTCCAGGCAAGGAAGATCCGGCCTGGATGATTATGCGGAAAGCCATTGCCAAAGCACCCTACTACCGGCAAAGAATCAGGCATTACGAAGCCGATATGTACATCAAAGCGAACTTCTTTTTCAGCAGTATCCCGAAAGTTTACCAGAACAAAATTGAAATTGAAGGCAGAAAACTGAAAGAGCTGGTAAAAGAAAATGTAACCTATGTAATTGAATCACAAAACAAAATAACTTTTACCTACCCCAACAAATACGAACAGAAAGTTATCAGTAAAAAAACTTCGCTGGCAGGGCTCGACGAACCACCTGTGATGGAACTGATGGCTTCGAGTTTTTATGAAGAGCGTCCGAATAACATTATTTCGCCACTATCATCGCTGGCCCTGAAACATTACAAATTCAGGTACGAAGGATATATAACAGTTGGCGATAGGGATGTTTTCAAAATAAAAGTAACACCGAACCGAAAAAGTGACGAGCTGGTGGAAGGTTATATTTATATTGTTGATCAGCTTTGGTGCATTTACAACCTCGATTTTAACGGGCAGTTTGAGTTTTTCAATTACCGGATCAAACAGCAATTTGAAAACATGGGAAACGATGTTTGGCTGCCTGTTTCGGACAACATAACGGGAAACATTTCGATGCTGGGTCTGAAAGGACAGGTTTATTATGGAGTTGCCCTTAAATACAAAGTTATCGAGGAGAATAATTTCGGGACACTGAAACCGGAACCAGACCAGCCGGTTGCACAAAAAACCCGGACTCCCGGCGAAAAAGAGAAAAAGCTGCGGGCTGAAGTGGAAGTAATGCAACAAAAAAACGAGTTGAATAACCGCGAAGTAAAAAAAGTGGCGCGCATGAACCGCCAGATTTTGAAAGAACAATACAAAGACACCATTTTGAACGATGTTTTCAGAACCAATTATAAAGTTGAAGAGATAAAAGATACCCTGAAAAACGATTACCAGTTCTGGGATACAATTCGCGCGATTCCGCTGACTCCGGCAGAAATGGCCAGTTACGCGATGAATGACTCGCTGATGCTGATGAAATTAGCGGAAACAGATACAACAGCGAATGTAAAAACGGCAAAAAAGAAAACTCTGTTCCCGAAACTGGTTTTTGGTGACTGGAACCTATCCAAAAATTCTGATTTCAGACTTGGGTACGATGGCTTGCTTTCGACAAAGAATTTCGATTTTAACAGTGTGGATGGATACAAATACAAACAACGGTTTGAACTTGGTTTTAAAACCGATTCGGGTGGATCTTTCCTTATGGTACCCGAAATTGGCTATGCTATTAACCGGAAGGCTTTTTTTGGTTCGGTTAATACCACATTGCGGAATGTTTTATGGAAAAAAGGCACGGTTCAGGTTGGATTTGGAAAAGAAAGCCGCGACTTTAAAACCACCCCGCCCGGAATTCAACCCATTTTAAATGCTGCCAGCTCGTGGTTTTTTGCCCAGAATTACATGCGACTTTACGAAACTTCATTCGCTAGACTGGGAGCATCACACAGCCTGAATAACCGCATTACGCTTTCAGCATCGGCTGATTATAACCACTTTGTGCCGCTCGAAAACAATGTGGAATACCTTTTTTCCGATAATATGGAATTCAAACCTAATCAGCCGGCCGGCTTTGAAGCGAACAGTCCGGAACTGACTGAACAAAAGAGTTTTTCTTACTCTGCCGGAATCAATTATTACAAACGCCAGCGCAGACCCTGGATTGATGAATCTCCTTTCATATTTTTAAAAGACTATTATAATTTTTCGCTGCAATACCACCAGGGAGTAAAAAACGTATTTTCTTCTGTGGCCGACTTCAGTTATATCGATTTCAGTTACCGGCAACAAGCCAATATTTCGCCATCGGCAGGTATCGATTTATATGCCAATGCCGGGTATTTTTTCAGGAACAAACAAATGCATTTCTCCCAGTTCCATCATTTTAAAACCTACGAAATTCCATTTTTGCTGAATTTTTACACTCACGCATTTCAGTTGGTAAACGACTATGAATTAAGCACCAATCAAAGCTATCTGAATTTGGGCGGCGAAATCAGGACTGAATATGTTTTGTTGCGCTACCTTCCGTTTATCAACACCAATACCTGGAGCGAAAGTTTAATGCTGAATTATATTGCCACACCCGATATTCATAGTTACTGGGAGGCAGGCTACAGTTTGAACAGTATTTTCTTTCTTGGAAATCTGGGCGTATTCACCGGTTTTACAGGAACTAAATTCGAAAGTGTGATGATCAAGCTGACAATTTCAGGTTATTAAAAATAGAAAAAACAATATCCGCTGATTTATTTTAAATAGCCTCAACTACCCTTAAAATTGGCTAAACAGATTAAATTGTTCTGCAAAACAACGGGTTTAATCTGCAAAATGTACAAATTAACATTTATGATTCTATAGCCGAATTAAACGTGCAGTTGACAGAAAATCAGTGTTTAATTACAGAAAAAGCCTTACAATTGTATCGGTAATGCATTGTAATTCATGAAAATTTTCAAATATCGCTGGCTGAATCACACCCTCTTCTGGATCTTTATTTTTGCATTTTATACTGTTCCCAGAATAGCCTCGTTCGGTTTCAGCAAAGACGCCTTTGTAAATGTCCTTTATATACCGGTGGATATTGTTACAGCTTATTTTGTCATCGAATTTCTGATGCCCCGGTTTATCATAAGGAAACGGAGATTCTTCGTTTTTATAGCCGGAACTCTTTTAGCCATTGCGGTTAATATCTCGGTTTCGCATTACATGATGTACAATGTTCAGCCGGCATTGGGTTTCTGGACAGTTAAAACCCGTTTCATTGTTGAACTTTTCGACTGGCTTTTGAGCAGTTTTATGATTGTGGGTATTGCATCGGCACTGAAACTTTTCAGCTATTCGTACCAAATTCAACTGAAACAATCGGAACTGGAACGAAGAAACGTGAACTCCGAACTCGGTGTACTGCGATCACAAATTAATCCTCACTTTCTTTTTAATGTGCTGAACAACATCGATTCGCTGATATTTGAAGACAGGGAAAAAGCTTCGAACGCTATTTTTCTGTTATCGAAAATTATGCGATACATGTTAAAGGAATCAAACGAAGAAAAGGCATTGCTGCAAAATGAGCTTGATTATATTCAGAATTACCTTGAACTGGGAAGACTGAGTTTCGAAAACCCGGAATTTCTTGAATTTGAATATTCGGGCGATTTTAAAAACAAACAGGTGCCGCCACTTTTGTTTATACCAATTATTGAAAATACGATCAAGCATTGTAATAAACAGTCTGAATCACCGGGCATAAAAATCAGTTTTACAGCCGGAGATGATAAAATTGAACTGAAAACATCCAACTACGTTAAACGAAACGATTTTAAACTGCCGGATTCAGGTTCGGGAAACGGTTTAAAAAACGTTGAAAAACGTTTAAAACTACTGTATGGTGAAAATTATGTTTTTGACATTAACACCAATTTGGATAAATTTGAAGTATATCTGAAAATTCCGGTGTTATGAAGATGAATTGCATTGCCGTTGACGATGAAGTGCTGGCACTCAAAAAGATAAGGCGTTATGCCGAAAAAATTGATTACCTGAACCTGATGGGTACTTTTGACAATGCACTTTCCACATTTTCTTTTTTGCGTGAAAACAAGATCGATCTGATATTTCTGGATATCCAGATGGATGAATTCACCGGCATCCAGTTGCTCGAAACTTTAAAAGACCCGCCCTACGTAATTCTCACTACCGCATTCGACGAATACGCGCTAAAAGCATATGAACTCGATGTGATGGATTATCTGTTGAAACCCATTCCTTTTGAACGGTTTGTAAAAGCGGTGGAGAAAGTTTATGCGCGTTTTCTGAAAGATTCGCAATTACAGACAAGGCCGCAACAACGTGTTGAAAATGCAGCCGTTCAACCTGAAAAAGCAGATTATACATTTGTTAAGTCGGGCAACAAAACCGTAAAAATGTATTTCAACAAAATCCTCTATATCGAAGGGATGCGCGATTACCTGCAAATACACACGGAAGATGCCAAAATAATGACGCTCCTGAATTTCAAAACCATCCAGGATTTGCTCGATCCACAGAAATTTATCAGGGTACATAAATCATACATTGTGGCCATCGACAAAATCGACTATTTCGAAAACAATGCAATAAAAATCAGGGACAAACTAATTCCGGTGAGCAGCAGCTATAAAATTGCCTTTAACAGCCTGCTCAGCAAGAAAAACATTACCCACTTGTAAAATTGCATTCCATTTTTTAACAAAGTTTCAGAAATCTGCCAACGCTCTTTAAACTTCGTAGTTACCAGCATTTGCTGATTTTTTTATTTTTGCAGGTCGAAAAATTTACTGGAGAATTTTTTAGAACAACTTTGAAAATTTATACAAATGAAAAATTTTGCAAAAATTATCGGGTTACTGATTTTTACTTTTGTCTTTTCGGGTTGTGCAAAAAAGAAGACAGATATTCTGTACGACCGGAAATATATTGACCAGATAAAAGAGGTCAGAAATGATGCGGTAAATTATCTTGTGATGGGAAATATTCCCGGTGGATCATTTGCTATTTCCAAGGATGGAAAAATGATTTACTCGGAGGGAATTGGCTTTGCCTCAAAAGACCTGGAAGTGCCGGTTACACGGACAACCAAATTCAGAATCGGCAGTGTTTCAGAATGTTTTACAGCACTCATGTACCAGATGATGGTTGAAAAAGGCATGCTTGTTCCCGATTCGTCTGTTAATTTTTATTTCCCCGAATTTCCTGATAAGCAGTTCAAACTAACACTTGATCACCTTGCCTACCAAACTTCAGGAATCAGAAAACCGACGGTCACAGAAACAGACTGGCGGGTGATTGAAACCGGTTTGCAGGAAGGAATCGGGTTGTTTAAAAATGATTCTTTACTTTATCCTCCCGGAATATTTCAGGATCCCAGCATGTTCAATTACAACCTTCTGGGCGCTGTAATGGAAAAAACAAACGGAAAAACATACACACAACTTTTAAAAGAATTTATTACTGACACTTTGCATCTGACCAACACTACACTTGATAATCCTTTGGCTGTAATTAAAGGCCGCAGCGATTTTTATGACCTGAATTTTGTGGCTCAGCTTGTCAATGCCACTTTCCGCGATTTGCGGTTCCGGGCACCCTCCGAAGGTTTGCTTTCGAATGCCGAAGACCTTGTTAAACTGGGCAACGCTATGCTTGATTCACCCGTAATAAGCGAATCGGTAAGAGAATCGGTTCTGGAACCTGCCACGCTTCCCGGCGAAAGGAAAACCGCAATCAGCAAAGGGTGGATTGCCATGACGGATAAATTTGGAAGAAAATTTTATGGTCGCGCCGGGGGTGTTACTGGTGGTAGTGCAGCATTGGTGGTTTATCCTGATGAAAAACTGGTTCTGGCAGCCACGTTTAATCTCACTGATAAAATCGGCCAGTTTCCAATCATGGAAATGGCACAAAAATTTCTGAAAACACCGGAAATAAACTCCGCATCAGAAACTCAAACCAAGGGGAACCAATAAAATCAGGAATATTAAGAAAATAGCGATTCAACAAATTCGCGGCGGCGGAAAATCTGGAGATGTTCCATTTTTTCGCCAATGCCGATATATTTCACCGGAATTCTGAACTGGTCGGAAATACCAATCACCACGCCACCTTTGGCTGTACCATCGAGTTTTGTCAAAGCAAGTGCAGTAACTTCGGTGGCAGCCGTAAATTGTTTGGCCTGTTCAAAAGCATTTTGTCCGGTTGAGCCGTCGAGAACCAACAAAACTTCGTGGGGTGCGTCAGGTATAATTTTCTGCATTACTTTCTTAATCTTTGAAAGCTCGTTCATCAGGTTCACTTTATTATGCAAACGCCCGGCTGTGTCAATAATCACTACATCAGCATTTGCAGCTTTTGCGGAAGCGATTGTATCATAAGCTACAGAAGCCGGGTCAGCTCCCATTTTCTGCTTCACAATCGGAACATCCACCCTTTTTGCCCAGATTTCGAGTTGTTCGATGGCCGCAGCCCTGAAAGTATCGGCAGCACCCAGCATTACGCTTTTACCAGCTTTCTTGAAATTATAGGCCAGTTTGCCAATTGTGGTGGTTTTTCCAACTCCGTTAACGCCCACGACCATTATTACGTAAGGATTTTCAGATTCAGGCAAGTCAAAATCTGAAAAATCGGGAGAATTGCTTTCCTCTAAAAGTGCAGTGATTTCTTCCTTCAGAATATTGTTCAACTCGTTTACGCCCATGTATTTATCGCGGGAAACACGTTGTTCAATACGGCCAATAATTTTCAAAGTGGTATCAACGCCAACATCCGACGAAATAAGAATTTCTTCCAGGTTATCAAGTACTTCGTCATCTACTTTCGACTTACCAATAACAGCCCTGCTGAGTTTTTTAAAGACACTTTCCTTGGTTTTAGCCAGACCTTCATCAAGGTTTTCCTTTTTGCTTTTATCGAAGAAACCAAAAATTCCCATGATCAATTAAATTTCGGGTGCAAAATAATACAATTATAGTTTTTAACGAAACTGAAAATCCAGAAACAAAAAAAGCCTTCACCCACCGATGAAAGCTTTTTTTGTTTCTCAGATTTATCCCGGAAACAGGGATTATTTTTTAAAATAATTTGGTACGTCCTCAGTAGGGATAATTTCTTCCTTGAAAATGTAAGCACCTGTTTTTGGCGATTTTGACATTTTCACCACTTTGGCATAAGCTTTTCCGCCAGCCTTTTGCAGAGTTGCAACCGTCTTCTTTGCCATGTTTTAAATTATTTAATTTCTTTGTGAACTGTTACTTTTTTCAGTATCGGGTTGTACTTTTTAAGTTCCAACCTC
>CAZXVT010000101.1:0-16624 GCA_964644015.1 uncultured Maribellus sp.
GTATTTTATTATAAAAAAAAGGGGCGATCCTCTGACCGCCCCGGCGTTACCCGTCCGAGGTGTAACGCTATAATTAAAAAAGGACGAAAAAATTAATTAACCGGTATTTCAACAGTTTGGCCTTTCGATTCAGCTTCTTTGACTTCTTTAAGAAATTGCCTTTCATAATCATTTACCGGGGCAATTTTGTTGTTAATCAAATCAACATAGTGTTGATCAATGTCATTTTTTGTTTCGCTTTTATTCATTGCTTTTTGACTGAATTTCTTCAACTTTCTGAAGTAATTTTTCATATTCGCCAACATGATCGGGTTTTGAATAAATAATGATTGTGTCATAGTTTGCCCCGGTATTTTGCATCATGAATAAGACGCCATTTCCCGACCAAATTTTGAATTTTGGTTTTGACTTTATGAAGTTATCAATTTCTTTCGATTCTGTCATTTTTCCGGCTGCGAATTGTTTGACGGCTTCTTTTTTTAACGCTGTCGAAATATTTCCTTCCAGTTCTCTTGTCAGCTTCAATTCTCCCTTCAAAACTTCCGGGGTGATCCGGTTCAGGGTTTGCCGAATAAAATCAGTTGTTTCCATCATTATTCTGATTAAAGATTATTGAATAAATCTGTTCAATCTTTTCGGGTTCCAGTCCTTCAAAATCAAACTTTATATTGTTTTCAGTTGGCCGGGGCAAAGTGAACTGAAGCAACCGGGTTAATATTTCAAGTCGCTTATGTGGTGTTAAGCTTTGTAAATCCTTTTGCACCTTTGTTGCAGTGAAATTGCGTTTAATGATTCCGTTTACAATCTCCTTTGCTTCAACTGTTGAAAGGTTCGGTTTGCCCGGTGGCCTGCCTTTCGGATTATTTGTGTTTCCCGGTCTCAGTCCCATTTTTGAAAATTTTTGATGTTTGCAAAAAGTTAATTCAGTTCTTTGTTTTGATCACTCTCAAATTTTTCAACATACCATTTTCCAAATTCCTGATCAAGTCCCTTTGTTTCAAGAAACTCAATAGCCTTAATGTAACGATCGAGAATTGTCTTATTTAAATCGTTTATGTTTTGTGCCAAACTTAGAATTTCATCAATTGTCACGGGTTGATTGTTTGTAAATTCCTGATTATCCATAAATTATTTTTATAATCTTTCCTTTAAAATTTTATTTGCATCGGCTGTAATGTCTGCAATCTCATTCAGCCGAGAAATTGAACGGGTGTTTTCCTCAATTTTTGCAAGGTGCGAAGCAGACCGGTTCATAACATCTAACTGTTGAACACTTGTCAGATAATGCTTTTGCTGTAATTCCCTGAAGGCGAAGAACTGCCCGGCAATCAACCCGGCTGTTTCTTCGGTAATTCCCTTTATTGCCCCGGTCAAACCCTGCTGAGAACTATCTATTTTATCAGTCGGATTAACCCCGGTGATCTTTTCGATGTTCTGCCATTTTTGGTTTTGTAGTTCAATCATTCTTTGCCATTCAGCACGCCAATAATTAATTTCCTGCTCAGTGTAACCATCTGAACCGGCTTCAGCAAATCCTTTATACCAGTTCATTAAATCAGTTTCGATCAACTGTGTTTTGAAAGCATTAACAATTGCCTTTTTCATTAAGTCCTCAAACGTTTCGGCAAAGTCAGCCGCTGAATCAAAACCCTGTTTGAATCCATCAATTATAGAATCAGCAACCGCATCACGGGTGGTTCCTGTTGCCCTGTTCAAAGCTTCCTCTTGTAACTGGTTGTATTGATTTTGCCAGTCAATAAACTGGTCAAGTATTTTCTGTTGATCCTCTGTTAATCCGCCCTGAATCTCTGAAACTTTATTCCAATAATCAATTGCCAGTGAAATTTTTGAAAGGTTGAAAGCGTCGGATAATCCATAAGGATCATACGTTTTCATTGACTTTTCAATGTTTTGTTGCAACGCTGATAATTGAATTTCGGTGTACCGTGTCCAGTCACCGCTTAACATATTTGATTTTGCTTTATCAATTGACTGCAAAATCAGCATTGCATCCCTCAGTTCTTTGATTTCAGTTTTTGCTTGTTTGAATCCACCAATAAAAAGGCTTATTAAATTACCCAGCGCACCTATCCCACTTGAAACCGCCCCGACTATATTCCCGGTGCTAATATTTGCAAAAACGTTTGCAGCATTATAGGCAAAGTCTGCCATTTTCCCGACCGCTTTACCCAAGTTGTCATCAAGTTGACCTACTGCAAAGCTAAGGGCGCTCAATACCTCTGAAGCCCCTGACATTTCTTTGGAAAATCCGCTGAATGATTCGCGCTGATCTTCAATTTTCTGAAACTGTTCTTTCAACAATTCAAGCCGGGCAACTTCTTCAGCATTCAGTTGCTTCATTGGCTTCAACTGGTCTGAAATTTTCTGTTTATCGACAATTACACCCTTTGTTGATTTCAGTTCAATCGGTTTCAGTTCAATAACGTTCAGGGCTTGATTCAGCTTTTCCCTAACCTGCTTATTGAAATTGTCAACAAATTCCTGTTCCTTCCCTATCTTTAGAATTATCTGAACATCCTGCTCAATTGTTCCTGTTCCGAGCTGTGCTGTCAAATCCTTAATTTTCTGAATAGCATCAGCAACCGTTTTAACATTCTGGTCTGTCTTTTCCTTCAGGTCATTTTTTGAGTTGTCAACTTCAGTACCGTTTAAAATTTGATCATAAAGTTTACCAAGTTCAACTAAAACCCGGTTGTTAATTTCAATATCATCCTGAACAATTTCAAGTTCTACCTGTCGGGTTCTTCCGGGTGTAAATGCAGATCCCAAACCTAAGCCGGCATTAAATGCCTCAACTCCTTTTTGTATGGCGTTTGGCTGCAATTTTTCAAGGTTTGCGGCCTCTTTTCCCATATCCTGAGTTGCTTTTCTGATCTCAATAATCCGGTCTGTTATCAGTTTTAGTTTTGCTTCCCGGTCTCCCATCGAATCAAGTTGACCAGTAAAATCATTGAGCGTTTTTGAAACTTCAGGCGCAATAATATCTGCATCCCGATTTGTTAACAGGTCATTCAATTTATCAGCAATATCAACAGACGCATTACTTAATAAATCCCCGATTGCCTTTAATTCACGTGCCCACTTGTTATGAACCTGACTCCATTTGTTATCTGCTTCCAACATCATCTTATCATAAGCTGATAACGTTGCACCGGTGGCGGTGGCCATGTCGTTTAAATCTTTCGTGGCCTCTGTTGCTTTTTCGCCGGTTAAAGCAAGTATTGCGCTGAATGCTTCAACACGTCCGGCCATTTGGTTTAATTTGGCTTCTGAGCCGCCTGCCATATCCCTAACCTTTTGCAAAGCTTCCTGAAAGGTCATTGATTTGCTCCACCCGTCGCCCAAAACATCAGTAAGTGATTGCATCGCTGATCGTATTTGGGTTAGTGCCATTGGCGTAGTTGTTCCCTGTTTTGTAAGGGAAGCAATTGCCCCGGCAATTTCTTCAAATGAAATATTCATTGCGGCGGCCATTGGTGCAACCTGAGCAATATTTGAGGCCAATTCAGGGAATGTTGTTTTTCCCTTTTCGACTGTCTTAAACATTATATCAGCCACTTTTCCGGCTTCGCTGGCATCCTTTCCCCAAGCATTTAAAATTGTGGTCAATCCATCGGCTGCAATCTTAGTGTCTGTTATTCCGGCTGTTGCTGCCTGAGTTGATACGCGCAATATTTCGAGTGCTTGCGATCCATCATAACCGGCTGAAACTATCTCGTAATAAGCTTTAGACAATTTTATAGCATCTTCAGGACCATTGGCGGCCATGTCAATAATCTGTTGGCTGATTCCCTTAAAATCTTGCTGAACGGCCTGCGAAATAGTTTGAACCTCTCGCATTGCTTTGCTGAATTCATTTGCAAAATTAAATGAATCGGCGGCAATCTGCTTTAAAATCATTCCGGCTGAAGCCAATGAAGCAGCCGGGACAAGGTTTTTTAAACCGGTTCCGATTCCGGTAAGTGTATTATCAATTCTTTGGCCTGATCGTTCAAATCCGGTTGTAATTTTTGACAAATCATTGTTGATATGTTCAATATCCTTTTGAAGCTGTTCCCGGTGAATTCGGGCATCAAAATAAACTTCAGCCATAATTTTAAATCGTTAAATTTTTACTGCTTTTGTACCTTTTTAAAAGAGTGTCAAGACTTGCAAAAGCCTGATCTCCCTGTATCGTTATAACATTCATGCCTTTCGCCTCTACATAGCTGGCATATTCCATGCCTGCGATCAATAGCAAATGATAGGAATTATCCATTTTGAAAAGCTTGCGGATCACTTCACGGAACTTTGCTGTTCCTGTTGCTGTTCCTTCAATATTCCCCGTTATTACGTCACCGTTTTTAACAACAGCGTACCCGATTGAACTTCTTAAATTACCGGTTACGTCACCAAACCCGCCCGAAGCTTTTGTCATTTGCCGGGCTTCCCTGACAAATTCCTCCCCTACATACTCCATAATTTTCAGCATTGATTCATCAATCTGATTAACCTGAATTTGCAGAGCTTTTTTTATTGAATTTTGGCCGCCTCTCAATGTTATTGGCATGTCTTATAACTGTTATTATGTTTATACTTAAATATCTATAAATCAATCAAATAACAATCTTTAACCGGCTTTTTTGATATTTATCCTGTCTCCTGTCACACTGTCAGAACCTATCATATTTAGTAACTTATTCATTTTCAATACGATAATTCGCAACAAATTGTAATCAATCTGTTTTCCCCAAAATGCAGCACGACTTTTATAAAACAGAACTTTTAGCCTCAATAAAGCCCGGTGACGGGTTACCTGTTGCCGGTTCATGGTTTGAACGTTTGCCGGTTCTTTCCCCAATCCTGAAAGCTTTTTTCAAACTCTTTTATCTGTTCATCTGTAACCGGGTTTTCAGGTTTTTTCCGGGTTGCTGAACTTTCAACAATTGTTAAAATGTTCTTTTTCCCATTTCCAAAATCGTTTAAACTTTCCTGTATTTCTTCAGGTGTGTACTCTTTTCTTTCCATGATTCTAATTTTTTTCAGGGTTTACAAGTGTTATTATGTATGGATCAAGTTCAAATTTGCCGGTTTGATCGTCATATTTAAAAATTGATTCAATTCCGATATGTGGATAAAATCCGGTAACAATGGCGTGCAATTCATTTAATGACGGTTCAATCTTTTGTGCCAGTTCTAAAACCTTTTCCTGAACCGGGGTTTCAACATAAGCTGTGAAATATTCAGCTTTGATTTGTTCAAAAGATGAATCAGTCAGCGTTACTTTGCCACCCTCAATAGTCAGATAATTGCTGCTTAACGATCCTCTTAATGGTTCCGGCACAAATGCAGTTTTCCAAACATAATTGATCATTTCAGCCGTTTTTAATAGTGGCTGAATACGTTCAGACGGATTCCCGATCAATGATTTAATAATTTGCGGGTCGGTGATCCCGGTTTTTTTCGCCTGTTCAGTTGCATTTGCAGTTAAAATCTGAACAGTTTCCCGGCCTCTGAAATTCACTAAATCTGCAATTAATTCATGATTTAATGATAACCCTATTTCAGCCGCTTGATCAATCATCTGTTGATACCACGGTAAAAACCTTTGCCATTCCTTGCGGCACGTTTCAGCCTGTTGTTCAAATACTTTGTAAGGCCGTCTTTGTACTTGTTCTTCTTTTTTCATTTTTTAAAGATTTGATGTTATTGTTTCAATTTCCTGCAAATCCAGTTCAAACCGGCTTCCGCTAATTACAGCGTTGTTTTTCCGGCTGATAATCTGAAAACCGCAAAGATTATTTGCATTCGGTGTTTTGGCTCTGCTTTTTCTTAGTGAGAGACCAACGGCGGCCAATTTGCGCCGTAACTGATTTTCTTTCCTTTTTTCCATTTTTAAAGATTTTATGACGAAAATTGAATTTCTGAAGAAATTTTTTCACGGGATTCGATTCTATTGACAAGCTTATTGATTGCGTCTGCTGTTTTGCTTCCTACAACTGGTGCGTTTTTCCGATTAATCGAAGCGCTTGCAGTAATATCATCATTCCAATTCTTACCGTTTAGGTATGAAAGCGGGTTCTTTCTGTATTTTAAATCTGGGGTGTTTGCAGTATATGCAGGAATATTCTCAAAAATTGCGTCAACATCTTCTTTGGTTAGTTGCTTCCACTTTTTTAAACATTTTTCCCGATCAACCTTTTTCCCGTACAAATCCCAAAAACGATCAAACAACAGTTTATTTTCATTCTTATCATTTTTTTCATTCTTATCATTCTTGTTTGTTGTCGCTTGCGTGTCAGAATCGTGTCGTTTGCGTGTCGTTTGCGTGTCGTTTGTTTGTCGGTCACCTTGATAATATTCATAATTACAGACAGTTATCAGTGTCGATTTTTGAACGCTTTTTACTTCAATCATCGAATCATTTTCAAGAAGTTTTAAAAATCTTCTTACTTTGGAAATTGTCCAGTTAAATGATTCAGACCAAGTTTTTAAGCTTCTTAATGTTTGACCTCTTTTGCAAACAAATAACTCATTCCCGATCAAGATTTTTTCGTCTGAATGATTGCATAAAAGAAGTATATCTTCCCATGCTTCACGTCTTGAATGTGGCCTGTTTTCTTTGTATAGCCAATGATCGAGTGACTTTCGGTGAAACTTAATCCATCCCTGATTATCTGCCATTGCGTTGCATCTTTAGTTGTCCTTTTTCTTTCATTTATTCTATCTGATCTGCAACGAAACGCCGGGTTCGGTCTATTTTATCTGATCTTCGATCTGCTCAGTAATCGAATTGAGAGTCACCAAATCATTTATTGCCGGGTTGATACCTTCAGCGCCGCCCCGTTCAAGGGCAAAGGCCATAAGCAGGTTTAAACTATGCTGAATGTTGCGCAGGCTTTGCGCTGCTTCTTGTGGGTTCACATTGATTTCTGTCCTTTTCATAATTATCTTGATTTACGTTTAAACAGCTTCTTTGATTTCCTGTAAAGTTTTGCGCCTGTTGCTTTCAAGAAAGGTGTCAAGTTCGGCCTTTGAGAAAGACCAACGTTTGCCAATTTTTACACCCCCTATACGATGCTGATGTAACCTGAATGACGGTACAGGTAGCCCGGTATATTCAGCGGCCTGTTCAAGATTAAAACGGGTTTGATTTGATTCTGAAAGGTTTGGTAGGTATTTAATCAAAACGCTTTCAACTATCGTTTCAATGTCTTTAGGTGAAGTAACAATAATCTTTTCCATAATATCGACTGTTTTTTTTATCAATATTAATAGAAAAAAAATTACTGAAAAAATCACAACTGCTTGATTATATTAATATTACAAGTATATTTATATAATTAAAGTAGGTATTATATTAGAACGATTTTAAATTGAGAATTTAATAAATTGTAACTCAGTGCTTATTATCTTATAGCTAAAATTCGCTGATTTTTTTCTGCCATTCTCTTTTGATTTCATCATCGAAACTACCCAGATACAGATCGGTTGTATTCGTGGAAGTGTGGCCAAGGTTTTTACCTATAAACGCCGGGGTTGCACCGTGTTTCATTAATTGTGTTGCGTAACTATGCCGGGCTACATAACAGGTAACATCTTTGTAAATCTTCAATTCATGTGCAAGACGGCCAACATACTTATTTACCAGCTTAACGAATTGAGCAACCTGTTTAACCTGCTTTTCAGGATCGTTTGTTTTCAATACAGGCCAAATAAAACTGTCAGGGTTGTTTTCATTTCCCCAAATGTTAAAATAATGATTGATTTTATCATTGATCAACACTTCAATTTCAGTCCCGGCTGATTCGCTTGTTTTTTCCCGTTTGAAATAGATTGCACCGTTTTTAATGTCGCTATACTTTAACCTGCATAAATCAGTCGGGTTGATTCCCTGCATCAAATACATAAGTTTCCAACTGTCAATGTAAAATTGCCCGGGATACTTTGACGGAAATTTATGATTGAAGATTGATTTTAATTCATCAGTGGTAAGTGCAAGTTTGCGCCCGTTTCCTTTTGGTATCTTTTCACCTTTGGGATTAGTCTTTGTGTAAAATGGATAATTTGAAGTGATTCCGGCTGCAATTGCATCATTAAAAACAATTCTTAATGTCCTTAAATAAATTCCTGTTGTGGTTTCTGATTTCCCTTGTCCTTGCATCCATACTTTATACTTTTTGAGAAAATCAGGTGTTACAGCATCAAAAGTCAATTTTGTTTTGCCTGAAAATGATTTTAACGATTCAAGGGTACTTTGAAAACTGGTTGCCGTGTTGAATTTATTTTCAGATTGTAGCTTTATTTTTTTGCTTAAAATGAAGTTGAAAACATCATTAACCTTTGCACCGTGTTTTTTATCGTTAAAAATATCTGTAAATCTTTCAAATGAAAACGGGCTTAACTTGTCAGCCTCTTTCTGATACTTCAATTCAAATTCTTTAAAAATGTCCTGAAGTTCTTTAAAGCTTCCCCGGGGCTTTGTCATCATTACTTTTTTATAAGTATCTTTTCCCATCGAATAATTTTCTCGGCCTAAATACGAAAACTGTTCAAGGGTTCCAATCAATAAAGAGTTGATCCGACTTGCTTCAATGCCAAAATATTTTCGGTTACCGCTATAAGTAACCCGAAGCTTTAAGGGATAAAAATCATCTGCTTTTTTTACCCGTGTATCAAGAAAAAGCGAAATAGTTGCACCCATAATTATTTGATTTATTGTTTATTAAGCTGAAATATGTATCAAATTTTAATACTGAATGTATCAAATTGGCAATTTGATACACAATTTGATACATAAAGATAATTAATTTTGATTAAAAACAATAAAAATGATTTATAATAAAAATTGCTGAAAAGCTTTATTATATTGGTGTTTTACCGTATTTGAAAATGAAGTAATAATTAACAACAAAAAGTAACAATTTATGATTCATAATCATGAGGTCGCCGGATCATGCCCGGCTCTCGCTACAAAAACAGAAAGGTTGCAGTTGAAAGATTGCAGCCTTTTTTTGTTGCAGGCAAACATCATTTAAAAGAATTAATCAGCGTTAATGAAAGTTTATTAAATTTCAGAATTGGCTTTAATCCATTTTTTCCTTTTCTTCGTAACCCTGAAAAGCTGGCAGTATGAATTTCATGACTATAAAAACGATATATTTTCCATTCATCCTATTAATAATACTTTCATTGGCAAGCAGTTGCAAGCTGTTTCAAAAAAAAGAAACACCAGCGCCTGTTGTCGCAATTAAAGAGCCTGTAAAAAAATATGGTTTCCCGGTTGATTCGTTTAATATTGTTGGCGGCTCTGTCGACCAGGGGCAACATTTGAGCAGTATCCTCACGGGTTACGGTGTCGGTTTGGGAACAATTGATACGCTGGCAAAAATGTCGGTTGGCAAATTCGACCTCCGGAAAATAAGGGAAGGAAATAATTACACGCTCTTTCAATCGAATGATTCAATAAAAAAACCTCTCTATTTCGTTTACGAGATTTCTCCGATTAATTATGCTGTATTTCAACTTTCCGATTCACTGCAGGTTTACACTGGTGAGAAGGAAGTGAATTACCGGGTAATGACAGCGCAGGGAGTAATCGAATCTTCGTTGTGGAACACGATGAAAGCCAATAAACTGGACCCGATGCTGGCGTTGAAAATGGAAGAAGTTTATGCGTGGACTGTCGATTTTTTCGGTTTGCAAAAAGGCGACCGTTTCAGGCTGATTTATGATGAAATTTATGTTGATTCGGTTTCAATCGGGATCAATTATATACATGCGGCGCAATTTGATTTTTATGGAAAAGAGTTGTACGCCTTTCGTTTTCAACAAAACGACACGATTGGCTATTACAACGAAAAAGGTGAAAACCTGCAGAAAGCTTTTTTGAAAGCGCCACTGAAATTTTACCGCATCAGTTCTGGTTTCTCTTCAGGCCGGATGCACCCGGTTTTAAGAATTGTCCGGCCACACCACGGAGTTGATTATGCCGCCCCAAAAGGGACTCCGGTTTTGAGTATCGGGCAGGGAATTGTGGTTTCGAAAGGCTGGGCAGGTGGCGGCGGAAACACCATCAAAATAAAACACAATTCTGTTTATACCACTTCTTACATGCACCTTTCGGGTTATGCCGACGGAATTTTCCAGGGAGCCCGCGTGCAGCAGGGACAGGTTATCGGATTTGTTGGCTCAACCGGACTTTCAACCGGGCCACACCTCGATTTCAGGGTTTACAAAGGAGGCAGCGCGGTGAATCCGCTTACCATCGAATCGCCGCCAGCCAAACCTGTCGATCCGAAATATATGGCAGAATATACCGTTATGAAAGATTCACTGCTGAAAGACTTGAAAAAAATTGCCTGGAGAAATTATAATCTGCCTGAAGAATAAATCAGTACCCTTTATAATCAGTTTTCATGGCATTCAGTGTTTCGGGCAACCAAACCCGGTAACGTGTTCCTTCTTTCCAGGTATTTCCGGCTGAACCAAAATCGCAAAATCCAACCTGTTTCGGGTTCCGGGTTTCTCCTTCCAGATCGGTTCCCAAAACCAGCGGGGCGGTAAAAGACATCCACATATTTTCAGGTTTGTTTTGAAGTGGAAGCAGTTCCACAAAACCATCTTTTACCTGCACAATCGATGATTCGTCAACAAATCCGTCGTTAAAGCGTGAATCGCGCGCCAGAACAACCGGTCCGCGAACAATGGCCTGGTAACCATCTTGTTTCACTAATCTTCCACGCATATCAAAACTGATTTCCACCACATCGCCTTTTTTCCACTTTCTGGCAATCGTTTTCCAATTACCGTTTTCAACCTGAACTGGTTCTTCATTATTGATTTTTACTGAATTAACATCACTCCACGCCGGAATACGAAGATTCAGTTTAAATTCAGTTTCTTTTTCGGGATCAACCAGAATTTTGATCTTCCCGGAAACCGGGTAATCAGTTTCCTGCCTGATAACAACCTGAACCCCGGAATTTGTTTTTGTTTTGAATACTAACTGCCCATAAAAATTCAGATAAATTCCGTCATCACTTTTCATGGCTGCGAACTGCGGAATCAGCGCAAATCCGCGCGGACCATTGGCATTGCAGCAATTAATGTGCATCCCGCACTGTTCTTCTCCTTCGTGGCGGCGGCCTTCCAGCGGACTGTATTTGGCAATCTGGCTGCCATCTTCTTTCATCGACGCCATCAACGCATTGTAAAATGTTTTTTCAATTTCATCGGCATATTTTGGATTTCCTGTTACCTGTAAAAGCGCATTACAAAGTTTCATCCAGGTAATTGTCACGCAGGTTTCCATCGTATGATAAGTGGGCCTGGTCTGGTTGTCAATTCCATGATACCAGCATTCAAACGCAGAACCCGAGCCTGCAATGTTGATTTCAGTTTCAATAATATTTTCTGCAACCTTTTCCACTGCCTGTAAATATTCAATCGTTCCGGTTACCAAATACAACTGCAGCAATCCTTCGTAACACGACATCATTTCGTAGGCTTTTTGCCCATTTTCCCAACTCCACCATTCTTTTGGGTGAGGAAACCTGTCGGCAACCGGAATATCAGCCAATGATTTACTGATCAGCTTCGGCCCATCAGAAGTTTCCCACTGTTTTACAATGTATTCCGCAAAATCCAGATACCGTTTTTCTCCGGTATGGTTATACAAATAAACAATCGGTTCTAAAACAGAACTGCTGGCCATTCCGTGATAATTGCCGGTAAAAGTGATGTCTTTTTTCCCCGGGCCAACCTGCATGAGAAGGTTGTTTGCCACTTTTTGTGCAGCAGCCAGTGCTTTTTTGTCACCTGTTATTTCGAAATACCGGATCAATCCCAGCATACTGTATTTTCTGCCCCAGATATCCCACTGTGTAAGCTGCGCCTCGGGCGCATAATTTCCGATATAACCGTTTTCAAGTTGTGTTTCGAGCAAACCTGCAACAGCCGTCTGCATGGTTTTCATCAGTTCGGCATCCTGTGTGTATTTCCAGGCGTCAACTGCCGAAAGCATCCATTTTCCCCAAAACTCGCTTTGCCACAACCGGGTTTCTGTTTGTGTTTTAAATGGTTCAATCAGATGTTCAATGTCTTGTTTTTTAATGCGCTCGTTAATACATAAATCGATAATCGAACCTGGATAGCCACCAATTTTTACTTCAAAAACCGATAACGTTGAAAGTTTCGGGCGATTTGCATTTTTCTCTTTTGAATTGCTTTTTGCAGAATAGTACGGAAGAACAAACAGCACAATTAAAAAAACGGCAGTCAGGTTTTTCATAGTTGGTTATTTTCGTTCTAAAAAAGTGAAAAATCATACAATAAAAAAGTGAATCCACGAATTTATTGAAGGATTTGAAATCTTTTTCAGTGTTATATGGTAAAGTATTTTTAAAGATGAGATTCTTTCCCTGCCCGAACTGTTCGTCCAGGCGGGACTTCATTTCATTTTGCTCATAATGACAACGAGTTAATTTTATTAAGCTGCTATTTCTGTGACCTGAGAATCAGCCTGATTTTAGCGTATTCCCTTCCAAAAGTTTCATCAAAGCGGTAATAGCTCCAACAATTCCGGCAAAAATACCAAACGATCTTTCGATGGTAATTCCCTGAGAAATAAAAATGAATGCTGCAATTGGAATGATAATCAGTAAAATCAGGTATTTTGCGTTCTTCCAGTTTCCTTTCAGACCGAGTTTATTTTCAATGGCTTTTATTTCAGACCGGGTAATGTGCTGATATACAAATTCCCTGAAAGAGTTTATGTAAAAGCCGGGATACGGATTAAAACAGATCAGCATTTTTTCTGTGAGTTGATTGATTATTTTGTGGTTATTCCGGTTCATCAGGCCATCATCGGCTAAATCGTACAAAACAATTTTCTCATAGTTTGTTAGGTTTTTCCAAATGTTTACAAAATTTCGCTCCGGATTTAATTTCCTGTAATGTTTTTTAAGCGCTTCACCCGAAAGCCTTGTCTCTGCTTCGTTGAATTCAATCTGCGATAAATAACCATTATAAAGAATATAATCTTCGAAAATAACTTTCCATCTTTTCCGGAGCTTGAATATCTCTGCTTTTTCGTTGGCATTTGCCTGACCTGTTGTAACGTAATCATCGTAATATTCTTCTATCAGTTCAAGTTCGAATGGCAAATCAATCACTATTTTTTTATCATGATTTTGGTTCAGCATTGTGAGCGCATCAAGAAGTTCGCTGTGTTTTTCAATTTCAGGTATGCACTCGTTGATTCCATAAATCCAGATAATCGTGGCTGACGATTTGAAATGAGGTTCCCACGAAAAATCGGGTCGCAACAATGTAATTGCCTGAATGGGTTCAATTTTCTTTATTTCTTTTTTGGGGTTATTAAAAACGTTTATGGTTTCTGCAAGAAATAACTCAGTATTAAAGGATTTGAGTAAAATACGCTGGTTGGTTTCTTCTTTTAAAAAATCAAACCACGAAAACCGCGTAATCTCTGTTTTTTTATTGTCGAGATTCAGAAAAACCTTTGCTGCAAACTGCACCAACTGCCAGATACAAAAGGCGGCCAGGGTAAACACAAAAATCACAACAATAAAATATCCAATTGTTTTTTCCAATTTATCACCGGCTTCAACCCGAATTTTTCCTCTGTTCCCTTCAACCGGATATAAAAGCAAATTGTCGGTTAGTTTCCATTCTGCCGGCTGCTCTTTGCCGGTAAGAAACTCACGATGGCTGAACCCGATTTTAATCGGGTTGGGTAACCAGGCATATAATTTCTCCGAAATTGTTGAATTTGATTCGCTTTCTTCTGATTTTGATTTAATATTTTGATCATTTGAAACATAAGAAACTTTCATCCCGTCAATTCCACCACCTTTTGTGTGGCCAAACCAACCGGAATGATAGTTTTTATCCGATTTCAGAAGTACAAGATTTTCATTGGCCACCTTAAAAAGCTGTTGTTGCTGCCAAAGTTTTTCCTCGAAATGCTTGACCGAAAAATAGGAATGGATAACCGGAATGACAGAAAATATTGCCAGCCACAAAAACAAAACAAACAGGTAAAACAGTTTTGATTTATGCACCGATGGAACCGTGCCTTCATCTGTTCGATTTCCATAATACATGAAAACAAAGGGTATAATGATGGCTGTTAACAACAAAATAACCAAAGGAAGGATGATGGTTCTATCGAAAACTGATTTAGCAAATCCAAAGAAAATCATCGAAACAAGTAAAACGAAGATCAGGTTTTCAGGAAAATATTGAATCTTAAAATATTCTTTTGGCCTGAATTCATTGCGGTTCAGGAAAATTATGGTAGTTAAAAAGGTGAGCCCCACACTAAGTACCTGCAGTAATAAAACGTTTACAACATCGGCCTGTGTCATAAAACTCCAGATACCGGCAACGGAAATTAACCCGAGGATAATGAGCATTCCTTTATAAATGTTGTAATTGGGCTGATAAAATGACAACCATTTTATAAACCTCAGAAAATCGGGCTCTCGATCTTTATTTCTGAAAGCAAGAATAAACAACACAATAGAACCAATGGTAAACACCTGCAAACCAATGGTAAGGAAAAATGTTATCAGAAAAATCCGGGCATTCTTGTTATCCGTCTGGTTCAAATCGAGCAGTGTAATATGAAACAATTGGGTTTCTTTAATAGGTACAATTCGTGCCATCCATCTGGTTTCGTTGTACCTGATCCGCACTTTATCCTTAATTTTCAACTTAATGGCATTTAAAATTCCCGGGTTCGATTCACACTCTTCAATAAAATTTTCGTGCAGGCTTTTTGTATTTTTTGAATGATAAAGAACTTTGCCTGTTTTATCGATCACAACAAACTGAATATCGTTGGGAAGAACCTGTTTATAGAGCGATGGTATTTTTGAAGTAATTGCAAGCACCATCTTTTTTCCATGCTTCGAAGCATCAAACGATATGGCAGTTTCCTGATAACCCGTATTATACGATTTTATTGATTCGATAAAATACAACGAGTTTTCTGAACTTACCCATGCAAGATTGGTATCGGCAATACTTTTGAAATATTGTCTTTCGCTTAGGTTTACCTCCATTGCATCCGAAAAAGCTGTGCGGGTATAAGCTTTTCGCACAATTCCCAATGAATCGATCAGGATGATTTCATTGAGCGGAAACCGGCAACTCAATTTGTCGTTTTTTTGAAATGCTGTGTCCGACTTAAAAGCTTTTATTACTGAATTTGCAACTTCTGATTGAGTACTGTTTTTTTCCGCAATTGCATAGCCCAGTTTTTTTAACGTATCAATTTCGGTTGTTACATTGGTTAAAAGCAAATCTGAAATCATTTCGATGCGCTTCGAAATTTCGTACCGGTCAACAAACTGGTGTTTTATAATACTGATAACAAGCAGTACAAACAAGGCACTGCCAAACAGAATAGATACACCACTCCCCGAAACATCAAAAGCTTTTAACCTTTCGCGCGGGCCGATAAATATGGTTTTCAGAACCGGCATGGCCACAAGAATTAACAGCAGAATACCGGCAACCATAATCAGAATCCAGGTATTAAAGGTTTGTGTAATTGTTTTGTAAACACCGTTGTCAATAATTCCGGCAATGTAGATTCTGCTTCCGTTAAAATCAACCGGAAGAATCATTACATGTTTTTCTTTTCCCCTGATTTTTAAAACCTGGTAAACTCCTCCCTGCGATCGGTTGGTACTGTCGCACAATGGCTGCGGGGTTGTGATATCGGGGAGATTATCACCGTTTGAATTGTAATACACTTTCGTGCTGTCAAACAAGGTAATATTTTCAAAAAGTTCATCAAATTTCAAACCTTCCATGAACTTTCCAATCGGAACCTTATAAAACAGGCCATCGAAGATTGCACGTTTGCCAGTAACGGCAATATTCGCATTTTTAAAATGATAAACACTGCTGATATTCTGTATCGACTTATCATCCGGAATCTGTCCATCGAAATGCAGAAATGGCTTGTTTTGATGATCATAACAAAATAAACCATTGATCCTGTTTTTATGCAAACTGTCGATAACCACATAGTCGAAAAGATCGCCAAACACTTCGTGCATTTTTTGGTAATCCGAATTTGTTGAATCAACCGGTACGATTTTCTTTTCTTTCTCAAGCGATTCCAGAATGTAGTAAATTCCATAGTTTTTGAAATGCGTTTCATAGTACGCGTGTTTCCCCACCATGTTGTTACCATATTCTTTTAAAATCCTAAAAGCCCGCTGCGTGAGATCAGTCTTTTGATTGGGGATGTAAATCAGAAAATAGGATAAATAAAGTACTACAAAAGTTAAGATGATTACAATCCACCCGAGATAATTGACATGCTGAAATAAACGTCCCTTCATATTTCCTTCTGATATTTAATGGCTTATCAAATATAAACCAAATAGAAACTCAAGTCAATACACAAAATTTGAAGTCACGTAAAAACTTATCATCTAACTTCACATTCATTTTCAGGTTCAGTTTTACTTCACTGAATTTACCCGAAAATAACTGTTTCACATATTCAGAATTTATATAAATAATGTGATTTAAATACTTTAATGTTGACCTGATAATCTTCCAAAATATCAGATTTTAT
>CAZXVT010000102.1:0-16504 GCA_964644015.1 uncultured Maribellus sp.
CTTCCCTGCTTTTCACCCAAATTTTTCCGCCCAACATTTCAATATACGATTTAGAAATGGCCAAGCCCAATCCGGAACCATTTAAAGCCCTTGTATCGGTGATATCAGCCTGCATAAAACGTTCAAAAATTGCTTTCTTTCTGTCAACCGGAATTCCTATTCCAGTATCTTTTACATAAAACTCAATAAATTGGTCCTTTTGCCGGCAACCAATGTTAATCGTACCTGAATCGGTATATTTTATGGCATTTTTAAGGAGGTTGGTAAGAATGGAGTCCAGTTTATTTTGGTCGGTTGTTATGTTCTCATCAGCATGGAGCAAAAGCATTTCAAGGCTTAGTTTTAACCCCTTTTTATCGGCTTCTGGTTGGAAGAAACGGAATAATTCTTCTATTCTCCCGTTTACACTGGTTTCGGTTAAGTTGAGTTGGATCAATCCAGCTTCAATTTTTGAGATTTCAATAATATCGTTGACCGTGCTCAACATACGCTGTCCGCATTGTTGAACGATTGTAATATATTCTTCTTTTCGTTCGTTGTTAAGATCGGGTTCGAGCAGCAGTTCTGTAAATCCAAGAATACCGTTCATAGGGGTGCGTATTTCGTGGCTCATATTAGCCAGGAAAGCCGATTTCAGGCGATCGCTTTCTTCAGCTTTTTCTTTGGCTTTAATTAGTTCTTGTTTGTTCTGTATCCGGTCGGTAATATCATCAATGATAAGAAGACTTTTCCCATCGGTTGACTGTATCGCGCAGAGCGTTAAGTTCAAAGTTCTTAAACCTCTTATGGGATTTGAATAGCTGCATTCAACATCACTCATATGGTCGTGTGCAAGAATATGGTTTCGACATTCTTCAGTGATCTTTAACTCTTCAAGCATTGGTTCAATATTTTGATAGAGCAAGGGATTCTGAACAAGGTTGAAGATATTATAAAAAGAGTTGTTCGCACTCATAATTTTTCCCTTTGAATCAATTACCAATAAACCGACCGGCATAGTTGCAACAATAGCCTCAGTTAATCGTTTGCTGTCATTAAGCACCTTTTGAGACTGCTGTATTGATTCACACATTTGGTTAAACGAATCTGCAAGAGATGCAATTTCATCATGTGTTTTAACTTCAAGTCTCTTAGTATAATCTCCTTTTGCAATAAGGTTAGCGGATTTTGTAATTTTCTTAATGGGTCGGGCAATTTTAACTATGCTGAGGTATATGATTATTAAACTGAAAATCAGACTTATTAATATCGCGCGTTGAACCAACGTAATAATTTTTTGTTTAGCCATTTCCGCATTGGTACGATATTCTTCTATTCTTTCAGATACTCCATCAAATATCAGGGTTGTTTTAGCATTAACAGTATTTCCAAAACGATAATCCATTATTTCCATTAGTTCCCAGGCATAGCTCGATTTACGCGGATTTGTTATAGAAAAAATTCTTTCTGAGTATATTCGAATAGAATCAATGTCTATCCTAATTTCGTAAGCAAGTTGTTTTTCTTTATTAGTTAAATCGGATTGAATAAACTCTTGATAATCTTTGTCTAACAAAGCATTCTGTTTTTGATATTCTTGTTTGTAAAATTCTTTATTCGTTATAATGTAATCATTGCTTGCCATCAATACTTGAGTAACTTTGAATCTAAGATTTCCGACTTTAATTTGCGTCTGGGCTTCTTTCTTAATTTGTTCGAGATTGATCGTCGCATTATTAATTCTGGAATATATACTAGTCCCTATAACTCCAAATAGTATTAACAAAACAAAAAAGGCAAAACTGATTTTTATTCCAATGGTAGTTTTCATGTTGGGATATCTTCATATTATAACATTACTGGAATTCCTGCAAAATATTTTTTTTTCATCGTTGAATTATCTGATGTTGTGAATTTCAGCATTGGCTATAACATGTATATTACATCTACCTCGATGGATTTCTGTGAATCAAAATCAAATGCAGCCTTTTTAAAAGTGGGTCTATTGGTAATTTTCAAAGACTGAAAGTTTGAAAATCCTATCCCCTCTTTTGGAAGAATTATGCCCTTTTCAATTTTACCATCTGCATCTTCATCGTGTAAAACATTTACTGCATATCGGCCAACCGGCAGATTTTCAAAAGTTACCGTTGACGCACCATTTGCAATTTTTGCCGTTAGTTTTCGGTAGTACTTTTTATAGTGTTCATCAGGGAACGAATCTTCGGTATTGTACAAGGCAAACTGAACCACTCCTTTCGAGTTTCGCAAGTCCATTACTTTTACCGTTAAAGGGTAGGTTTTTTCTTCTTGTTTTTGAAAAGAGGAAAACAGTACAAGAAGTACATGTAATTGAATAATCTGAAATGATTTTTTCATTTTCTATTTCTTTTACTTATTTTTTCTTTAAGTGTATCAACTGCATAATAAACCACAGGTACCAAAAAAACTGTAAGGATTAACGATGAAATTAAACCGCCGATAATTACCCAGGCCAACCCGTTTTTCCACTCGCTGGCAGTTCCCTTTGCAAGTGCAATGGGCATCATCCCGATGGCCATGGCAAGTGTGGTCATTAAAATGGGGCGCAAGCGTTCTTTCCCGGCAATAATCAGCGCTTCCTTAAAATGTGTACCCTGGACTTTTAGTTGATTAGTAAAATCCACAATCAGAATAGCATTTTTTGTTACCAGCCCCATGAGCATAATCAGCCCTAACAGCGCAAATAAAGTGATGTCGTTGGCCGTTAAATTCAACACAAGAAAAGCGCCGATGGCTGCTACCGGGATACCAAACAATGCCACAAACGGATAGATAAAACTATCGTACAAGGCCACCATAATCAGGTAAATAAGAATAAACGATATCAGCAGAACCGAGCCAAGTGCACCAAAACTGTCGTTTTGTGTTTTAATATCTGCCCCCCAGGATAGTTGCACGTCTTCGGGTAGCGGATGCGCATCGAGATATGCTATCACATCGTCGGCGAGCGTTCCCGACGGGCGGCCAAACGATTCGGCGGTAAGGGTTACCGAAGCCTGGCGGTCGAGACGTTCGAGCAGCGAAGGTGAATTGTCCTGCACCACTTCGGCAAATTGTGAAACTTCCACCGGAATGTTCATCGGATTTACCATGATGAGGTTCTGCACATCTTCAAAATTTTTACGGTTAAAATCATCAAGCCAGATGCGAACCGGATATTCAGTTCCGTTTTCGGTAAGCGTTGCATCCTCGTTTCCGGTAAACGCGGTTCGTAAATTCAACCCAACATACGCCGTGTTTAATCCCAGCCGCTGCATTCTATCATTATCGGGAACAACCTTGTACTCCGGATTTCCTTCCACCACCGAAAGCTGCACATTGTCGGCCCCGGGAATTTGCTCAATTACTGCCTGTAATTCTTCCGAGGCAGTCATTACTTCTCTGAGGTTTGCGCCGGTGAGTGTGATTTTTATGGGCGCCGACTTGGGTAACAAACCAATTACTGCCATCGAAAAGTTAATTCCGGCAAATTCCGATTCCAGCTCGTTGCGCAACTGTTTCATAAAAGCTTCGGTTTTAATATCCCGTTCACTTTCGGGTTTTAACTGAATGGTAAATTCCGATTTATTGGCCGAGCCAACACCCAAACTCCCGATTCCGGTACTTGGGCCGGCAATGTTGCTGAACAGCGTAGCTACTTCATCATGCTGAAGTATATAATTTTCAACCCGTTGCGAAACGATGTTGTTTTGCTGAACGGTAATGGTTTTATCAAATTCAAGATTCAAACGAAATTTGCCCTGGTCGCCGGTAGCCATCATTTCCTTTCCGATAATTCCCTGTTTCATCATTCCGGCAGTAAAAACCAGCAGCAGAATAATGATTCCGGTAAATATGAGTTTATGGCTTAAAACCCATTGCAACTGTTTTCCATACCATTCAATAAATGTCTGGAGCTGGTGTTCGAACCACAGCAAAAAGCGGTTAAAAATGTTGATGGGTTGCAAATCTTCTTTTTTCCCGATTCGCGATGCCATCCATGGAGTAAGCGTAAATCCAACCAGCAAACTGGTAAGCGTTGACGTGATAACCACCACCGAAAACTGTTTGAGCATGTCGGCAATAAAAACCTGCAGGAACAAAATCGGGAGGAAAACCACCACATCGACCAAAGTTATGGAGAGTGCGGAAAAACCAATTTCCATTCGTCCATCCATGGCAGCGGTGCGTTTTTCTTTTCCCATGTCGAGGTGCCGCTGAATATTCTCCAAAATCACAATGGCATCATCCACCAATATTCCTATAATCAGCGACATGGCCAGCAAAGTCATCAGGTTGAGCGTGTACCCCAACAGCCACATAACCGCAAAAGCCGTTATCAGTGAAGTAGGGATGGAAACAAGTACAATTAATGAGTTCCGGTAACTTCTCAGAAAGAGCAACATTACAATCGACACCAGAATAACAGCGAGAATCAGGTCGAAAACCACCGATTCCACAGCCGCAATGGTATTATCCGTTGAATCGTCGGCAACAATAAATTTAACTCCGGCTTCTTTGTTCTGCTCTTCAATTTGTTGCAGTTTTTCACGCACCAGTTCCGACACATCCACGGCATTGGCATCGCCCTGTTTTTTAAGCAACAAGCCAATTCCGTTGTTTCCATTGTACCGGCTTACCGATGCGATTTCTTTTATACCGTCGGTAACCGTGGCAACATCTTTTACATACACCGGGCTTCCGGGAAAAGGCATGGCAATCTGCACATTCATAATATCGGTTACAGTTGCAAACTTGCCGGTTAAACGTACCGAATTATTTTCCTTTTCAGACTGAACTTTACCGGCAGGTAAATCGAGCCCTGAACGGTTGATGGATTCAACCACCTGCAGAAGCGATATTTTGTAGAGTTTAAGTTTATCTTGGTCAACCTTAACCTGTATTTCGCGTTCTTCTCCACCCAAAAGTGTAATTTCTGCAACTCCTTTCAACTGCTGAATTTGCGGCAGAAAATCGTCTTTCATTTTCTGATAGAATGCTGTTTCTGGCAGGTTGCTGGTGGCGCTTATCGAAATAATGGGCAAATCGTTGGGCGAAACCTTACTCATTACCGGACTTTGAATATCGGCAGGCAAATCAGTAATAATATTATCGATATAACGCTGCGCATCCTGCATGGCGTTGTCAACATTGGTACCGTATTTCAGGTTGGCAATAATTACCGAAGCGTTGGGCATCGATTTGGTTTCGAGATAATCAACGCCTTCGAGGTTCGACAGCGCATCTTCAATTTTCCGCGAAACCGAGGTTTCCACTTCCTGCGGCTCAGCTCCCGGATACATGGTTTTTATCACTACCACCGGCTGGTTAAAATCGGGCAGCAGTTCGTAGCTCAGATTATTGTAGCCAATGATTCCAAGCAGTGCAAACACACTGAAAAGAACGATAATGAGCGATGGCCGTTTTATGGAAATTTCTGTAATATTCATTTTCTGATATTATTTAAGCGTTACATTGGCGCCGTTAAACAGGTTGATAAAACCATTGGTTACCATTTCGTCTCCCTCGTTTAATCCTTCAGCCACCACCACTTTGTTTTCAATTCGTTCAGAGATTCTGATATCCTGCAACTGTGCTTTTCCGTTTTTTACCAGGTAAACCTGCGGCTTAATCGTGGTTCCCACCAAAGCTGAAGCAGGAATTATAATTCGGGTTGAATCGCTTTCGCTTTTCAAATCAACTTTGCCAAACATCCCCGATTTTATTTTTAAATCGGCTGTGTTTTTTACAGTAAGTTGAATCGGATAACTGTTTCCAATGTTGGCTTTGCTGCCAACCATTATCGTTTTTCCTGTCAGCATAATTTCAGGATGCACATCGGCTGAAACCGGACAAAGCTGGCCCAGGCTAAATTTGCTCAGACTGTTCTCGGGCACATTCACCGTAAACTTCAGATTTGAAATATCGGTGATTTGCAACAGCGGTATTCCGGGAGCGGCAAAAGCGCCTTCTTCGGTTAGTTTTGCGGTGACAATCCCGTTAAAAGGTGCACGAATGGTGGTTTTGTTGATTTGTTCCAGCAAAGTGGCTTTTTGTACCTGTGCCGATTTTAATCCCAGTTCCGCCTTTTCGAGCTGAATGCCCTGAATGGCATCGGCTTTGGCCAGAACTGTAAATCGTTGCACATCTTTTTCCAGTCCTTCAATTTGAATTTCAACGGTTTGCAACTGAAGTTTCAGCAATGAATTATCGAGTTGAATCAGGGTTTGTCCTTTTTGAACTGTGCTTCCCAAATCTACCAGAACAGCCGTAATTTTTCCCTGGATATCGGCACTTAATTTGGTTTCCATGTAAGGTTCAAAATTACCCGGAAAAACGGTAACGTTATCCAACTTTTCTGCCTTCACAGTAAGGATTTGAACCGAAACCGGTTTTTCCTTGTTGTATTGAAAAACCCTTTTTTGTGCAGTTTCTTTGTTGCTTCTCATTTTATAAACCGTAAACGCAACCACGGCAAGCGCCAGAACGATGTAAATTATCTTTTTTAACATGATGGTATTTTTTAGTTTTTTATTGAAATATTTCCGGTTAATTTTTTCAGCTCCAAATCGGCTTTCAGGTAGTCTATGATAGCGGTTAGCTGGTTTTGCTGTGCTTCACGCAGTGCATTGTCGGCCAGCAAAATTTCAGTAAGACTTGACGTTCCCTGCTTTTGCTGCAAAACCATTTCGTCGTAAACCGTTTTTGCCAGTTCGATTTGGTTCGTGGTATTTTCGATGGTTTGTTGTGTAACAAATCTTTTGCGTGTCGCATTTTCAATCAGCATATTGTTTTGTTCGGCCACATTGTTCATTTGCAGCTCACTGTTTTGAATTTCAATTTTCTTCTGGTTGATTTTTCGTTTCGTTACTGTTCCGTTAAAAATCGGGACAGACAACTGTACCCCTGCAAAACTGACAGGGTAAAACTTTAGAAAATCATTGGGCTTTTCATCGTAACCAAACCCGGCCTGCCCGTAACTTCCGAACAATGAAACTGAAGGCAAACGCGAATTTTTCAGGGTGCTCAGTTCGCTCGACAAGAGTTTATTTTGAGTTAATGCAATTTCCAAATCAATGGGCTGATTGAGCGAATATTCAGTAGCCGACTGGTGTAAAATTTCTGTTTCAATCTCCAGGTTTTGCTGGATGGAAATACCCATCGAAAATTTCAGGGCATTCAGTACTTGGTCGAGGTTGCTTTTTACAAGTTCGAGTTGCGTTTGTAATTGTTCCTTTTGCAGGGCAACTTTCGAAACGTCACTTTTTTTAATCATTAACTGACTGTGGAGCAACTCCAGGGTTTCAAGCAGTTTTTGGGTATTTTCCAGGTTCCCTTCAATAAATTGTTGCTGATGCACCAGAATTTGTGCATTGTAATACAGGTTCGAAATTTCAAAAAACACTTGTTCTTCGGTTTTTTTATACTGAAGTTCGCTCAACCCCGAAGCAATCTTCGTGCTCTGAATTGCCCCATATAACTGCGGGTTATACAAAGGCATTGCCACTTGAATATTTGCACTCATATTGTGCGGCACACCCATTTGTATTTCCTTAAACTGCCCCTCCGGACCACCAAATGACGATTGTGGCATCAATTGATATGGTTGTTCTGTATAGTATTTATAATCGGCATTCAGATTTACTTTCGGAAGTAAATTGGCTTTTGTTTCCTGCTCTCTTTCCGCACTCAGTTCCATGTTATTTCGGCCTATTTGCAGATTTTTATTGTAAACCTGAGCGGTATCAATGCATTGCTGCAACGACCAGTTTTGCGAATTTCCCTGCAAAATGGCTGATATAAAAACAAATGCTAACAACCATTTCATGGTGTGAATATTCACTAACTTTCTGTTTAAATTTTTTTTCGTTTTCATTTTAATCATTAATAGTTTTCAATGTTTTTAACTCAAGCATCATTTCGTTCAGGCGTTGCTCATCTTTCATGAAAAGCCGGAAACCGGACAGAATTTTATTCACTAAAAATTTGGTTGATTCGTTTGTTTTGAAATTATTTTGTTTTTTTCCTTTGTCTAAAATCCGGGTAAGGTAATCTTCAGCAATAAGCCTAATTCGCAAAACTGAATGCTTGATACTTTCATCTCTACTCATCAAACTTTTATCGAAAATTAGCGACAGGTAATACGGTTTTTGCAGAAACAGAAAATACAATCCTTTGAAAAGCAATTTAAGTTCCGATTCGGGATTTACTTTTTTGGTTTCTGTTTCCTTTACAAATTCAATAATATCAGTTTCAAATGCCAGAAGTAGTATGAGAATGATATCATCGTCTTTTAAAAGTTGATTGTTTAATTGATTTTTATCTACTTTCAATTCTTGGGCAAGATTATGAATGGTAAGCGTCTCCAGTCCTGTGTTCAGAATAATCCGCGCTGCTTTATCTATTATGGCCGACTTGTTTGTTTCCATGATAATTTACTTGCTTAAAACTTTATTAATTATCTGAATATGTGTTTTGCCTTTTTCCATTAAATTGAAACTGTGATTACTCAATTCCCATTTTTTAACCAATAACCTGAATGAACCCATCGCGATTAAAGCAAGACTTTTTTTATCAATGTCTGTTCTAATATTGTTCTCATTTTGCCCATTCAAAATAATAGCCTCGATGGTGTTTGTGTGAAGGGTTACAATTTCATTTATTTTGGATTTTAGTGTTTCATCATTATTGAAAATTTCTTCTGAAAAAATTACTGAAACCATTGAAGGTGTTTCAGTAAACAAATCCAACATTCTTGAAAACAGAAAATCTAACTTTTCAGTTGCTGCTGCATTATAGTTTTCAACTATTTCGGAAAGCATAATTGCCATTTCTTTAAAATTACTCAGAACACCAAGTAATATATCTGATTTGCTGGCAAAGTGCCTATAGATTGCCGGCTCTGAAATTCCAATTTCTTTCGAAATATTTTTAATGGTTAACCCTTGAATTCCCTTTTTCCCAATAAGTTCCAGCGCTACCAGTAATATTTCTGTTTGCCTGTCTGTCTGATTATTCATTCTGCATATATTTTATTTTGAGCAAAGTTAGTTAATATTAACTAACTACCAAAATTTTTATATATTATTTTTCATTATTTTCATTTTATAACGAACTGACTGGGTAGATGGCTACTATTTATTGCTATGTTAAATTTGTTGAATCTCAAATTTATTGTGATGTATATAAGATAAATCATTTAAAAGCTCATTTCTGCCCTGAATCGAATACCGCCCTTATCGGCAAAGCCGCTATTGATATAAGTATTTCCCAACTGACGGACATATTCCACACGCAAAACTTTAAAAATATTGGTTATTCCAAAGCCAATCTCAGCATAGGGTTTGTTTGATTCGTTAGAATAATATGAGGGCAAATCGAATACAGGTTGATAGGAGTTATTCAATTCCCCAATGTGACCCTTGAAAGAAACAATCTCATACAATTTTAATTTTCTAACCAGTGGAACCCTGTTTAATAAAACACCTCCTCCGTTAACGTAGAGGTGTGCATTGGTATATAAATTATGCGCGAAAGATGCAAAATGCAATAAGTTAAACCGATCTTTGGAATACCCAAGAGACATTGAACCTACTGGTTGATCCAATAAGTCGTATGGCGCATCACCCATTAAATAACCGCCATTCAGCATATAATTCATAAATACCTGGCCTCTTGTTAATCTCCCTTGTACAGAACTATGAAACTGAGCGTATAATCCTGCATTTTTAATCTTTTGACCGGGCAATAACGTTTGTCCAATGTCGAAGCTCATGTGTACTACAGGAATGTTGCCAATATAGTAGATGCGGTCGAAGTAAAATTTATCGTAAGGCTGCCCGAAAGCAAACCGGAGGTCCATTAATACACCGTAGTTTTTATAATGCTCATATTCCGTGTTATTCCGTATAAACCGCACCGCCTGGGTATTTGTATTTGACAACAAATACGGAGATACTTCCAAATGATTACCATTCAATGCATTATACTCAATTCTGATTTCAAAACTTTCTTCTTCTTTTAAATATGGATTCTCTTCCCTGCTAGTGAACAAAGAAATAAAATTACCTGTGCCTTTGCTGTTGGGATTATATTTTATAAACCGGAGGAATTTTTCCTGTGAAACCAAATTGTAGTCATTAGAATAGTTAAAACGGAGAATAAATTTATCCATTGTTTGCGGTTGATATACCAGGTTTGTTCCATATTTGAATTCGCTATTTCTGGTGCCATAACCTACAAAACCTCCAATAGAAAAATATTTAAACATTTTTTCACTGGTTCGTATTGGAATTGCGATGCGTTCACCTTCAATGGTATTGGTACTATATATATCATATACGGGCCCAATATCTATTATGCCTTTATTAAAGTAACTTGTTAATACCATTCCCCCGATTTTGTCAATACCCTTGACGACTTCATGCTCTTTTATTTTATCGACACGAGAATAAGCATTTGCCAAAGATGAATCGAAGGCAAATTCGGGTCGCTGTTTCCATTCACCAGCCTTTATTCCATTTAGGCCTTCTGAGGCAGAGTATTGAATATACTTATTGATTAGCCAATTCCCTTTTTCTATATTATCTATTCGTTTAGAGCTGTAATTTGAAGCAGAATCTTTATTTGACGTTAATGACAGGTTTACCCCAATATTTTGTGAGTTGTAAAACCAGTTACCGTCTGGAAGTTTTTTGTAACTAACCTGTCCTTTAAATCCATTTACAAAGTTTAGGTTGGCTTTTAGATTGATGTAAACATCAATAGCAGTTAATGCAAAACTCCCGTCTTCTATCGTAAAATGCCCCGTAAAAAAAGGATCATATTTGTTTTTTGGGGCGAATGAAAAATTATAATACTGGTTATTGTCGATCGTAATGCTGTCGTCAAGGTACAGATTGTAATGCAACAGGGCTGAATTGTTCAACGGTGAAATGAATCCACGATCCATTATATATATCTGATCTTTGTAGAAATCCAAATCCACAACAACTTTATCTACAATCATGCTCTCAATAGTTTGGTTTAATCTTGGGAAAATGCCATCCTTTTTGCTATAAACAACATTAACACTGTCGTTCGAAATAATTCGGGCTTGTTCGGAAAGGTACACCGGCGAAAATCGTAGTTTTTGATTGTCCGATTCTATTGTCACATCATCTAAATTACCCAACGACCGGATTATCTTTGAAAAGGTATCTACTGCGACATATACTGTTTTAGTTTCCAGTATCTTATATTCATTTACTCTTTTAATATTTTCTTTATTCTCATTTTTATGATTCAGAATTTGCTCAAACAACTCTTTTGCGCGCGAAATTTCGGGTTTTACCTGAACTTCGCCCAGTTCTTTGACATTCTCAATCAACGAAACTGAGATCGGCATTTTAGTTCCATTTTCAATTTTAATCTCCTTTTGAAAGTAGCCAACTGACGAAAAGCAAAGTGTATCTTTTTTCACTAACGGTAATTTGAAATCACCGTTCATATCTGAAATCGTCCCCTGATTTGTTCCTTTAAACCAGATGTTTACAAATGGAATCGGTTCATTTGTTTTTTCATCGTACACATTTCCTGTAATTTCTTGTGCACTAACACTAAGAGCATAAAATGTAATAAAAAAAAGTACAAATATTTTATAATTCATTATAATTCAATAATCTGCTATTACTTTTTTCCCGATTTTATTAGCCAATACAAACCTTTCACACCTATTTTTATGTCATCAAGTCGGAATAGTACAAAGATTTTTTCAATATAAGCCAGCAAACCCCACCCCACGGCGAGGTAAAACATCCATGTGTAAAAGCCGAAAACAAAAAGAATAAAAAAGAAGATGCTTTGGACATAACCTGCCGAAACTGCTGAGTACAAATGCAAACCCGGAATTTTTCCAAAGCGGAAGAAAGAGACAAAATAGCTCAAAATAAATACACCAAGGAAAAGGTATAAAAACCATGCGTGAGGTTCAATATCCATCCATTTAAAAATGAACAAACCAAGAATTGCCATTGCATATGTACAAATATCGGCGAGGTTGTCTAATGCTGCGCCAAAATTGGTTTGCAATTTGAAATATCGGGCAATATTACCGTCGAGTACGTCGCTTATCAAACTTATACAAAGTAATACCACAAACCAACTTTCACGACCGGTGAGTGCCATGAAAAGGATAACAGGAAATACTAAAAGACGGTATAAACTGATGAAGTTAGGAACGTTTAAAACGCTTTCTCCTTTTATTATTATTTTTTTCATTTTGATTTTTTTAGAAAATTAAACAGAAGAATCAAGACAAGAACATAGCATCAAATATTAAAGTGATGAAACCATCGCCCCTTTTTCTTTTCGCACACCAAGGTTTCCGATAAAATATTCCAGCATTCTGTAAACTGAATTTTCACTTACTTCGTGACCTGCAGCCATAAGTATCTTGTCTAAGTTTTTAGTGTCGAACTGTAAATCCGTGTCAATGTAATTTTCGGTAAAAGTCATACCTGCCGCAATTATTCGTTCCAAAGCGTTCATTTCGTTGTATTCTAACTTTCTTTCAGGAACAATATTTATAGGTAATAACCCGCTAATGCTTTTTATGATATGAATGTTTTTTATCTGATTTTTGGCTATGAAATTCATTATTGTCGGTACATTTTTTACTTCCACTGTCCGTATTAGATAATTGACAACCGTGTCGATTGGAATTAAATTCTGGGTTGACGTGGGATTAACATGTACCCGCACTGTTTGATTTGGGTGACGAAACGCCAGGCTGTGCATCCGTTTTGCAAAATCGAAAATACCATAATCTGTTTTTGTAACACCTGTTTTATTGTCGCCGACTACTTGTGATAAACGGATAACATGTCCGTTCATCGCGTCTTTTTCTATGTGTTCTTTGACAATATTCTCGGCAATACGTTTCGATTGTTCATAATAATTTCGAAAGTTTTCTATGCCTTCGTTAGGGTAGAATTTCTCCTCGAAACGTCCTGTAAATCTTCCGCAAGAATAGGCGGTTCCAATATAAAAGAAGCGAGAATTTCCTTTAGCATATTTCAGAAATACTTGTATTGAATTTTCAACACCCATAACATTGGTTGCAAAAATTTCATCTTTCGATTTTAAATCGAATTTCAAACTGGCGGCAAAATGGAAATAGTCAACCTCTTCGCTAAAGAATTTCTCTAACTCTTTTATCTGAATCAAAAAATCATTATCTAACAGCGAGTAAGCAACTACTTTCAGGTTGGAGGCATTTACAAATGCGCCATCGTTAATTTCGGTCAGCATATTTATCATCCTTTCCTCAGATGAAGATTTAATGCCAGGCCGAACAAGTGCAACAACTTTATAGTTTCGTTTTAATAATTTATTGATGAAATTAGAGGCTACATATCCATTTGCCCCGTTGACAATAATTGTTTTCATAATTCATTTTTTTAAAATGGTTTAAATAATCTCATTTCATAGGAATAGTATTAAAATCAACACTACACTTAAAGGAATTGTTAGGTTGTCAGAGCCGCGCCAGCTAATCAATTCGGCAAATGTTCCTGTTACGGCAATAGTTAATGACAACCAAAATGTTTTTTGGTCAAATACCTTAAAATGAAAATAGAATGCGATAACGCTGATAACAAAACCAGACACCAGAAATGCACCAGAACCCAAATATGTTTTTGCCAATTTGCGACCAAAAACTTTAATCTTTCCATTATAATTTTCAATGTTAGTACCTAATATCGAAGCCATGGGGTCGCTAATTGCGAGTATTAACATGGGCAGGATGAAAACAAACTTATTGTCAGATAAATCGGAAATTAGAAATGTGATATAAATCGAGAGCGGCAATAAATAACTCCCCATCGATTTACGCTCTATATCATGGATTGATTTTAATTGTTTAATCTGATGCGTAATAAAAAGTACAGCAAAAAATACGCTCGCCAGAATTAATACATACCAGTGCGAAGAAAAAATATAAGGAAACGGGACTACTGTCAGCGTTGCAGTAAAGTGTGCAAATTTTCGTGTGAATTCGCCCTTAACTTTGAGGCGCCGATAGTTTAATTCATTGAAAATCAACAAAAGGCTGATTCCAACCAAATAAACAAATGAAAGTATAATTGTATTTATCATTTCTATTTCTTTAAATGTTTAAAACATATTGGTAGAAGGCAACCCATGCCCCGGCTACAATTAAACTGTCGAAGCGGTCAAGAAAGCCACCATGACCGGGAATTAAATTGCTGTAATCTTTCACATTAAATTTTCTCTTGTAAAACGAGGCTGCCAAATCGCCCGTAAAAGCAAAAAATACCACCCCCAGGCTAATTGCTGTTGTTTTTAATTTGGGTTCTGAAAAAAGATTGCAAAGAAAGAAAGAGCTTGTAATCGCAATAAATCCGCCACCAATTAAACCGCCCAAAGTTTTATTGGGGCTGGTTTTTGGGAATAGTTTCTTGCGCCCAAAAAGTTGCCCCGTAATCTGACTAAAACTGTCGAAAATTGAGAGAACGATGAATGAAAACAGGATTAGCTCTTTTTGCAATGTGCCGTAAAGCAAAAAACCTGTTGAAAGAATTGCGAAAACAATGAGCGAAAGAAGGTAAAAACCTTTGGTTCGATAACCCGATTTCCGGAACAGCCGGAACAACTCAAAAAATCCCACGCCAATTATTAATATTGATAAATATTGAAATACAAGCGGATTGATGACAATGCTAAAAAACAGGATATTGATGATAATGAAATACACTCCAAATTTAGTGTAGCTTTTTTGTGCAACTCTGTAGTCCTTTTTCCGGTTGATGATATAGAAACCTATCCCTCCCAGAAGAAAATAAATAAGAATTATATAGTAAATCGTTTCTATCATATTCAATATCTGGTTGTTTTGTTTAACCCATAATCATTAAAATTCCCAACACTACTATTATAGCGGCATACAAATACCTTAGTTTATTTTCCGATTTATCGGTTTTCATTTTCGACAAGAATTTGGGGCCGATTATTGCCCCGACAACAGATCCAACAGTTAGAAAACAAACCAAGGTGAAGTCTATTTTCCCAATTAAGAAGTGTGCCCCAACGGCAAAAATGGTATTGCTTAAAACCACTAGCAACGAAGTTCCAATTACCAGTTTCAAGGGCAATCGCAAGGCGAAAAGTCCTGTAAGAACCGGTGCTGTTCCGCTTGTTCCAAATGTCCCGGCTATCGCTCCTGCAAAAAATCCGAAAAATGAACTCTGCATATTTCTCGAAAATCCAGTCAATGTCTTTATTTCCGCTTTGATGTTTTCTGCACGGTTTTTCCTCCAGGTAGTCACAACAAGATTTAATGCTATAGTTATGGAATAAATTCCGAAACTGATTTTTAGTTGGTCGGCGGTTATAATGCTTGTAATTGATGCGCCAATAAACGTCCCGAAAATCCCTGCAAGCCCAAACTTCAGACCCACCTTAAAATCGATATTTCCTTTGTGGAAGTGCCCCAATGAGCCAACAATGCAAATAGGCAAAGTTGCCACTAGCGAAGTAATAACCGCAGTTTGTGTGGGTACTCCAATCAGCAGCGTAAGAATGGGCAAAAAGAAAAATCCTCCGCCACCGCCCAAAAAAGTGCCGAATAAACCAATTATCAAACCTGCCAATGGCAAGATGTAGTAAATGTTTTGTATTTCAGAAAATTCAAACATCAGTATTATGTGTTCCTATTCGTTAACTCGTTTTAACTCAACATTTCCCAGAGTGTGTCGCATAGTTGCATATCGTAATATTCCACCTTCATAGAAGTACCTGTTAAGCACCCTTCCTTTTTCATCTTTTATAATGTATGTTTGCTTATCCTCAGGGACAATTTGTCTCATTTCAGCATTCCTTTCTTTAAAAATTCTTGTTGTTACTTTGGGTTCATTGAAGTATATTAAACTACCACTATAAGTAATTGGTTCTTTAATAGTTGTGGTGTCCTTATCAACGATAAGCTGGTATGCCTCCTTTTCATATTTCATCCACATGGAAGAATTCAATTTCCCATTTTTGTATGTTTCAACATGTGAGTTTTGAAGAACACCTTGATTGTAAACCGTGCTCTGGATATATTTAAGATGAAAAGAAAAAAGAAGATTAACTTTTATCTCGGTTATCGCATTAATATTTATATTGCCGTTATTAGTTGTTTGAGTAACAACTAATTCACCAACATTTGCACCCAGCAAATGAATACTATATTTAGCAGCTAATTCTTCTGGTTTTGCTGAGACAGAAGTGAAGATAAAAATGCTAAGAATAAGACACAGAATGGTTTTAACTTTACTATTGCTTATTTTATCTGAAAATTCTATTCTTACATATTTAAACATGAGGAGTGAATTGTCTCTCCATTTTTTGCGGTTATTTTTCATTATGTCCCTCTTTTCAATCATGGTGCATAAAAGTTATTTTAGTGTGGAAATGCGATTATCTCTGATAGCATCATTACTGTTTAAATCAATTGACATAG
>CAZXVT010000103.1:0-16058 GCA_964644015.1 uncultured Maribellus sp.
AAATATATCGTATCCGATGCAAACATAGCAATAGTTTTTTATATTTTTGCATCAAAGTGATTTAAATGGAAAATAAATATGATGTTATAAAACAGCTTATTCAGTTGCTCGAAGAATACGAACGGAATCATGCTGATTTTAACCTGAGGGATTTTGCGGGATGGATTATCGGGAAATACGACGATGAAACGGATACTTTGCCAATTCAATCTCAACTTGCACAGAAAAAAGTTGCACCGGGTAAGTATAATCCGGGAGATGAGAAAAAACGCTTTCTGGAAACCATAGCCCGACTGGCGCGTTTTCATGAGTTTTACATCCGGAAGGGATTAAAGGAAATGATGATCAACACCCGGCTCGAATTCCTGTTTCTTCAAACGGTTGGCAAAATGGGGAAAGTGAAAAAAACAGACCTCATCAATCATTTTCACCTGGAATATACCACAGGCATGGACACAATACGCCGTCTTATCAATAGTAAACTTCTGAATGAAATTCAGGATGATTCGGATAAGCGGATTAAACTGTTGGTTCTGTCGGACCTGGGGAATGACACACTTGATCGATCGCTGAAAAAAATGGAAGAAGAAGGAAGTATGTTTTTAGCTGCCATCAATGATAATAAATGGAAAAAAGCAATGCCTGTACTTGAAGAAATTGAAGCTTTTCATGAAGCCATTTATCAGAAACACAGCAATAAAACATTTGCTGAATTGAGTAATCTGATTGAATCACTGAAACACTTGCATGTTTAATCTGTAATTCAATGTTTTTGATCAACGAAAGCCACGATATATCTGAGACAATAGAATTTTTTACAGTCTGCTTTCTCATTTGTAATAATTTAAGGGGGAATTTATTCAGTATTCCGGTCGTCACTGAATTTGTAAGATGATTCGCCAGGTGCGTTGTGAGCATCAAAATTTTAATACAATCAAAATACTAAATTCCCAATCTCAGAATCAGGTATCAGATTTTATCCAATATCCGGCATCTTCAAAAAAAATCCGGGCAACCTTACGGCTACCCGGATGATCTGATGTATTGGTCTTAAAATCTAAGCTTCTTTGTTTAATAAACCGGCTTTCCCCAGCATCCAGAAAACCAGCGATAATACGACACCAACAATTGCTGCCAGTGCCATTCCCTTTAGCTGAACACTACCGATGGTGATGCTTGCTCCGCTTACACCGGCTACAAAAGTTACAGCGCCCAATACCATGTTGCTGTTTTTGCTGAAATCAACTTTCTGCTCAACATACATACGGAATCCCTGTACTGCGATAACACCATAAAGCAGAACGGTTATTCCACCCATTACCGCTGTGGGGATGGTGGATATGGCGGCCGAAACTTTTCCGATGAGTGAAAAAGCAATCGCAAGAATAGCTGCGCCGCGGATAATCCAAACCGAGTAAACACGGGTGATAGCCATCACACCAATGTTTTCACCATAAGTGGTGTTGGGTGGCGAACCGGCAAAACCTGAAAGTACGTTGCTGATACCATCGCCCAGCAATGATTTGTGCAAGCCGGGTTTTTCCATGAGGTCTTCGCCCGTGATTTTACCGGTTACGATGAGGTGGCTGATGTGTTCGGCTAATACCACAATACACGCCGGAGCAATGATGGCAATGGCGTTGGGGTCCCAAACCGGTGCCTGAAAATGGGGAAGGCCGAACCACGGTGCGTTGGCAATGGCGGCGGTGTCAACCATTCCCATGGCGAGTGCCAGCAGATAACCGGCCACAACGGCAATCAGAATTGGAATCACCTGCATAAATCCTTTAAACATCACCGAGCCAAAAATCCCGACCAGCAATGTAAACATCGAAACGATCAGCGTATTGGCTGAAACTTCGAAAGGTGGTACGGTTGACCCTACATTGGTTGGCCACGGTGCCAAGCCTGCCTGTTGTGCGGCAACCGGCGCCAGTTCGAGCCCGATAATGGCAACCACAGCACCCATTACTGCGGGCGGCATCACCACATCAATCCATTTTATTCCCCATTGTTTTACCACAAAGGAGATAACGATAAAAAACAGCCCGAAAAAGATAAATCCGACCTGTGCGTGTTGAAAGCCGCCATACGAGCTGATGATCAACAGGGTGGGGGCAATAAATGCAAAACTGGAACCCAGGTATGCCGGGATTCCGCCTTTGGTAACCCAGGTGTACAGCAAAGTGCCGATACCATTCATAAACAGGGCGATGGCCGGATCGACGCCCAATAAAATGGGAACCAGAATGGTAGCACCAAACATGGCCGTGAGATGCTGAAAACTCAGCGGCAAACTTTCAAGAACGGGGAGTTTTTCACGAATTCCGATAATTCTTCTTGTCATTTTTCTGATAGTTTTTTCTGTTGTTGACTTAGCAGGTATTTTATTGATTAATTGGGACCAAAATACCGATAGTTTTGTTAAGTGAAGAAGCTCTGATTTCAGGAGTTATTAAAAGATACTAACAGATTTTCAGGAAGAACAATGTGGTTTTGTTTCTAATTCGCCACGATGAAAAAGTGATTACAATTTGTTGATTTTGTGTATGTAATCCGGTTTGCCTGGCGTGATGACATGCAACAGATAAATGCCGGGAGAAAAATCAGAAATATTGATTTTAAAGGTGTGTTCTGTTTCCGGTTTTCCGGTTTTCAGCAATCTGCCGCTGAGGTCGGTGATGGAGTACGATTTTATGACTGTTCCCTGCGGGTCAACTGCAATTTCAGTGCGTGCCGGATTGGGATAAACAAGCAGCCTGCTTTCCATGGTGAGTTCGTTTGCAGATGTCATGATATCGGTGGTAGGCATCCAGTTTTCTGCCTGTGAATTATCGGCATGTAAATCTTTCAGTTGCAGAAAATATCCTTCGCCGTCTGGGGCTTCGGGCCAGGGAATTGTATCGGAATAACGGACAGAATCAATCACATTGCCGAATGCATCGGCCAAAACTATTTTTTCCGATTTATTCGAAAGCTCTCGCGAAAATTCGCCAAAAGGAACCAGACCATAAAGAGCAGTGAATTTGGCAGAATTGCCGGCAAGCAGAAGTTTTTTCCCGGCACCGAGTGTTGAACCAGCTGGAAACTGGTACCCAATTCCCAGTTCGCGCATGTAAATTCCGGTGAGATTAACAGTGGCAGTGCCCGTATTCGTGATTTCGATAAATTCGTAATCCGAACTTTCGGTGTCTTCATCCGATTGCGGGTGGTAATTGATTTTTGAAATTACCAGTGGCGGAAGTGCAGGATTGGCACAGGCAGAAAAATTTGTCAGTCTCGCATTCATCCAGCTAAACCGCTCCCGGAGCCAGTTTTTCATGGCTGCAATTTCACCGCTGTGGTCAGGAATGGTGCCCCATCGGGTATTTTCACGGACACTGGCTTCTGAAATTTCGCTGACAAAAGCATCAATGTCTGAACAGATTTTTTCATAGTTCAGCGGTCCGTTTTCAACGGTCAGTTCTTTCCATCTTCTTGTTAAATAACATTTGAAAGTGCCATTATAATACAAGTCTCTCCAGAATTTCGATCCTGTGTTTCCACCGCCTTCGAACTGCCAGATATTATAATGACTTCTGTCAAATCCCCAGTGAAAAAGATCATTTCCGTAAGTAAGGTCAAAATCCCAGACAGGCCCTGCACGTAGTTTACCCATTCGGTCTTTGTGGAAATAAGTGCTGTACTGGTAGCCGTCGGCATTGGAAGCCAGTTCGTTGATAATCATAAAATCAACAAAACTGGGAATGTCAATTATCGATGGAAAACCATTTGTAATCTGAGAATTCTGGGCCGAAGCCACTTTTTGCAGGTTGGTGAACTGGTTTTTAATGTAATTTTTTTGAGTTGAGGTGATTTCATCTGAGGCCGGATCATCACAAATATAATCCGTCCATCCGGCATACGATTCCATGCCCCAGTCAACCACATCGCCGCCGGTGGTTTTGTCGGCTTTCACAATATAACCACCGGTAACTGAAAAGGCAGCATTATCCGTTTCATCCATTTCAGCAATGTCGATCCGGTTTTTGTCGATTTTCAGCTTCTCCATCAGAATGTACAAACCTTTGTAGTCGCCATTGATCATCACTTCGCAATATCTTTCGCGGGTGGCATAATTTCCAAGTTGACGGGCAAGGTAATACGAAAGGTAGTTTCTGATGAGTGATGGGTCATACGCGATTGAATTTAAAATCCAGTCATTTTCCTCCGGCATTCCCAGGATAGAAACATTGTTTTTGGTGATATTGTCCTCCTTATAAGTTGTAAATCCGTATGGTTTCTTTGGTAACGACTGTGATGAAGAACCCCTGATTTCAATTTTAATTCTTCCTGAATAATTCAAATATTGCGGATCGCTGGCATTTGCAACTTTATTTCGCGAACCATCAGGCGAATCAATGATTTTCAGGGTCGCGCCAATTTTGGGTTCATCTGGGATCTCCCTGTTTCCATCGGTTGTAATAATCACAATCGGCAGATTACTTTCCCTGAAACCCTGAGCTTTGATTACAAAACAAAATGACAGAAAAAAAATGGAGATGAATAGTTGCTTCATTGGCACGTCCTGCGGTTTATATCTGATCAGCTTTTTTCGGTTTTTTCTTTTTAACGGTTTCCTTTCTCAAAATTAACATGGGAAATGCCACGCCAATACCCAGTGAAATAAGAATAAACGTTGCTTTTGTGCCAAAATTAACAGTTTGAATGAGATTCTGAATATATAATTCGTTATCGGTGATGTTTGACAGCGACATAAATCCCAACATCATTTTATAAATAAAAAATCCCGGGATCATGGGAATTACAGACGGAATATAGAAAACCAGCGGCGGACTGTTTTTAAAATGAGCCATCTGGATACTGATAATCCCGATAACAATGGCCGCCAGAAAGGATGCAAGAACAATTCCCACTTCGAAATGCATGGTGCCGAATTTTATCAAACCGCCGGCAGCTCCCAGAATAATAATGGGCAAAATGGTGCGTTGCGGAACATTGAACAAAATTCCGAAACCGGCTGCTGCAACACCGGCAGCCAGACTTTTTATGATGATTTCCAGTATTTCCATTGTCAGAAATTAAAAATTACCCTCGCTGTGAAAACCCCCATTGCAATGGCAAAAGCGATGATTAAAGTGTTGAACAATCTCACAAGACCATTTTGTGTATTACCGTCCATCATGTCGGTCACCGCGTTGATCATCGGAACTCCCGGTACCAGAAATAAAACGGCAGTGGAGAACGCCGCATCAGGATGACTGCCAATCGCAAAAAACTCTGCTGTTCCGGCAATCAGCGACGCCACCAATGATGCAAAATAGATACTGATGTACGGATTGAATTTCTTTTTTACAGCAGTTTGCCGGGCATATAAACCGGCAAACGTAGCTACAAATGCCACCGCCATGTCGGGCAATCCGCCACCGAAAATCCGGCAGAAGGCAGCCCCCGCAAGTCCTACCATGGTCAGTACTATCCATCGCGGATAATGAGGAAGTTTTTTCAGTCGCCGCAGTTCGTTTTCAATCTGCTCAACTGTCCAGTTTTCTTCAAGTACCCGCCAACTCATGCGGCTGACACCACTTACCAGCTTGAAATTCACACCGTGGGGCGAGGTTCGTTTCAGCCTGCTCACCAAATGTTGCTTTTCTTCGTCCATAACTGTTACCATCAGCGCCCGCTGGGTAATCAGCAATTCAATTTTAAAGCCAAGGCCATTGGCCAGTCTTTCCAGTGTCAGCCGGGTACGATGTGTGCTGGCTCCTGAACTCATCAGGGCAGCTCCCACGTCGAGTAAAACATTGCCAACCCGGGGCGCACTATTTGTATTTTCGCTTGTTTCCAAAATCCGTTTCAATTTTTTGCAAAGGTAACTCAAACCGGTCAGGCAACCTTTGTTTCCTTTAATTTTCGGCCTGTTGTTAAATTTCTTTTATAATTGTTGAAATAAATCAGTGGGGAAAACCGGGCAGGCATCATTTTGAGAACACACAAAAGCCGCAGCTTTATTCGCTTTTTGATGGGCAGTTTTTAAATTATCCCCCTGCAAAATTCCGGCAGTGAAAACAGCAATAAACGAATCGCCGGCACCCACTGTATCAGCCACTTTTACCTGAGGTGCATTCAGAAACGACTTTTCATAAGCCGATAAAATCAGGCTGCCATTTGCACCCAGTGTATAAACGACGTATTTCAGTTTGTAACGGACAACAAGCTGATTCAACTGCTCTTCTTCTGTTCCGGCAATACCAAACATTTCAGAAACAACTTTCAGCTCTTCGTCATTCAGTTTGAAAATATCGGCCTGTTTCAAAGATTCTTCAATAATTTCTGCTGAATAATAATGCTGGCGGAGGTTGATATCAAAAATTTTCAGACAGCCGGGCTTTAAGTTGCTTAATACTTTTTGAATTGTTTTTGCCGCAACCAGGTTTCGCTGTCCTAGTGTACCGAAACAGACTGCGTCAAAATGATCTGAGATTTCACGAATTTCATCACTAAACCGAATGTTATCCCAGGCTGTGTTTTCATGAATGGTATAACGTGGCTGGCCATTTTCACCACGCTGAACGGTCACTGTTCCGGTAGAAAAATTGTTTCGTTGAATGTATTTTAAGTTCAGTTTTAGACCATTGAGTGCCGATAGAAGTTCCCTGCCCAACTCATCACTTCCGACAGCACTGACTAAGATTGCATTGCAACCGGACTGTGAGGCGTGAAAGGCAAAGTTGGCCGATGCACCACCCGGCATTTTTCCTTCCGGAAAAATATCCCACAACAATTCGCCAATGCCGGCAACCAAAGGTTTTTGCATTTTTTTTGTTTTAAAGATGCAAAAATTCTTCAGGAATGATTGAAAAGAAAACTGCTTTAAACTATTGTCGGGTTGAATTCTGTCATGATATGAAAATCAAAAAACTTCTAATTTCGTTCACTCATTTCAAAATCTGAAAAAATGAAATCACATTTTACGATTTTTCTGCTTTTTCTGTTGGCGGTTCCGTCAATTGTTTTTCCACAATATTACAATGCCGGACAGAAATACACTTTTGCTCTTGGAGAGAATGATTTTCTGTTAAACGGAAAACCTTTTCAAATGCGTGCCGGTGAAATTCATCCCGACCGTATTCCTCCCGAACATTGGAGAAACCGCATCCAGCTTGCGAAAGCCATGGGACTGAATACCATTGCCTGCTATGTTTTCTGGAGCAATCACGAGACCGAGGAAGGGAAATATGATTTCACCACCTGGAACCGGAACCTGGCTGAGTTTTTAACGATTGTAAAAGAAGAAGGAATGTTTGTTTTTCTGCGTCCTGGTCCTTATTGCTGTGCCGAATACGATTTTGGGGCAATGCCGCCCTACCTGCTGAAATACCCCGATATTAAAATCAGGTGCATGGATCCGCGATACACAGCGGCAGCCGAGAAGTATATTAATGAGCTTGCCAAAGTGGTAAAACCATTTCTGGTTACAAAAGGTGGCCCCATTATTTTGCTTCAGGTTGAAAATGAATACGGCAGTTTTGGCAACGACAGAAATTATTTGAAATGGCTGGACGATTTGTGGCGTAAAAACGGCATTGATGTTCCGTTTACCACCGGCGACGGCCCCACCACGTACATGCTCGAAGCCGGAAGTTTGCCAGGACTGGCTGTGGGTTTGGATTCTGGTTCGAGTCTGAAAGATTTTGAGCTGGCACAGAAAATGAACCCGGGTGTGCCGGTTTTCAGCAGCGAGACTTACCCGGGCTGGCTTACGCACTGGGGCGAAGAATGGGCGAAAGTAAAACCAGAGGATATTGGGAAGGAAGTTGATTTTCTGATGAAGAATAATAAATCATTCAACCTGTATGTGTTTCACGGTGGAACCAATTTCGGGTTTACGGCTGGTGCCAATGCCGACCGAATTGAAGGCACCAAAAACGGTATTAATCATAGTTTTATGCCCGATCTGACCAGCTACGATTATGATGCGCCGATAACCGAAGAAGGAAAAGTGACAGAAAAATACAAAGTCATCAGGGAGGTAATTCAGAAATATCTGCCGGCAAATGAAAAACTGTCCGAAATCCCAAAAGAAGTACCGGTTGTAAAAGTTCCTGATTTCAAACCTGCACCTTTTACCTCGATTTGGAACAACCTGCCCGAACCTGTAAAACTGGTACAGCCACAACCTATGGAATACCTGGACCAGTACCAGGGAATGATTTTATATCGTACCAAACTGGTGGGGCATAAAAGTGGTAAACTGATTTTACGCGACCTGCATGATTATGCACTGGTTTTTCTGAATGGACAGTTGATTGACACAGTGGACAGAAGACTTAATGAAAACACTGTGATGCTGCCAAAAACCGATGTGGAAACACCTGTTCTTGATATTTTGGTTGAAGCAATGGGGCACATCAATTTTGCAGAGTTTATGATTGACAGAAAAGGGATAACAGACAGGGTGATTCTGAATGGAATGACTTTGATGAACTGGGATGTTTACCAGTTTCCACTCAAAGAAAACTGGATTCAGAACCTGGGTAAAACCGATAAGATTTCAGATTTACCGGGGACATTTTTCAAGGGAACCATCAACCTGAAAGAACCTGCTGATACCTATTTTGATATGTCGGGCTACAGCAAGGGAATCGTTTGGGTGAACGGAAATAACCTGGGAAGATATTGGGAAATAGGGCCGCAGAAAAGATTATATTGCCCGCAAAGTTTTCTGAAATCCGGAGAAAACAGTGTCGTTATTCTTGATTTGCTGCAAAAAGAACCTGCTGTGGTAACCAGCGCGGTTTCGCATTAATTTTTTACAAAATACACAACCGCTGCAACCAGGCCGGCTGAAACCACAATCCATCGAAGGATTTCGGGTTTTATCCGGCCTGCCAGTTTTCCACCAATCCAGCCACCGGTGAGCGATCCGAAAATCATGATAAACGCAATCCACCAGTCAACTTTTCCCGAAAAAGCAAAGTAAATAGCGGCAGCCAGATTGATCACAAAACCCAGCGCCTGCTTCAGAAAATTCAGCCTTGTCATGTTTTCGTCGGTGACAAAACCCAGAACAGCCATCAGAATTACTCCCAGTCCGGCGCCAAAATAACCACCGTAAACAGCCGCCAAAAAAACAGCTCCTATCATAAAAACCGGGTTATGATGTTCGGTGTGTTTTTGTCCCAACCGACTGGCAACCATGTTTTTTATCTTGATCTGAAACGCCAGCAAAGCAGTAGCTAACAAAATCAGATACGGAATCAGGCTTTTAAATGCGTCTTCGCTGGTATTCAGAATTAATAATCCTCCGGCCAATCCACCCAATATTGATACCGGCAGCAATTTTTTCAGTCTTCCCGATTGTGATTTGAAAGCATCACGCTGTGCCCACATTCCGCCAATGGTGCCCGGAACCAGCGCAACAGTGTTGGTTACATTGGCAACCACCGGCGAAATACCGATTGCCAGCAAAGCAGGGAAACTGACTAATGTCCCGCCACCCGCCATGGCATTGATAAAACCGGCTGCCAAAGCGGCCACGAAAACAAGTATTTCGTTAAAATGCGGCATCAGATTTTTTAAAGATTTGCAAAGATGGTAATTGGATGAATATCACAAATCAGAAAATCTGCTTTTTATTGAAGTTTTTATCCCGAAAGATTCATTGTGATTCAATATGTTTTAAATTTGACATAAGCAGAACTTATTAAAATCAGAATTATGAAAAGAGTATTGCAATTTGTTGCCATTGTGATTGTTGCCATTGTACTGATCTATATTCTTGGCCCAAAACCTCCAAAACCGGTTTTGAATAATGATTTACCTTCAATTACGGCATCTGTTGCTGAGCTTAAAAATATCGCTGCAAAAAATGATTCAGGATTCAATATCAAACCTGATAACCAGACCCGGATTATCTGGGCAAACGACACGCTGAAACAGCCCACAAAATATGCGCTTCTCTATCTGCACGGTTTTTCGGCGTCGTGGTACGAAGGGTATCCTGCCAACGTGGATTTTGCAAGAAAATTTGGTTTCAACGCCTATTTTCCACGATTAGCTTCGCATGGAATAATTACCGATGATGCCTTGATTGACATGACACCCGACCGCTTGTGGGAATCGGCCAAACAGGCGCTTATGGTTGCCCATATTCTGGGCGAAAAAGTGATTATTATGAGTACTTCGACTGGTGGAACGCTTGGTTTGAAGTTGGCTGCCGAATTTCCTGATTTGGTCGATGCTTTGATTTTGTATTCTCCCAACATTAAAATCAACAACAGCGCTGCCTTTTTGCTTTCAAAACCCTGGGGGCTACAAATTGGCAGAAAAGTAACCGGCGGAACTCACCGTGTAACCAATGAAAATTTTGATTCAAAAGACTGTCAGTACTGGGATTGCCGCTACCGGATGGAAGCTGTGGTTTACCTGCAACAACTGGTGGAAGCTACCATGAATAAATCGACATTCGAAAGGGTGAAAACACCTGTTTTTCTGGCTTATTATTACAAAGATGAAACACACCAGGATGAAACAGTTCGGGTTGACGCCATGCTTGAAATGTTCGATAAGTTGGGAACAACTCTCGAAATGAAAGAAAAAATGGCGTTTCCTGAAGCCGGAAATCATGTAATTGCCTGCGAACTGACTTCTAAATCGTACAGGGAAGTTTTTAACGAAACAGTAAAATTTGCTGAAAAGGTATTGAAACTTCAGCCGGTAGCCGAATAATTGCTATTTCAGTATTGATCTGTTACATAATTTTTGAACCTGCCGCTTCGTCAATAAACCAGATCAGCTCGCCATTTTTAGGTGTGATGTAATAAGCCGGTAATAATTTGGCGGCTTCATCATCGTTCATAATTTCGGCAATCCGCTGGGATTTGCTTTCGCCGGTCACCAGAAAATAAATCCGGTTGGCATTGTTCAGCACTTTCCCGGTCAGCGTAATTCGTTTTTGTCCCGACAAAGGATGACTGGTGACGGCGCAAATCCGTTCATCTTCAAAAAGTTCTATCTCATCGGGAAAAATAGAAGCCGTATGTCCATCTTCACCCAAACCCAGAATAACCAGGTCAAAAACAGGACTGTCGCCCCGAAAATTCAGGTTCGCTTTTATTTCTTCGGAATATCGGATTGCCTCATTTTCCGGATCTTCCTCTCCCCTGATCCGGTGAATATTCTCCGCAGGAATCAGAATCGCAGAAAATAAAAGGTCATTTGCTGCCTTGAAATTACTTTGATCACTTTCAGGTGAAACGCATCTTTCATCACCCCACCAGAAATGAACCCGTTCCCATTCAATTTCAGCCTGGTATTTTGAACTTAGTTTGCGAAACAACAACAGAGGGGTATTTCCTCCTGATAACAGAATGTGAATTGGTTCCTGAACTGAAGCTTTTGTCAGTTGGTAAATATCCTTAGCCAGCGATTTTACCGTTTTTTTCGGATTCTTGTAAATTTTAACTTCGGTAGATCCAGCCATATTTCCGGATTTTAAATTTGGTTTTGAAAAATAAGGAATTTATTACAGTTCACAATAAAGTCCGTCGTTTGTGAGGTTTTTACACGGATATCTCCAACTGGCCCCGGTAATCAGCCGGTCAGCATTCTCGGGTCCCCAGGTTCCGGCCGGATAACCATAAATCGGAATTTCAGGATTGGTTTCCCAGGCATTTAAAATTGGCTGAACAAATTGCCAGGCCTGTTCAACAGCATCGCCTCTGGCATACAAAGTGGCATCACCCTGCATACAATCCAACAGCAATCTTTCGTAAGCCGAAGGAACCGTAACATTGGCGAGATCGGAATAATGAAAATCCATGTTTACAGTCTGAACATCAAATCCGGCGCCCGGTGTTTTCATACCAAATTTCAGCAAAATACCTTCGTCGGGCTGAATTCTGATGATCAGCTGGTTGTTTGCAGGGCCAGTGGTTTTGCCAAAAAGCTGATGAGGTACATTTTTGAAATGAATGACCACTTCAGTTACGCGTGTCGGCATTTTTTTCCCGGTGCGGATATAAAACGGAACACCCGCCCAACGCCAGTTGTCGATAAAAAACTTTAGGGCCACAAATGTTTCGGTTCTCGAAAGCGGATCAACACCAGATTCCTCGCGGTATCCCGGTACTTTTTCTCCTTTGATAACTGATGCTGTGTATTGTCCGCGGATTACATTCCGATCAATCATATTTTCACGAAATGGCCGGAGCGACTGAAAAACCTTTACAATTTCGTTCCTGATGGCATTGGCTTCGATAATAACCGGCGGTTCCATGGCCACAAAACCCACAAGCTGCATCAGGTGATTTTGCACCATGTCGCGCAAAGCGCCTGAGTGGTCGTAATACCCGCCCCGACCTTCAACTCCAAGACTTTCGGAAGAGGTAATTTCCACACGGTCGATGTAATTGTGATTCCAGAGTGGTTCAAAGATTCCGTTTGAAAAACGGGTAACCAGCATATTCTGAACCGTTTCCTTGCCCAAATAATGGTCGATCCGGTAAATCTGATCTTCATCAAAATAATTGAGCAACTGAATATTCAGTTCTTTGGCAGTTTCGAGATTGGTACCAAAAGGTTTCTCGATAATCAGTCTGCGGAAATATTTATTTGAACGGCTTAAACCGTTTTCATGTAAAAAACGCGGAATTACACTGTAAAGCGAGGGTGGGGTGGAGAGATAAAAAATGTAATTTTCTGGTATTTCGAGTTTGTTTGATAATTCATCTAACCGATTTTTCAGTGGAATAAAATCACCAGCTGAATCGTTTGAAACGGGTTGGTAATAAAGTTTCTGCAGAAATGTTAACGTTTCTGAATCATCAGGGAGAAATTCGGTTGCCCGTTTTCTGAATTCGTCGTCGGACAAAACTGAACGCGAAGCGCCCAGAACCGCAAATTTTTCGGGCAGCAGTTTTTGTTTGAAAAGATCAAAAATTGCCGGGATCAGTTTACGTTTGGTAAGATCACCTGACGCGCCGAAAATAATGAGAATATGATTTACAGTCGTTTTCATTGTTCATTTTTACCCATTTCAACACAAAAAACAAGCATATTGTTTTTTACAGTTAAAAACCAGAGATTGAAATTTTCGTTGCCGGTTTCTGAAGTCAGCGAAGCTATAAAATGCGTTTCGTGATTCATGTTAAATGGAGAAATGAGAATTTGTTCGTTAAACTGAACTCCTTTTTGCGGACTGCATTTAAAAATAGCTTCTTTGGCGCACCAGTAAAGCAATTGCAGCAATTTTGGCTGATCAGATTTTTGAATGTTTTCCATTTCTGAAGAATGAAGGAACCGTTTGGCAATGCGATCGGTGTCACGGTTAATCGTTTCAACATCCACACCACAATTCAATTCCGAAATAAAAACCACAACCAGGTTGGCAGAGTGCGAAATGCTGATAAATTTCCGGCTGTTCAGCAATGTTGGTTTTCCATCGGTTTGGTAAACAATTTCGCTCTTTTCCCCGGTTATTTTTTCTGTAAGAATTCTTGTTGCAAGAAATTCGACTTGCCTTTTGGGTGCTGAAATCTTCAAAAAATGCTTTTTTTCAGCATCTGAAAGTTTTATCATGTTCAGCAATTCAGCAGGTGTTTCGGTCATTTCCCAAATCCCTGCATTTCCTAATTCGAATTGTATTTGCTGAATAAACGGCATCAGTTCCAGCTTGCTGATTCAATGATCCTGATTACATCGGGTTCCAGAAAATCGATGACCGGTTTCAGCGAGTCTATATTCGGAACGTCGCGGATGTAAAGGGCTCCACGCAGAAAATGAGTAGTGCTGTCGGTTAAAAAAAACTGAAATGGAGAAGCTGCATTTCCTTCAATTTTGTAAATCAGGCCAAAAACTTTCTTTCCTTCATTCACAAAAACCTGTTCAGTAATTGCGTCGGCTTTTATAGAATGTTTGTAGGCGAGTGTTCTTGATTCTTCCATTAACTCATTGAGCAATATCTTTTTACCTTTTTCGGTTTCATTCAAGGTAAAATAGGAAATATGAATTTCGGCTTTATTCAAAGGTACTTCAATATTTGTCCAGAACGGTTTATCCGGATTGTCAGAGTCCTGTGTAATGTATGAATAATCAGGTATTTCAAAACTATATGGATAACTTTCTGTAATCTGATGGTAGCTTTTTTCAGGGAAATCGATCCGGAAATAGGAACGTGGTTTCGGTGTGTATTTTTCTTTGCAACTGTTTGCAAAAATGAATGCCACCGCGAAAAAAATGATGACAACTGTTTTGAAAGACCTGTATTTATTCGTCATCTGTATTTTTATCAATTTCCACTTTTATTTTTTTGATGCGGCGTTCGTCTGCCTCCTCAATGGTAAACGTGTATTGGTTGTAAACTATTTTCTCATGAAGTTGCGGAATTGCACCTTTCAATTCAAGAATCAATCCGGCAAGGGTTTCAGAATCGCCTTTAATATCCTCGAAATCAAGTTCATTGCTCCTGGTGGTTTTTATAAAGTCTGTCAGTAATATTTTGCCATCAAACAACCAGGTTTTTTCATCAATCCGACTGAAAAAGTGATCTTCTTCGTCAAATTCGTCAACAATTTCACCCACAATTTCTTCGAGCACGTCTTCCAGTGTCACGATTCCCGAAGTACCTCCGTATTCGTCGATTACAATAGCCAGATGAACTTTATTTTTTTGAAATTCACCCAGTAACGAATTGATTTTCTTGGTTTCAGGAACATAAAACGGCGGTCTGATTAGAGTTTGCCAGTTAAACGAATTTCCTTTGTGGCTGTGAAGCAGAATGTCTTTGATATACAAAACTCCTTTAATATTGTCGAAAGAGCCCGAATAAACCGGGATTCTTGAAAATCCAGAGTCAACAATCAAATTCAGCACTATTGAAAAACTTGATTTTATATCCAGCGAAACCACGTCAACCCTGGGTTTCATAATATCTCCCACATTTTTGTTGCCGAATTTCACAATCCCTTCCAGAATTTCCTTGTCTTCCTCCAATACCGGGTCATTCGACATTTTTAATGCCTGTGTGATATCTTCCATCGAAAGGGTGGTTCGGTGGTTGCCATTTGTATTTCTACGATATTTTGGGAAGCCATTAAAAAAACGGGTTATCGGGCTGAGCAGGAATTCAATAACTATCAAAGGCCATTCGGTAATTTTTAAAATTGAAATAGGGAAAAGCCCGGCAAATATGAGTGGAATTAATTCTCCAAAAACAAGTAGGATTGCAACAATTAAAAGAATCAATACTGACTGATGCTGAATAGATTGTTCAGTAAAAAAAGTAAAACCTCTTAAAAGAAAAACAAGCGAAATAACAACTGAAATGTTAGTTATTCCTTTCAGAATTATAAAAGTAGATTTCAGGCTCTCCTGATTTTTAAGAATCTTCAGAAATTTTTTGCTGAAACTGAATTTTCTTTTTTTCTGAAATTCTTTGTCTGTTGCGATACTTAAACAGGCAATTTCAGAACTTCGGATAAATATCAGCAGGAGCAATAAAATGATGGCAATCATCATAACCGCATAAGCTTCAGAAGTGTTTAAAACTTCTGTGCCGGGTGGAAATGATGATTGTAACGTGTCCGTTTCCAAAATTCAGATGAATTGGTTAAAATGGAAGGTCTTCGTCGCCTTCAGGAGCTTCAATCTCTGGTGCAGGTGCAGCCTGAAATGAATCAGTCTGGTTGCTTCTGCCATTTGCAACGCCCCTGTTTTCTGATGATTCCCGGTTGCCCAGTAACTGCATAACATCGCCATAAATTTCGGTGATGTATCTTTTATTGCCGGCCTGGTCGTCGTAACTGCGGGTTCTGATTCTACCTTCGATATATAATTGCCGCCCTTTTGTAACGTATTTTTCGGCTACATCAGCCAGCCCCCGCCACAAAACTATATTGTGCCATTCGGTGGTAGTCACTTTTTCGCCATTTTTTGCCGTGTAGGTTTCAGAGGTGGCCAACGGAAAATTGGCAACTTTCACACCAGCATCAAGATTCCTGACTTCGGGGTCTTTCCCCACATTTCCAACTAAGATTACTTTGTTTACTGACATATCT